>NZ_DASXJD010000017.1:0-15078 GCF_036497585.1 Actinomycetospora sp. | reverse complement strand
GGCCACGACCTCGCCAGGCACACTCGGTCGTCCCCGCTGACTGGGGAACAGGCCTTCGAACAGCTCCGGTGGGAACAACCGCAACCGATGAGCGGCGAGGAACCCGAACACGGTGCCGGGGTCAATCAGATGCCCAGCCAGCGACTCCACGTCCAGCAGCTCACGCTGATCATCCCAGTGGCCCTGCACCCGGCGAGGATCCCAGCCGCCAGCCATGATCCCCGTCCGACACCCCGGCGCTTAATTCAGCAGTCTCCTAGGGACCACGGCACCCGGACACCTGCCCGGTTCCGGGCGCCGTGTGCCCAGTCAAACTGACGAAAGGCGTAGTCGTCCTTCGGACGATCAGGCGGGAGATCCCTCGGCCGAGTGGGCCGCGCGCTCACCCGAGGGAGTCCCCGGGGAACGCCGGGTGGACCAGCGCGAACGTCTGCCGGTCGCGCCCCGGCAGCCGCTCACCGCGTCACGCCCGGCAGCCACACACGGCCGACCGGGCGGCGTCGACCCGTCGTCGTCCCCCGAACAGCCCTACGATGCCGCCGTGTCTCCCGCCGCGCGGACCGACCCGGACGAGGCGTCGTCCCCGGTGCCCACGATCCTCGACGCGGCGCTGCACGAGGCGGGGTCGGCGCTGGAGCGGGTCGGGTCGGCGGCGGCGAACGTGCACGACCGGTTCCGGTACGGGCACCTCGCGGACACCCGCCGGATGCCGCGCAGCGCGGTGACCGGCGGGCGGGGCTGGACACTGCACCGCTACGCGCCGCTGCCGGACGGGCCGGCCGCGGTCGGGCTGCCGATCCTGCTCGTCCCCCCGCTCGGGGCGCCGGACCTCGCCTTCGACCTGCGCCGGGGCAACAGCTTCGTCGAGTTCCTGCTCGGGCAGGGGCGCACCGTCTACGTCGTCACCTACGACGCCGCGTTCTGGCGCGGCCGGCGCCGCGGCCTGGAGACCTGGGTCGACGACGTCGTGCCCACCGCGGTCACGCGGGTGTGTGACGACGAGGCCGGGCCGGACCAGGAACGCTGCCCCGTCCACCTCGTGGGCTGGAGCCTCGGCGGGCTGTTCGTCCTGCTCACCCCGGCCGGTCACCCCGACCACCCGATCGCCTCCGTGACGGCGTTCGCCGCGCCGGTCGACGTCGAGGCGGTGCCGATCGTGGCCCCGTTCCGGTCGATCGCGGAGTACACCGGTGGCCGGATCTTCACGACCCTCTACCGGCTCCTCGGCGGCTTCCCCGCGCCCGCCGTGCGTGCGGCCTTCCAGCTCGTGAGCGTCGACCGGTACGTCACCAAGCCGGTGACGATCCTGACCCACCTCGACGACCGCCAACTGCTCGAGCAGATGGAGGCCGTCGACATCCTGATGAACAACATGGTGGCCTACCCCGGCCGGGCGTTCGGGCAGGTCTACCACCACGTGATCCGCCACAACGAGATCGCGACCGACTCCGTCGAGATCGCCGGACGACCGGTGCGCCTGGCCGACGTCACCGCCCCGGTCCTGCTCATCGCCGGTTCCGAGGACGGGATCGCGCCGGTCGCCGCGGTGCGGCGCGGCACCGAGCTGCTGACCTCGTCGTCGGACCTCCGCTTCTCGGTGGAGCCCGGGGGCCACCTCGGCGTGCTCGCCGGCCGGCGGGCTCACGACCACTCCTGGGCGACGTTCCTCGACTTCGTCACCGCCCACGACGACGGGTCCTGACGCCGCGCGGTGAACCACACCCGTGTCGTTCGCCCCCGGGGGCGTGCGTGGTGATCACGTCCGGGTGTCGTACCGTCGCCTCGCCCTGCTCCCCCGTGGAAGGACACACCGCGTGGCCGTCACCCTCAAGGCAGCCCTGCTCGACTCCGACAAGCGCGGCTACGTCGTCGACGACCTGGCCCGTCTGGTCGACGACGAGGTCAAGGACAAGAGCGGATTGTCGGGCGGCGTGATCAAGACGGGGTACGCCGCCGTCAAGAAGATCAAGCCCGGGATCATCTGGGGCGCGATCAACACGCTCCTCGACGAGTTCGTCGAGGCCCTCGAGCCCCACTGGACCGCCTACAACGCGTCCCCCACCGGCGACTTCGGCGCCTACCTCGCGGCCCACCCGCAGCCGGTGTCGGAGGCCCTCCTCGGCGTCACCGACCGGCGGGCGGAGAAGTCGGACCGCCAGGCCGTCACGTCGGTCTACTCGAAGCTGCGCCCGAAGGCCCAGGAGAACGTCATCGAGGCGCTCCCCCGGCTCGGGGCGGTCATCGAGAAGCACGCTGCCTAGTCGCGCCGAAGGTGACGCCGGCGCGGAATCGATCACCCTCCGCTCGAAGGGGTGACCTGACCGTGACGACTGGTCCAGGGTGACCTCATGCACATCCTCACCGTCCTGTACGGCCAGCCCGACGACCCCGCCGCGTTCGACAAGTACTACGAGGCGACGCACGTCCCGCTCGCGAACAAGATCCCCAACCTGCAGAGCTGGACCTACCGTCACTGCTCCTCGCTCGACGGCTCGACGCCGCCGTACCACCTCATCGCGGAACTCCAGTTCGAGTCGCTCGAGGCGCTGCAGGCCGGGATGGGCTCTCCCGAGGGCCAGGCGGCCGCCGAGGACGTCCCGAACTTCGCCACCGGCGGCGCGACGATGCTGGTCGCGCACGATTAGGTGGGCGGAGCCCTTGTGAGCACTTTCCGGGGCTATGACCCCGGAAAGTGCTCACAAGCGCGTCAGCGCACCGGGTGCGGCAGGCGGCGGATCGAGCCCTCGGCGCGCAGGTCGGCCAGCGTCGGGTAACCGTCCACCGCCATGATCAGGTCGGTCTCGGCGAGCACCGAGCGCTGGTGGTGCACCACGCCGTCCTCGCCGCCGAGCGCCAGCGCGTACGCGTAGGGCCGACCGATCCCGACCGCCGTCGCCCCCAGCGCCAGCGCCTTCGCCACGTCGGCGCCCGAGCGCACCCCGGAGTCGAACAGCACCGGGACGTCGCCGGCGGCCGCGACGACGTCGGGCAGCGTCTCCAGCGCGGGCAGCCCGCCGTTCGCCTGGCGCCCGCCGTGGTTGGAGCAGTAGAGCCCGTCGACGCCGAGGTCGACCGCGCGCCGGGCGTCGTCGGCGTGGCTGATCCCCTTGAGCAGGATCGGCAGGTCGGTGGCCTCGCGCATCCACGTCAGGTCGTCCCAGCCGACGCTGTTGCCGAACTGGCGCGACCACGTCCCGACCGCCCCGCGCAGGTCCTCCTCGGGCGGCGCGTCGAGCAGGGAGCGGAACGCCGGGTCGGAGAAGTAGTTGGCCAGGCAGTGCCCGCGCAGCTGCGGGAAGTTCGCGGTGTTGAGGTCGCGGGGGCGCCAGCCGGTGACCCAGGTGTCGAGGGTGACGACGAGGGCCGCGAACCCCGCCTTCTCGGCGCGCTGGATCAACGAGACCGCCACGTCGCGGTCCTTCGGCGTGTAGAGCTGGAAGAGGCCCGGGGTGTCGCCCAGCGCGGCCGCGACGTCCTCGAGCGGGTCCTGTGAGAGCGTCGACATCACCATCGGCACCCCGGTCCGGGCGCAGGCGCGGGCCACCGCGAGGTCGCCGTGGAAATCCTGCGAGCAGATCCCGATGACGCCGATCGGGCAGCAGAACAGCGGCGTCGGGAGCTCGACGCCGCAGATCGAGGTCGTCAGGTCGCGCTCGTAGGCGCCCGCCATCATCCGCGGGACGATCCCCCACCAGCCGAACGCCTCGGCGTTCCCGCGCTGGGTGCGCTCGTCGCCCGCACCACCGGCGACGTAGTTGAGGATCCAGTCGGGCAGCGCCGCCGCGGCCGCGCGCTCGAGCCCGGCGAAGTCGACCGGCCACCGGGGCAGCACGCCCTTCAGGCCCGCACCGTAGATGTCCAATTGGTAGTCGCCGTACTGCATGCGGCCTCCGGCCTCGTGCGTGCGTTTCCGTGTTCAGACACGACAGTCCCATTCGGCACACCGAGAGGGCACGCACATGCCCTCAGGCACACTGGCCGGCGTGGAGGAGGCGGCCCTCGTGGCCCGGCTGCGCGCCGCCGGCTGCGTGTTCGCCGAGGAGGAGGCCGCGCTGCTGCTCGCCGAGACCGGCGCCGACGCGGAAGCCCTCGAGGCCCTGACCGCCCGCCGCGAGGCCGGCGAACCGCTCGAGCACCTCCTGGGGTGGGCGGAGTTCCGCGGTCGGCGGGTCGCCGTCGCGCCCGGGGTCTTCGTCCCGCGGCAGCGCAGCGGCCTGCTCGTGGACCGCGCGGTTGCCTACGCGCGCCCGGGCGCCGTCGTCGTCGACCTGTGCTGCGGGTCCGGGGCGCTCGGCGCGGCGGTGGCCGCGGAGGTCGGGGACGTCGAGCTGCACGCCGCCGACGTCGATCCCGTCTCCGTCGCCTGCGCCCGCCGGACCGTGCCCCCCGGAGCCCGGGTGCACGTCGGCGACCTCGACGACGCCCTGCCCACCGACCTGCGCGGCCGGGTCGACGTCCTGCTCGCCTCCCCGCCCTACGTGCCCACCGACGGCGTCGCGACGATGCCGCCCGAGGCCCGCGAGCACGAGCCGCGCACCGCGCTCGACGGGGGACCCGACGGGCTCGGCGTGCTGCGGCGCCTCGCCGTGCTCGCCCCGGCGTGGCTCGCGCCGGACGGCGTCGTGCTGCTGGAGTGCGCCGCGCACCAGGCCGACGCCGCGCGCGACGTCGTCGCCGGCGCGGGCCTGCACGCCACCGCCGAGCACGACGACGAGGCCGACGCGACCGTCGTCGTCGGCCGCCGGGAGGCACGCGCGTGAGCGTCCTCGACGTCCTCGCCCGCCGTCAGGAAGGAGGTCCCGACCACGCGGTCCGCGTCGCCCTCGTCGTCGAGGGCGGCGGCAGCCGCGCGACCTTCTCGGCCGGCATGGCGGCCGCCGTCGAGGACCGCGGCCTGACCCCGCTGCTCGACGACGTCTACGGCGTCTCGGCCGGCTCGCTCAACGCGGCGTGGCTCGTCGCCGGGAAGGCCCGCGAGGCGATGTCGCCGTGGACCGACCGCTCGGTGATGCGCGGGACCATCGATCCCCGCCGGGTGCTGCGCGGCGGCCGGGCGGTCGACCTCTCCCACCTCGCGGCCGAGGGGCGCCTGCTGCACGTCCGGCCTCCCGACGACGCCCCCGCGGTGTCACGGACCTCCACCGACGTCGGACTGCTCGCCGACGCCCTGCGCATCGGCCACGAGGCGGCGTCGAGCGCCCTGGACGGACTGCCCAGCCACGCCCCCTGAGTCGCGTCGGCCTCAGGCCGCGGCCGCCTCGGCGCGCTCCCAGAGGTCGTGGAGCATCGCGATGTTCAGCTCGTAGGCCCGCCGGACCTCGTCGACGACACGGGCCCGCTCGGCCTCGTCCCAGGGGGTCGCGTCGAGCAGCGCGCGGTAGCGCTCACGGAAGCGCGGGACCGGCCCGAGCTCGGAGAAGTCGTAGAACGCGGCCCCGCCGCCGGTGACGCCGTACCGGCGCGGGAGCAGCGCGGCGACGGCCTGGCCGCCGGCGACGTCGCCGAGGTAGCGCGTGTAGTGGTGCGCGACGAAGCCTCCGGACCAGTCCGCGACCTCCCGGATCCGCGCGACGTAGCGCTCGGTGGCCGGCAGCGGCTCCGGGTCGTCGACGCGGAAGTACGCCAGGTCCGCGGCGATCCGCGACGACCGCCGCAGCGCGTCGAGGACGAAGGGCCCCGCCACCGCGTCGTCGGCCAGGGCGTCGCCCACCGACTCCAGCGCCCCGTAGACGAACGAGTACTGCTCCACCAGCCGGGCGTAGTCGGCCACGGCCAGGCGCCCGTCGAAGAGCGCGTCCATGTAGGGCGAGTGGTTCGCGCGCTGGTGGGCCTCGAGCGTCGAACGCCGGACGGACTGGTGGAACGGGATCGTCTCGGACACCGGCACTCCTGGTGGGTCGGCGGACCGCGAGCTGCGCTCCCGACACTAGGTGGGCACGCCCGGTGAGGGAATCCTGAGCTGGACGATCAACGGCCGCACGTTTCCCGGCGCCCTCCCGGTGGGGACCTGCTGGGGAGCGGCTCGAGACGGGGGCCGGACCGTGCACCGCGTCCGGAAGGCCCCTCCCATGACAGCCTTCGCCGACATCGTCGTCGCCACCTCGACGGCGTGCCCCGGCCGGCTCGGGGGCTTCGTCCCCTCCGGCCCCGACGCCCTCTACCTGCTGATCTACAACGATCCCGCGGCGCCGGTGACCGGCTACGGCACGGGGTGGACGCTGCTCGTCGCGAGCGGCAACGACCGCTGCTGGTCCACCGGGCTGCTGGCCCACGGTGCCGACGCCCGCACCCGCGAGGCTGACGCCCGCGGTGTCGCCGAGCGGCTCCTGGCCGAGCACGGCATCCGCGTGCAGGAGTGGCGCACGGGCGCGACCGGGCCGCTGCCGATCTCCCGCGCGCAGACGGGCCGGTCGCGGACCGGCTGATCCGCCGCGGCGCGGGGAACCCCGCCCGCATGCAGACAGCCACGCTCGGCGCGTTCGAGGTCGGCCGCATCGGCCTGGGCACGATGGGGATGTCAACGGCCTACTCGGGTGCCCGCACGGACGACGACGAGTCGATCCGGACGATCCACCGCGCCCTCGACCTGGGGGTGACCCTGATCGACACCGCCGAGGTCTACGGGCCCTACGTCAACGAGGAGCTGGTCGGGAAGGCCATCAGGGAGCGCCGGGACGAGGTGGTGCTCGCGACGAAGTTCGGGCTGATCTCGCACACCGGTCGCGACGGGGCCGACTCCAGCCCGGAGAGCGTGCACGCCGCCGTCGACGGCTCGCTGCGCCGCCTCGGCGTCGACCACATCGACCTCTACTACCAGCACCGGGTCGACCCGCAGACACCGATCGAGGAGACGATCGGGGCCGTCGCGCAGCTCGTCGCCGCCGGCAAGATCCGCGCGATCGGGCTCTCCGAGGCCTGGAGCGACACCATCCGCCGCGCGCACGCGGTGCACCCGGTCACGGCGCTGCAGTCCGAGTACTCGCTGTGGACCCGCGAGCAGGACGAGATCCTGCCGCTGCTGCGCGAGCTGGGGATCGGCCTGGTCGCCTACTCGCCGCTGGGCCGCGGCTTCCTCACCGGCGCGGTCCGCACGATGGACGACCTCGACGAGGACGACATGCGCCGCAGCAACCCGCGCTTCGCCGAGGAGAACTTCCGCCGCAACCTCGCCGCCGCCGACGAGGTCCGGGCGGTCGCCGACGACGTCGGGGCCACGCCCGCCCAGGTCGCGCTCGCCTGGGTGCTCGCGAAGGGCACGGACATCGTCCCGATCCCGGGGACGAAGCGGGTCTCCCGGCTCGAGGAGAACGTCGGCGCGGACGCGCTCGAACTCACCGCCGACCAGCTCGCGCGCCTCGACGGGCTCACCCCCGCCGCCGGGGGCCACCACTCGGAGGCGCAGATGACGCTCATCGAGCGCTGACGCGGAATCCGGCTGCGGCCCGACGTGTTCCGGTTCGGCTACGCCGTGTTCCGAGCCGGGGTCCTTCCGCGGTGGAGCGGCGTCGCGCTCGTCGGCACGCAGGGCCTTCCGGAGGCCGCGCAGCTGTTCGCGGCGGGCGTCCGAGACCTCGGCATCGCCGGGATGGGCGCGGGGCTCCTCGCCGCCGGCCCGGCGAGTGTGTCGGGGGCCTGACGGCGAGGGCGGGTGAGGCGATGGGGCTGTGGCCCGCGGGTATGAGGCGCAGGACCACAGCCCCGGCGGGCCGGGCGCAGCACCCTGACGGCGGCGCCCGGCCGAGCTCGGAGTGTCTTAGAGAGCCTGGACCGAGTCGGCCTGCGGGCCCTTCGCGCCCTGGCTGGACTCGAAGCTCACACGCTGGTTCTCCTCGAGCGAACGGAAGCCGTTCCCCTGGATCGCGGAGTAGTGGACGAACACGTCCTTCCCGCCGTCATCGGGAGCGATGAAGCCGAAGCCCTTCTCCGCGTTGAACCACTTGACGGTTCCTTCAGTCATCCATCCTCTTTCGGGTCGAGCGGTCCGTGGACGACCTGCCCACGGGCGTTGCCCGAACCGGAGCACGAAAGAGGGTGTATGCGTCCCTCTGCGGTGCGAGCCGGGCGGTGTCACATGATCCACGGAGCTCAAGCACAGCGAGGAAAACGAGACTGCAACATCGCCGACCGTAGCACGGCGCGTGGAACGCCCTCCGGCCGCCGCGCGGACGGATAGCGTGGGGAGGTGCGCACCGACGAACCTGCTCGTTCCGATCCGGGCGACCGCCTGTCCGCACTGCGGACGGCGATCGAGGCGGGGTGCGACGCCGAGGGGGTCGCGGCCCCGTCCTTCTCCCCCGACGGAGGTGCGAGCGTGAGCGACCCGTGGGGGCGGGTCGCCCGCGTCCAGCCGCTCGGGCAGCGGACCCGAATCAGTCTCACCGCCGAGAACGGCCTCGAGGCCGAGGCCGAGGTCGACACCGACTCGCTGGTCGCCGAGATCGCCGCCCACCGCTCGGTGTACGGGGCGATCGGCGCGGCGCTGGACCGGGAGAACAGGCCGGGGTGAGTCCCGGTCAGTCCACGTGCTGGACGATGTTGAGGACGTTGCCGTCGGGCGCCCGGACGAAAAAGCGGTGCACGCCCCAGGGCTCCGTCGTGAGCGGGTGGACGATCTCGTAGCCGCGCCGCCGGGCCTCGTCGTACGCGGCCTCGACGTCGTCGACCTTGACCGAGACGGCCGGGTTCTCGGGAGCGGTCGCGTCACGGGTGACGAGCTGGATGCTCGCGCCCGTGTCCGGTGAGGAGAACCGCGTCACCCAGTCCATCCCGATCGACTCGTCGTCGAGGCCGAGGTAGCCGGCGTAGAAGCTGCGGGCCGCGGCGATGTCGGCCACGGGGAGGTCGGCGTAGACGGTGGTGACGCGCATGCGGTCCCTCCTCGGGACAGGTGGCGGAGGAGTCGGCCTGTAAGCCGGATCCTGTACCCACGGCCCCTCGCGGGTCCGTGGGCGGCGACCATCCATCTCGGCCCGTCGTCGCCGACGGGCTCCAGCGGTCTACCCGCAGGTCTCGGGCGGGCAGCCCTCGGACGACCTGCGCGGCTCCACCGTCTCCGGCGGAGCCTTCTTGACCTTGCTCCGGGTGGGGTTTACCGAGCCGTCCTGGTCACCCAGGACGCTGGTGGTCTCTTACACCACCGTTTCACCCTCACCACCGGGCGAGCCCGATGGCGGTCTGTTCTCTGTGGCACTGTCCCGCGGGTCACCCCGGGTTGCTGTTGGCAACCACCCTGCCCTGTGGAGTCCGGACTTTCCTCGACGGGCCCTCGTGGGGCCCGACGCGGCCGCCCGGCCGACTCCTCCGCGGGGCTCATTCTAGCGGTGCCGTATCCGGCGTTCCCGACGACGGCGGGCCCACCCCCGTGGAGCGAACGGCACTCTCGCTGCTTCTCTGCGCACGAGAGTGCCGCCCGCCCCGAACGGGCCGGCCGACCACGAGCGGGCACCCCGACCCCGACCGGGCTACCGTCCCGAGCCGTGACGCACCCGGGCGCGCTCCAGATCGTCCTGCTCGTCGTGCTCGGACTGCTCGCGGGCGCCGTGAACGCCATCGCCGGCGGGGGCTCGCTCATCGTCTTCCCGGTGCTGCTCGCGACGGGGCTCCCGCCGCTGCCTGCCAACGTCACCAACTCCGTCGCCCAGTGGCCCGGGTACGCCGGCTCGACGGTGTCCGCCCGCCGGGACCTCGGCGGCCAGGGCCGTCGCCTCGCGCTCACGACGATCCCGGCCGCCGTCGGCTCCGCGGTGGGCTGCGGGCTGCTGCTGGTGCTCCCGCAGTCGGTGTTCGACGCGATCGTCCCGGTGCTGGTGCTGCTCGCCAGCCTCACGCTGGGCCTCCAGCCCTGGATCAAGCGGTGGACCTCGCGCGACGGCGAGTCGGAGGCCGGGCGGGAACGGCCGGTCGTGCTCGCCGTCGTCACCTTCGTCGCCGCGGTGTACGGCGGGTACTTCGGCGGGGCGCTGGGGGTCGTCCTCATCGCGGTGCTCTCGCTGCTGTGCGCCGACTCGATGCGCCGGCTCAACGCCGTCAAGGTGCTGCTGTCGCTGGTGGTCGCGACGGTGACCGTGATCATCTTCGGGGTCTTCGCGCCGGTCGACTGGTTCGCGGTGCTGCTGCTCGCGCCCTCGACGCTGGTCGGCGGCTACCTCGGGATGGCGGTAGCGCAGAAGATGCCCGACAACGTGCTGCGCTGGTGCGTCGTCGTGCTCGGCGTGGCGGTGGCGATCTACCTCTTCGTCAAGGGGTGAGCGGCGCCCTTGTGACCGGCCACGCCGCGACTGCCCTCGCCGTCGCGCTCCTCGCGGCGGTGCTCCTCGTCGCCGTCTGGCGGCCCCGCGGCGTGCCCGAGGCGCTCGCCGCGATCCCGGCCGCGGCGCTCGTCGTCGTCACCGGGCTGCTGAGCCGGAACGACGCGCTGGCGGAGATCGCACGGCTGGGACCCACCGTCGGGTTCCTCGCCGCCGTCCTCGTGCTCGCCCACCTCGCCGACGCCGAGGGGGTGTTCGCCTGGGCCGGATCGCTGCTGCGCCGCAACCGTCGCGGGAGCGGGTCCGACGAGCGCGCCGGCGTCCGGCTCTTCGGCCGTGTCTTCGGCATCGCCGCCGTGACGACCGCCGTCCTCAGCCTCGACGCCACGGTCGTCCTGCTCACCCCGGTCGTCGTGCGCACGGCCCGCCGGATGCGCCTCGCCGTCGCGCCCGCCGCCTTCGTCTGCGCGCACCTGGCGAACTCGGCGTCGCTGCTGCTGCCGGTCTCCAACCTGACCAACCTGCTCGCCTACGGCGCGGCCGACCTGTCGTTCCTGCAGTTCGCCGCCCTCATGGCGCTGCCCTGGCTCGTGGTGCTCGCCGTCGAGTACGCCGGGCTGCGGTGGGTGTTCCGTCCCGAGGTCGCGGCGGCGGGAGAGCCCGACGACGAGCCGCCCACCGACACCCCGGCCCCCCGCTACGCGCTCGTGGTCCTCGCCCTCACCCTCGCCGGGTTCGCCGCCGCCGCGCCGCTCGGGATCGAGCCGGTGTGGGTCGCCGTCGCCGGCGTCGTGGTGCTCGGCGCGCGCTCGATCGCCACCCGACACACGACCGCCACGACACTCGTCCGGGCCGCCACGCCCCTGTTCTGCCTGTTCGTGCTGGCGCTGGGAATCGTCGTGGCGGCCGTCGGGGCGCACGGTCTGGGCGGGGTGCTCACCGAGGTCGTGACGTCCCTCGGCCCCGGCCTCCCCGGCCTGCTCGCGATCGCCGGGCTCGCCGCGGTGCTCGCCAACGTCGTCAACAACCTGCCCGCGACGCTGCTCCTGCTCGCCGCCCTCGGCCCGACGCCCACGCCGGCGACGGTGCTCGCCATGCTGATCGGGGTCGGCGTCGGGCCCAACCTCACCTACGTCGGCTCGCTCGCCACGCTGCTGTGGCGCCGGGTCATGGCCGCCGAGGGGGCCCCGCCGTCGCTCGGGCGGTTCACCGTGGCGGGCGTCGTCACGACACCGGCCGCGCTCGTCGCCGGCACCGTGGCCCTGTGGTTGGTGACCTGAGCGCCCTACGCTCGGCCGATGTGAGCCCCGACGACGTCCGGACCCGCGTGCGCGACCAGGCGCTCGGCATCGCCGCGGGCTGGTCGCCGCCGGACGCGCCCCCGACGTGGGCACTGACCGCCGAGCTGTTCCGCGCGATCGCCGACGACGACGTCCTGCTCGACCTCGCCGCCGCCATCCCGCCCGACCGGCTGCCGCCGCTGCTGCTCAGCGCCGCCGTCCGCCACCTGGCCGCGCGGGAAGCCCCCGACCCGCTCGCGCGGTACTTCCCGACGCCGGGCTCCGGCCAGCCGTCCCTGGACGACGGGTTCCGGCCCGCCCTGGCCGCGTTCGCCCGCGAGCACGCCGACACGCTGGCCGGGCTCTGCGCCGCGCACCGCTACCAGATGAACGAGGTCGGCCGCAGCGCCGACGTGCTCGCCGTCCTCGGCGACGTCACCGAGGGAGCCCCCGACCGGCCGATCGCCCTGGTCGACCTCGGGACCGGGGCGGGGCTCGGGCTGCAGCTCGACCGCTATCGCTACCACTACGCGGGCGCCGAGACCGTCGACGTCGGCGACCCCGACTCCCCGGTCCGCCTCACCTGCACGATCCGCGCCGGCGACCCGCCCATCCCGACGACGGTCCCGACGATCGCCGCCCGCGTCGGCATCGACGTCGAGCCCCTCGACCTCGACGAGCCCGACGTCCGGGACTGGCTCGCCGCGTGCATCCCGCCCGAGACCGGCGCCGTCGACCGGTTCGCCGCCGCGACCGCCGTCGTCCGGACCCACCCCGCGCCGCTGGTCCGCGGCGACCTCGTCGACACCGTGGCGAAGGTCTGCGCCGAGCTGCCCCCGGAGACCCTGCTCGTCCTCGTCGACACCTACGTCCACGTCTTCCTCCCCGACGACGAGCGGGCCCGGTTCCGCGACCTGCTCCCCCGGCTCGGCCGCGACCTCGAGTGGATCTCGGTGGACCCGCTCGTCCCCCTCGGGCCCGAGGGCCGCGAGAGCGTGCAGGGGCTTCCCGTGCCCGAGCGCGCGGTCGAGGCCTGCCGGGCGGGGGTCACCGGGGTCGTCGGGCGACTGTCGGTCCGCGACGGAGCGGTGTCCGGCCGGGTGCTCGGGCTCGCCCACCCCGGGGCCGCGTGGCTTGAGTGGCTGGATGCCCCTCAGCCCAGGTAGGACGTGTCGTTCACCAGCCGGACGCTCGCCCCTCCGTCGTCCCAGAAGTCGACGACCGACAGGCACGCCAGGTCGAGGTGCAGCCGGTAGAGCAGGGGCGGCCCGGCCTCGAGAGCGAGGCGCAGGATCGTCTTGATCGGCGTCACGTGGCTGACCAGCACCACCGTCGTCCCCGCGTGCCGCGCGAGCAGCTCGCGGAGCGCCGCGGCGACCCGCGTCCCGACGTCGTCGAAGCTCTCCCCGCCGGGCGGGGCCACGGCGGTGTCGCCGAGCCAGGCCCGGTGCACGTCGGGGTCACGCTCGGCCGCCTCCCGGAAGGTCAGTCCCTCCCAGCCGCCGAAGTCGGTCTCGGTGAAGCCCTCGTCGATCTCCACGCCGGAGCCGAGCGCGGACGCCACCGGAACCGCCGTCGAGCGCGCCCGGTCCAGCGGGGAGCTGACCACCACCGACGCCGCGGGGTAGCGCGCCGCCACCGACGCCGCCGCCGCGGACGCCTGCGCCTGCCCGGTCTCGGTCAGCGGCGGGTTCCCGCGCCCCGAGTAGCGCCGGTCCACCGAGAGCGGGGACTGCCCGTGGCGCAGGAGCAGCACCCGGGTGGGGACGGCGGCCCCGCGCCCCGTCCAGGCTCCAGCTGCGTCGGAGGCGCCGCTCACCGGACCACGATCGCACCGCAGTTCTCGCACCGCACGACCTCGTCGGGCGCGGCGCCCTGGATGTCGCGCAGCTCGCTGCGGTCCATCTCCAACCGGCACGCGCCGCACCGGTTCCCGGTCAGCTCACCGGCGCCGACCCCGCTCTTCGCGCGGAGCCGGTCGTAGAGCTCGACGAGATCGGCGGGGAGCTCCGCCAGCAGCGCGGTGCGCTCCTCGCCGCGGCGCGCCTCGGTGGTGCCGATGTCCCCGAGCACTCCGTCGCGCCGCTCCACGGCGTCCTCGAGCGCCGTCCGCGCCGCGTCGTGCGCCTCGGTCTCGTGCCGCAGGTCGATCCCCGCCGCCTCCTGGCGCTCCATGACCTCGAGCTGCTCATCCTCGAGCACTGCGCGCCGACGCTCGAGCGACCCCAGCTCGTGGGTCAGGTCGGCGGCCTGCTTGGCCGTCACCGAGCCGTTGTCGAGCAGCTGGCGGTCCCGGGTCTCGCGGGTGCGGACCTGCTCGACCTCGCGGTCGAGCTTCGCGACGTCGCGGTCGAGGTCGGACAGCGACGTCTGCGCGACGACGACGGCGTCGGCCGCCGCGCGCACCCGGCGCTCGGCCTCCTCCACCGCGGCCTGCTCGGGCAGCGTCCTGCGGCGATGCTCGGCGCGGGCGAGCTCGCCGTCGACGGCGGCGAGGTCGAGGAGCCGGCGCTGGGCGGACGGGTCGGCCTTCACGGCTGGATCGGCCTCCACGGCTGGGCGGGTCCATCGATGACGTCGTGCATGGTCGGCGGCGCGAACGCCGCCATCGGGCCCGTCTCCGGGGCCTCGCGCTCCGCGGCCCCGAGGGTCCACGGGTCGGTCCGGCGCGTCGAGACCGTCACGGGGACGCCGGGCAGGGCACGGCGCAGCACCTCGGCCGCCTGGGTGCACCAGGGGTGCTCCGAGGCCCAGTGGGCGACGTCGACGAGGGCCGGTGCGCCGGTGCGCTGCAGGTGCTCGTCGGCGGGGTGATGTCGGAGGTCCGCGGTGATGTACGCGTCCACCCCGGCCTCGCGGGCCAGCCCGAGCATCGAGTCGCCCGCCCCGCCGGAGAGTGCGACCCGCCGGATCGTCCGGTCCGGGTCGCCCGCGCCGCGCACCCCCCACGCGGTGGCGGGCAGCGCTTCGGACACCCGCTCGACGAACGCCGCGAACGGCTCCGGCGCGTCGAGGTGACCGATCCGCCCGATGCCGACGGCGCCGTCGCCCTCCGGCGCTAGGGGACGCTCCACGACGACGCCGACCGCGTCCGCCAGTGCGTCGGACACCCCGGGCGAGGCGGCGTCGGCATTGGTGTGGGCGGCGAAGAGAGCGCAGCCCGCGCGGATGAGCCGGTGCACCACCGAGCCCTTGGGCTCGTCGGCCGGCACCCCGTGCACCCCGCGCAGCAGCAGCGGGTGGTGGGTGACGAGCAGGTCCGTCCCGGAGGCGACGGCGTCGTCGACGACGGCGGGCGTCGGGTCGACCGCGACGAGCACGCGGGTCACCGGCTCGCCCGGGTCCCCGCAGACCAGGCCCACCGCGTCCCAGTCCTGCGCGAGGGCAGGTGGGTAGGCGGCCTCGAGCGCGGCGACCGCGCCCGCGACGGTGGGGGGAGCGACGGTGGGGTCCATGGTGGCCGCCATTGTGGTCCACCCCCGCCCCGGCGCGGACGGGCGGCCGGGACGATGGCGGACGTGTCGGACCTCCTGAACGTCGTGACCGTCTGC
>NZ_DASXJD010000016.1:0-11452 GCF_036497585.1 Actinomycetospora sp. | reverse complement strand
TCGCGCCGGCCGCGGACGGGGAGAGCTGAGATGGAGCGGACGGCGGGCCCCGCGCCCGAGGGTCCCGACGGCGGGGTCGTCGTCGGCCACAGCCGCCACCGCGGCTCGGACGATGCCGTGCTCGTCGCCGCCCGGCTCGCGATCCGGCTGGCGGTGCCGCTGCACGTCGTGCACGTCGTCGCCTCCGACGACTTCCCCGTCGACCCGGACTCGTGGAACTGGGAGGCCGAGGCCGCGCGCGCCGTCGAGGACCAGCTCGAGGCCCTGCACGCCCTGCTCGCCCCGGTCCCGGTGATCTGGGACCACCGCCTCCGCCAGGGCGACCCGGCCTCGGTCCTGCTCGCGGTCGCGGACGAGGTCGACGCCCCCTTCGTCGTCGTCGGGACCCACGGCACCGGCCGGGCGCGCGTGGAGAGCGCGCTGCTCGGCCACCGGTCGGTCTCCCACGCCGCGATCGGCCGCGGCGCCCGCCCGGTCCTCGTCGTCCCGGCCGGCAGCGCCGGCACCGCCGCCTGGGAGGCCGGCCCCACCGGGCGGCACGAACGGGCGCGCGAGGTGCACTCCGGGAGGAAGGGATGACCGAGCAGCGACCCCTCGTGGTCTGCGGGATCGACGACTCGCCCGGCGCCCGCGCCGCGCTCGAGGAGGCGGTGCGCACGGCGGCCCGCCGCGGGGCACGGGTCCGGGCGGTCGGCGTCTACGAGCCGCCGGAGACCTACGGCGCCTGGGGCTACGGACCCACCGCGGGCATCCCGCTCCCGCGCCTGGCGATCTACCAGCAGAGCGAGCGGCAAGCCGCCCGCGAGATCGTCGAGCCCGTCCTCGACCGGCTCCGCGCCGAGCTGGCGACGATGCCCCCGGTCGACGTCGACGCGGTCCCGGGCCGGCCGGTGGAGGCGCTCGTCGAGGTCGCCCGGGACGCGGACGAGCTCGTCGTCGGGCACCGGGGTCTCGGGGCGGTCGGCAGCGCGGTGATGGGCTCGACGAGCCTGGGCTGCGTGCTGCACGCCCCGTGCCCGGTCACCGTGGTGCCGGCACCCGTCCCGGCGTGAGCGGGTCGACCGTGCGGGGGAGGCCGTGGCCGCCGGCGCGCGAGGACCACCGCACGCGGGTGAACCGCGAGCTCTCCGAGCTGCTGGGGGAGCTGCGGGTGGCCCTGCCGGGCGTGCAGGTGCTCTTCGGTTTCCTGCTCGCAGCGGCCTTCCAGCCGCGGTTCGCGCTGCTGTCCGCGCCGCTGCGGGTCGTCTTCATCGTCACGCTGCTCAGCTCGGCGGTCTCGGTCGTGCTGCTCGTCGCGCCCGCCGCGCAGCACCGGCTCCGGTTCCGGGCCCGGGACAAGGAACCCATGCTCCTGCGGTTCAACCGGCTGGCGATCGCGGGGCTGCTCTGCCTCGGCGTGGCCCTCGCGGGGGCGGTGCTGCTGGTGACCACGGACCTCGACGGACCCGTCGTCGGGGTGTCGGCGACGGGGGGCCTGCTCGCGCTCGTGGTGACCCTGTGGCTCGTGGAGCCGCTGCAGCGCCGGCGTGGTGAACGGTCCGGTCCGGGGCGTCTCCCGGTCCACGTCCGGGGACGGCCGGGGCACCCGGGCGGGACCTCGGACCCTGGTCGCCGGGGGCCCCCGCCGCGACTGTCCCGATCATGACCACCATCGGCGATCCGCGCCCCTCCCTCGTCCCGCCACCCGTCGTGGAGCTCCGCGGGCAGATCGGCGCCGACCTGGCGCCCTACGCGCAGGGGCTCGTCCGGCACGTCCTCGCGGCCCTCGGCCGCCCGGTGCTCGGGGCGCGGATACGCGTGGTGCGCCACGCCGACCCGGCCCGCGAGCGGCCGGTGTCCGCCTCGGTCCTGGTCGACCTCGGCCACGGGCACGTGCACGCCCACGTCACGGCCCAGCACCCCCGCGAGGCGGTCGACCTGCTCGCCGACCGGTTGCGTCGACAGGTCCGGGAGGCCCGGCGGGGGCGTCCGCGTTCCACGCCCCGGCCGGCCGCACTCCAGCACCCCGCGTCGATCGTGCGCCGCGACCTCGTCCAGGCCGTCCCGGTGCCCGTCGCGGAGGCGGCCGCGATCCTGGTCGACCTCGACCAGGACGTCCACCTCTTCCTCGAGCGGGCCACCGGCGCGCCCGCGGTGGTCTACCGGGGCGGGCCGACCGGGCTGCGCGTGGCCTTCCGGGACGGGCCGGAGCACGCGGACGTGCCCGCGGCCCTCTCGTGCAGCGCCGGGCCGGCGCGGCGGCTCTCGGTGGAGCACGCCGTGGAGCACCTGGCGCTCTCCGGGCTGCCGTTCCTGTTCTTCGTCGACCCGCACGGCGACGGCCGGCTGCTGCACCACGCCGAGGGCGGCGCCGTCCTCGTCGACGTCACGGCGGGGACCGATCGGCCCGCCGGGTCGGGACCGACGGAGCGCGAGGCGGGGGACCCGCAGCACTGACCGCCACCGGCCCGCCGGGTCGAGCCTGTCCTCGTCGGACCGCGCCCGGCGGCCCCGAGGACACCGAGGAGGCGACGCAGATGGGCGCGACCGCGCACCGGGGAGTGCTCGTGGTGGGCGTGGACGGGTCGGCGGGGGCCGACGCCGCCCTGCGGTACGCGATGGCGGAGGGGCAACGCCGGGGCGCCGCGGTGCGCGCGGTGATGGCGGTCCGCCCGCCCGAGATGTTCGCCTACGAGGCCTATGTGCTGCCCGACCCCGCCGAGGCCCGCGCCGCCGCGGCCCGCCGCGTCCAGGCCCGGATCGAGGAGCTGCGTGAGCAGCTCGGGCTCGACGTCGAGACCGAGGCGGTCGCCGTGCCCGGCTCGCCGGTGACGACCCTCGTCGACGCCGCCCGCGACGCCGACCTCCTCGTCGTCGGCCACCGCGGCCACGGGCCCTGGCGCAGCACCCTGCTCGGCTCGGTCGCGCTCGGCGCGGTCCTGCACGCGCCCTGCCCGGTGACCGTGGTCCCGGCCCCGGGGCCCGCCGCGGACGCGGCCCACGCGGCGGCCGCGGAGGCGGGGACCCCGCTGCCCGTCGGCCCGATCGCCTGAGACCCCACGCGAGACGGAGGCAGGACCCACGATGACCGCAGGTTCCCGCACGGTCGTGGCCGGCGTCGACGGCCGGCCCGCCACACTGCGCGCCGCGCTCTGGGCCGCCCAGGAGGCCGCCCGCCGCGACGTCCCGCTCACCCTGGTCGCCGCGCGCCTCGACGACACCCTCGTGACGACCGACCTGGCGCGGGCCCGCCGTGTCGTCGAGTCGGCCGTCGCGGTCCCGGTGGTCGAGGTGCTCCTCGCCGGCCCGGCGGGCTCCGCGCTCGCGGCGGCCGCCGTGGACGCGGAGCTGCTCGTGCTCGGGGCGAGGACGCCCGACGGGCAGGCCGACGGAGCCGTCGGCGCCACGACGACCCACCTGCTCGCCCGGGCGAGCTGCCCGGTCGTGGTGGTCCCCGCCGGGTGGGACCTCGAGCGCCGTCACGAGGGCGAGGTGGTGGTCGCGGCCGACCCGGCCGATCCGCACGGCGCCGCCCGCGGTCCGGTCGCCCTGGCCGCCGACGTCGCGGTGCGCTGGGGTGCGCCGATGCTGGCCGCCGCGATCCTGCCCCGTGAGCCGGGCCACCGCGAGGTGACCCGGGGACGGCGGATGCTCGACGGGATCCTCGCCGGGGTGGAGGCGTGCGGGGAGCTGTCCTTCATCGACGAGGTCGTGCGCCACGGCGATCCCGCCGACGAGCTGCTCGACCTGGTCGGGCCGCCCGCGGGTCTGCTCGTGCTCGGGGCCCACGGGGCGGCGACCTCGTCGGACCCCGCCCCGGGACCGGTGTGCCGGCGGGTGGTGCGCGAGGCCCGCTGCCCGGTCGCCGTGGTCCCACCGGGCGTGCCCGGCGTCCGGCCCCCTGACCGCCGGCCCGCCGCCGCCGGGGGTACGCGGTGAGCGCGCCGGCCGCCGTGCGGGAGACTCACACCGCCGTGCTGTGGTTCGTCGACGATCGCGTCCACAAGCTCAAGAAGCCCGTCGATCTCGGCTTCTGCGACTTCACCACGGTGGCCGCCCGCCGGGAGGCCTGCGAGCGCGAGGTGGCGCTCAACGCTCGCCTGAGCCCCGAGGTCTACCTCGGGGTCGAGACACTGCTCGACCCGGACGGCGCGGTCGCCGACCACTTCGTCCTGATGCGCCGGATGCCGGCCGAGCGAGGCCTCGGTGTCCTCGTGCGCGCCGGGGTGCGGGTCGACGACGAGCTCCGGGCCGTCGCCCGTCGCCTCACCGCGTTCCACTCGATGGCCCGTCGGGGTGACGAGATCACGCGGGAGGGACGCGCCGACGCCCTCGCCCACCGCTGGCAGGGCGTCCTCGACGGCCTGCACCGCCACGTCGGGAGGGTGTTCGACCACGACGAGGTCGCGCGGGTCACCGCCCTCGCGACCCGCTTCCTGGCCGGCCGCGGCGACCTGTTCGACCTCCGGTGCGAGGCCGGGCGCATCGTCGACGGCCACGGCGACCTGCTCACCGACGACGTCGTCTGCCTGCGGATGGGCCCGGTGATCCTCGACTGCCTCGAGTTCGACGACCGGCTGCGCTACCTCGACACCCTCGACGACGCGGCGTTCCTCGCGATGGACCTCGAGCACCAGGGCGGGCCGGCCCTGGGCGAGCGCTTCCTCGCGCTCTACGGCGAGTTCTCCGGCGACACCTGGCCGGTCGCCCTCGGGCACCACTACCGCGCCTACCGCGCCGCGACCCGCGCCTTGGTCTCCGCGGTCCGGGCCGACCAGGGCGGGCCGGGCGCCGACGAGGCCCGCGACCTGCTCGGGCTGGGCCGCCGCCATCTCGAGGCCGGCCAGGTCCGGCTGATCCTCGTGGGGGGCCTGCCCGGAACGGGCAAGACCACCGTCGCCGACGGGATCGGTGACCGCCTCGGCGCCGTCGTGGTCTCGAGCGACCCGCTGCGCAAGGAGCTCGCCGGGCTCTCGCCCACCGACCCGGCGCGCGCCGGCTACGGCGAGGGCCTCTACCGCGCCGAGCGCCGGGCGGCCACCTACGCGGCCATGCGCGAGCGTGCCGCCGCGCTCCTTGCGCGCGGCGAGTCGGTCGTGCTCGACGCCTCCTGGACCGATGCCCAGGAGCGGGCCCGCGCCACCGAGCTCGCCCGGGCGGCGAACGCCGAGCTGACCTGCCTCGAGTGCCGGGCCCCGCGCGAGATCACCGAACCCCGCATCCGCGGCCGTCGGGGCTCCGCCTCCGACGCCACCCCGCTCGTGGCCGCCGTGATGTCCCTCGACGCCGACCCGTGGCCCGAGGCCACCGTGATCGACACGGCCGGCCCCGCCGAGGCCGCGATCGAGCTCGCGGTCGCCGAGGTGCACGCCCCGATCGCCCACTCCGGCTGGACCGTCGTCGGGCGGTGAGCCCTCGGGGACCCCGAGGACACGAGGAAGGACAACGATGACCCCGACCCGAGTCACCCCCGCCCGCGGACTCGTCGTCCGCGGCATCGACGGGTCTGCCGGCTGCCGCGCGCTCGTCGAGGCGGTCCGTGCGGCCGCGCGGCGCGGTGTCGTGCCGGGCTCGGAGCGGGCCCGCGCCCACGCGGTCGCCTGAGATGGCCGCGCCACCGGCGGTGGCGATCCGGGCGACCCGGCTCGGTGTGGTGCTCGGCGGCCGCTGGGTCCTGCAAGACCTCGGCTTCACGGTGCCCGCCGGCCGGGTCACCGGCCTCCTGGGGCCCAGCGACGGCGGCAAGACGACGGTGATGCGCTGCATCGTCGGGGTGCAGGAGCTCGCGGCCGGCGACGTCGAGGTGCTCGGGGCGCCCGCGGGCACGCCCCGGCTCCGGCGCCAGGTCGGCTACACGACGCAGTCCGCCGCGGTCTACGGCGACCTGACGGTGCGGGCCAACGCCCGCTACTTCGCTGCCCTGTACGGGCTCGGCGCCCCCGCCGCCGACCGCGCCGTCGGCGAGGTCGGCCTCACCGCCTTCCGCGACCGCCGGGTCGACACGCTCTCCGGCGGGCAGCGCGCGCGGGCGTCGCTGGCGTGCGCGCTGGTCGCGCGGCCCCGCGTCCTCGTGCTCGACGAGCCGACGGTCGGGCTCGACCCGCTCCTGCGCCACGAGCTCTGGGCGCACTTCCACGCGCTGGCCGCGGCCGGGACCACCCTGCTCGTCTCCAGCCACGTCATGGACGAGGCCGCGCGCTGCGACCGGTTGCTGGTCCTGCGCGACGGCCGGCTGCTGCTCGACGACACCCCGTCCGGGTTCCGGATCCGCACCGGGGCGGACGACCTCGACGAGGCGTTCCTGCGCCTGGTCTGCCCGGGCGGACCGCGAGCGACGGCGGACCCCGCGTGACCGGCCTCCTCGACGTCCCCGTCACCCTCGCGACCGCCGGCCGGGTCCTCGCCCAGCTGCGCGCCGACCGGCGCACCGTCGCGATGCTGCTGGTCGTCCCGAGCGCCCTGCTCGCCGTCACCAAGCAGGCCCTCGACTCCCGGACGTTGTTCGACCAGGTCGGGCTCTCCCTCGTGGGGATCTTCCCGCTGACCACGATGTTCCTGGTGACGAGCGTGGCCATGCTGCGCGAGCGCACCAGCGGGACCTTGGAACGGCTGCTGACCACCCCGATGACCAAGCTCGACCTGCTGCTGGGCTACGGGCTGGCGTTCTCGGTCGCCGCCACGGCGCAGACCCTGGTCGTGGTCGCGATCGCCTACGGGTTGCTGGGCCTGCAGACGCCCGGCAGCCGGGCCTTCGTCGTCGCGGTCGCCCTGCTCAGCGCGCTGCTGGGCACCAGCCTGGGCCTGCTCGCGAGCGCCTTCGCGACCAGCGAGTTCCAGGCCGTGCAGTTCCTGCCCGCGGTGATCCTGCCCCGGACCCTGCTCGGGGGGCTGTTCGTGTCCCGCGAGGCGCTCCCGGACTGGCTGCACGCGCTCAGCGACCTCATGCCGCTGAGCTACGCCATCGAGGCGCTCCAGGAGGTGGGCCGCCGCTCGATCATCACCGTGACCTTGCTGCACGACCTCGCCGTCCTGGTGGGCGTCACCCTCGTCGCGCTGGTGGCCGCGGCGGCGTCCCTGCGCCGGCGCACCCCGTCGGCCTGAGCGCGGCGCCCGGGACCATCGGTCGGGAAGAGGTGCCGTTCGACCCTGCGGCGCTGTCCCTGTCGCGGGTGATGGTGAGTCACCGTGACGTCGACGGAGCACACCGATCTCGCCCCCACCACGTCGGCCCTCGCCGACGACCTCGACCTCGTCGACGCGTGGTGGCGCGCTGCGAACTATCTCGCGGTCGGCCAGATCTACCTGCTGGACAACCCGCTCCTGCGCGAGCCGCTGGCCGCCGAGCACATCAAGCCGCGGCTGCTAGGCCACTGGGGCACCACTCCGGGCCAGACCTTCGTGTGGGCCCACCTCAACCGGGTCGCCCGCCGCGGCACGTTCGACCCGCTCTTCGTCTCCGGCCCCGGCCACGGCGGCCCGGCCGTGGTCGCCGCGGCCTGGCTGGAGGGCACGTACTCCGAGCGGTACTCCCACGTCTCGACCGACGAGGAGGGCATGCGCGAGCTGTTCCGCCAGTTCTCCTTCCCCGGCGGCGTCCCGAGCCACGTGGCGCCGGAGACGCCGGGCTCGATCCACGAGGGTGGCGAGCTGGGCTACTCCCTCGCGCACGCCTACGGCGCGGTGTTCGACAACCCGGACCTGCTTGTCGCGTGCGTGGTCGGGGACGGTGAGGCCGAGACCGGGCCGCTGGCCACCGCGTGGCATGCGAACAAGTTCTGCCACCCCGTCCACGACGGGACGGTGCTGCCGATCCTGCACCTCAACGGCTACAAGATCGCGAACCCGACGGTGCTCGCCCGCATCCCGCGCGACGAGCTCCTCGCCCTGCTCACCGGGTACGGGTACCGGCCCTACCTGGTCGAGGCCCGTCTCGACGACGACCACGCCGCGGTGCACCGGCGGATGGCCGACACCATGGACACGATCGTCGACGAGATCGCCCGGCTGCGGCGGGAGGCGGCGGAGGCGGAGGCCGCCGGGCGGTCGATCGAGCGGCCGCGGTGGCCGATGCTGATCCTGCAGACCCCCAAGGGCTGGACGGGGCCCCGCGACGTCGACGGAATCCGCGTGGAGGGCACCTACCGGGCCCACCAGGTCCCCCTCGCGGGCACCCGCGAGAACGCCGGGCACCGCGCGCAGCTCGAGACCTGGATGCGCTCCTACCGCCCGGAGGAATTGTTCGACGCCGACGGCCGGCCGCGGCTGGAGCTGGCGGCACTGCACCCGGGGGGCGACCGCCGGATGAGCGCCACGCCCCACGCCAACGGCGGCGAGCTGCTGCGCGACCTGCGCCTGCCCGACTTCCGCGGGTACGCGGTGGCGGTCGACGAGCCCGGCCGGCCGGTCGCCGAGGCCACCCGGGTGCTCGGCGGCTGGCTGCGCGACGTGGTGCGGCGCAACCCGGACGACTTCCGCCTCTTCGGTCCCGACGAGGTCGCCTCGAACCGGCTGCAGGACGTCTTCGCGGTCACCGACCGCCAGTTCGACGGCGAGATCGACGCCGGTGACGACCACCTCGCGCCCACCGGCCGCGTGGTCGAGGTGCTCTCCGAGCACCTGTGCCAGGGCTGGCTCGAGGGCTACCTGCTCACCGGGCGGCACGGCCTGTTCACCTGCTACGAGGCCTTCATCCACATCGTCGACTCGATGCTCAACCAGCACGCCAAGTGGCTGAAGGTCACCCGCACCATCCCGTGGCGCCGCCCGATCGCGTCGCTGAACTACCTGCTCACCTCGCACGTCTGGCGCCAGGACCACAACGGGTTCTCCCACCAGGACCCCGGCTTCATCGACCACGTGGTCAACAAGAAGGCCGAGCTCGTCCGGGTCTACCTGCCCCCGGACGCCAACACCCTGCTCTCCACCGCCGACCACTGCCTGCGGTCCCGGGACTACGTCAACGTGATCGTCGCCGGGAAGCAGCCCGCGCCGCAGTGGCTGGACATGGAGGCGGCGGTCGCCCACTGCACCCGGGGGCTCGGGGTGTGGGACTGGGCGAGCACGGACCAGGGCAGCGAGCCCGACGTCGTGCTCGCCTGCGCCGGGGACGTGCCCACGCTCGAGACCCTCGCCGCGGCCGAGCTGCTGCGCCGCCACCTGCCCGACCTGCGGGTCCGGGTGGTCAACGTCGTCGACCTGATGCGGCTCGAGGACCCGACCGAGCACCCCCACGGGCTCTCGCACCGGGACTTCGACGCGCTGTTCACCCCGGACAAGCCGATCCTCTTCGCCTACCACGGCTACCCGTGGCTGATCCAGCGCCTGACCTACCGCCGCACGGGCCACGGCAACCTGCACGTCCGCGGGTACAAGGAGGAGGGCACCACCACCACGCCCTTCGACATGGTCATGCTCAACGACCTCGATCGCTTCCACCTGGTCATGGACGTGATCGACCGCGTCCCCGGCCTGGCCGTGCGCCACGCGGCGCTGCGCCAGCGGATGACCGACGAGCGGCTCGCGTGCCGCGAGTACACCCGCCTCCACGGCGAGGACCGCCCCGACGTGCGGGAATGGGTGTGGGCGGGCACGGCGTACCCGGTCACGTGATGCGGGTCCTGGTGATCAACGCCGGGTCGAGCAGCGTCAAGCTGCGGGTGGTGGAGCCCGACGGCGCCGTCGGGCACCGTGCGGATCTCGACGCGCCGCGGGGCCGGCCCGCCGCCGGGGAGCTGGAGGCGACGGCGATCCGGCTGGCGCACGAGGCCGGCGGCGTCGACGCCGTCGGCCATCGGGTTGTGCACGGGGGGCCGGACTTCACCGGACCCACCCGGGTCGACCCCGACGTGCTCGCGCGGATCGACCGGCTCACCGTGCTCGCGCCGCTGCACCAGCCGCCGGCCCTCGCCGGCCTGCGGGCGGTGGCCGAGGCGATGCCCGACGTCCCGTCGGTGGCGTGCTTCGACACCGCCTTCCACACGACGATGCCGGCCGCGGCGTCGACCTACGCGGTCCCGTCGCGCTGGCGCGCCGAGTACGGCCTGCGCCGCTACGGGTTCCACGGGCTGGCCCACGACTGGGGCTCGGCGCGGGCGGCCGAGCTGGTGGGCCGCCCCCGGGAGTCGGTGCGGGTCGTGGTGGCCCACCTCGGGTCCGGGGCCTCGGCGTGCGCGGTGGTCGACGGGCGCTCGGTGGACACGACGATGGGGTTCACGCCCACCGCCGGGCTGGTGATGGCCACCCGCTGCGGCGACCTCGACCCGTCCGCGGTCACCTGGCTGACCCTGCACGCGGGCGTGCCCGCCGCGGAGGTCGACCACGCCCTCGACCACGAGTCCGGACTGCTCGCGCTCGCCGGGGACGCCGACATGCGCCGCGTCCTCGGCGCCGCCGAGGCCGGCGAGCCGGACGCCGCGGCGGCCCTCGAGGTCTGGGTGCACCGGACGCGCGCCCAGCTCGCCGCGATGGCCGCCGCCGCGGGCGGGGTGGACGTGCTGGTATTCAGCGGCGGCGTGGGGGAGAACGCGCCCGCGCTGCGGCGCCGCGTCGTGGCGGGCCTGGGCTTCCTCGGGCTCGCGCTCGACCCCGACGCGGACACGGCGGCGGTCGGCGGCCGGGAGGGCGACGTATCGGCGCCCGGTGCCGCGGCGCGCACCGTGGTGGTGCACGCCCGCGAGGACCTCGTCATCGCCCGCCAGGTGGAGGAGGTCATGGTCGCCGCGACGCGATCGACCTGACGCCGGTCGTTGCGCAGCACGGCGTGATCGCAAGGTCGACATCGAACGGGACCCGGGTTCATTTGCTAGGGCCTTGACGGGTGTTTCGGTGTTAAGTCGGCCGGGGGCGGTTCGACATGGCGATCTCGGCGGCACGTCAGGAGTCCGACCGACCGGGCGTCCTGGCCCGACACCCGCTGACCGCCTTCTTCGTCATGGCCTACGCGTTCACGTGGATCGTCTGGACGCCCTGGTTCTCGGCCAGGACGGCGCCGGACTCCTGCCCGCGCGGATCGACGACGCCCTCGTGGGGTACCTCAATGCCGCGGCGATCCTTGCCGGCCCCGCAGTGGCCGGGCTGGCCATGGCAGCGGTGACCGACGGGCGCGCGGCGTCCGGGATCTGCTCGGCCGGCTCGTGCGCTGGCGGGTCGGGGTGCGCTGGTACGCGGTCGCTCTTGTCGGGGTCCCGCTGATCATGCTGCTCGGCACGATGGTCTACGCGATGGCCCGGCCGTCGTTCAGCGTGCTCGGCGGACCCTCCTATCTGCTGACCTATGTGGTCACATTCGTGGCCGTCACGTTCTTCGGGGGGCCACTGTTCGAGGAGGTCGGCTGGCGTGGCTTCGCGTTGCCGCGCATGCGGCGCTCGCTCGGCCCGCTCCTCGCCTCCCTCGTGCTCGGTGTCCTCTGGGCCGCCTGGCACCTGCCCGAGTTCCTGGTCCCGACCTTCGCGGCGTCCTCCGGTGGCGCCGGTCC
>NZ_DASXJD010000015.1:0-1623 GCF_036497585.1 Actinomycetospora sp. | reverse complement strand
CCGACGGTGGCGAGCAGGCGGTCGGTGACGTGCCCGACGAGCCGGGCGACGGTCGTCGCCGACCTCGCGAGGGCCCGGTGGAAGTGCTCCTCGTGCACCGGGGACGGCACGTGCTCCTCGGGCAGGGCCTCGGAGTAGTGGGCGCGGCCCTCGCGCACCTCGCGCTCGCGCCGCTCGTGGCCGACCTCGAGCGGGACGGCGGAGAGGTCCTCGAGCAGCCACGCGACCTCGTCGCGGGCGTACGTGCCGAAGCGCGGTCCCCGGCGGGCGGGCACTGCGTGCACGACGGTGGCCCTCCGGCGGGGCCCCCGGGTCGGCACGATCGCCACGACCACCCGGGGCGCCAGCGCCCGCAGCCGCGGCACCAGGCCGTCCGGCCCGTGCAGGGCGGAGGTGTGGGCGTCGGAGTCGACGACCAGCACGATCGCGTCGTGGCGACCGGTCTGCCCGAGGTCGTAGGCGTAGCGCTCACGGGCCGTGCCGAGCCCGGCGTCGTGCGCGCGGAAGGGCAGTGCGGAGCGGAGGGCGCAGCCGGGGACGTCGACGGCGACGGCGGGCGAGCGGGTCGTGGCCGCCACGACGACGTCGCGCCCGTCGCCCGCGAGCCCTTCGGCAAGGCGCACCGGCAGGTGGACCAGCTCCTCGGTGCCCAGCACGAGGACCCGGCCGGCGTCGGGCCCGAGGGCGGCGGCCAGTGCTCCGACGGCCGCCGGGAGCGCGGCCTCCAGCGCGGCCCGGTCCGCGCGGTCGACGCCGTGCCGAGCGCCCTCCGGGGCGCCGGCGAGGTGGAGGTGCGTCTCGGTGAGGCGGCCCCGGCCCCACGCCGTCGGCTCGGGACAGGGGTGACGCGCGACGAGGGCCGCGGCCCGCTCGCGGGCGTCGTCGGGCACCCGGAGCGTGCCGGTCGCGAGCGCGACGACGTCGACGCGCACGCCCAGCTCGGCAGCCGCCCGCTCGACGGCGTCGTCCCCGGGACCGCGCACGTCGACCAGCACGGCCACCACGTAGCGGGGGCGCGGCAGGTGGTGGTGGAGCAGCCGCAGCGTCGCCGCCGCCGTCCGGCCGGTGGTCATCTCGTCGTCGACGAGCACCAGCGGCAGCTCCGGTTCCCAGCGCGACGGATCGTCGGGGACCAGCAGGTGGCGGCCCGCGTGGCTGTGCTGCTCCTCGAAGGACCCGAGCACGGCGGCTCCGGGCACGTCGCGCCGGGTGGAGGCGACGACGTGATCGGCGTCGAGGGCCTCACCGACGAACTGGCCGAGCGCGGCTCCGTTCTCGGCACAGCCCAGCACGATGCTCGGGACCCGGAGGGACGGGTGACCGACGGCGGCGTCGCGGGCCCGCGCCGCGGCACGCGGGTCGGTGATCGCGGTCGCCGGCAACGTCGGCGCGGGGTGATCAGGTACGGGGTGCTCGGCGGAGGCCCGCACCAGCTCGCCCACCCGGTGTCCGAGCACCAGACCGGCCGCCCGGGCCAGCCGTGGATCGCAGGGGACGTGCTTGCCGATCACCCGCGACACGAGCAGGTACGCGCGGCGGGGGTTGCGGCGCAGCGCCAGCCCGACGAGGTCGGTGAGGCCGGCCGCGCCCGGTGCGTCGTCCTCGCCCGGACGACCCTCGAGG
>NZ_DASXJD010000014.1:0-15062 GCF_036497585.1 Actinomycetospora sp. | reverse complement strand
CGCCCTCGACGGTGCGGCACACCTCGGTGCCCATGCGCCCGCGGGCCCCGAGGACGCCGACCCGGAGCACGTCGTCGGCGGGAAGGGGGTCCGCAGTGCTCATCGCGCAACCTCACGCAGCTCGTCGGGGAGATCGTCCGCGTCAGCGTAGGGCCCGACGACGGCCGCGGTCACCGGTGTGGAGAACAGATCGGCGGCCAGGGTCGCGACGTGGTCGCGGGATACGGCCTCGATCCGGGCGAGCGAGTCCCCGAGATCCAGCGAGGCGTCCCGGCCGTCGAGCTCGCGGCGCCCGAGCCAGCTCATGCGCGACGAGGTGTCCTCCAGCCCGAGCACGTACTCGCCGCGCAGCTGACCGCGGGCGCGGACGAGCTCGGCCTCGGTGACGCCGCCGTGGGCGAGGTCGGCGAGCTGGGCGCGCAGCACCCCGGCGGCGGTCCCGAGCCGTTCGGGAGCGCACCCGACGTACACCGAGAGCACGCCGAGGTCGGAGTAGCCGGTCGCTGCGGAGTACACCGAGTACGCCAGCCCCCGGCGCTCCCGGACCTCCTGGAACAGCCGCGAGCTGGTGCCGCCCCCGAGCACCGTCGAGAGGACGAGCTGCGCGGCCCACCGCGGGTCGCCGCGGCGCACCGACGGCACGCCGAGCATGAGGTGGGCCTGCTCGGTGTCGTCCTCGCGCACGGCGAGCCGCTCGGCGGGCCGGGGCGCCGCGACGGGCGCGTCGGGACGGTGCCAGGTGGAGCCGTCGGCGCGCAGCCGGTCGCCGAAGCCCTTCGTCACCGCGTCGAGGACGGCGGCGTGGGTGACGTTGCCCGCGACGGCGAGCACGGACCGGGACGGGACGTAGTGCGCGGCGTGGAACCGGGCGATGACGTCGCGGGTCATGGCACCCACCGAGTCCTCGGAGCCCACCACCGGCCCGCCCAGCGGGTGGGCGCCGAGCAGCAGGTCGTCGAAGTCGTCGGCGAGCAGGTCCTCGGGGTCGTCGTCGCGGCCGGCGATCTCGGAGAGCACGACGTCTCGCTCGACCTCGACGTCGTCGACGGCCATGACGCCCTCGAGCACCACGTCGCACACGACGTCGACCGCGAGCGGCATGTCCGCGTCGAGCACGTGCGCGTAGAAGCAGGTGTGCTCCTTGGTGGTGAACGCGTTGAGGTCACCACCGACCGCGTCGATCTCCTCGGCGATCTGCCGTGCGGAGCGCCGCCGCGTGCCCTTGAACAGCAGGTGCTCGAGGAAGTGCGCCGCGCCGCGCGACGCCGGGTCGAAGCCCGGCTCGTCGCGCGAGCCGACGTCGACCCAGAGCCCGACCGAGGCCGAGCGGGCGCCCGCGACGTGCTCGGTGACCACCCGAAGGCCCCCGGGGAGCACCGTGCGTGCCACCCCGGGGGCCGGGTGCTCGGTCACCGGCAGAGCCGTCGTGGTCAGGAGCGGCCTCCGCCGATGGCGCCCGTGATGGCGCCGCCGGCGGCGGGCTCGGCCGGCGGGACGCCGGCGCCCTCGGCGCCCGTGCCCTCCGGGGCGCCGTCGGTGCTGCCGTTGCCGGACGGCTCCGCGGTCTCCTCCTCCTTGACCGGGACGAGGCTGATCTTGCCGCGGTTGTCGATGTCGGTGATCTCGACACGGATCTTGTCGCCGACGTTCACGACGTCCTCGACCTTGCCGATCCGCTTGCCGCCGCCCAGCTTGGAGATGTGCACGAGGCCGTCGCGGCCCGGCACCAGCGAGACGAACGCACCGAACGCCGCGGTCTTGACCACGGTGCCGAGGTAGCGCTCGCTGATCTTCGGCATCTGCGGGTTGGCGATGGCGTTGATCCGGTCGACGGCGGCCTGGGCGCTCGGCCCGTCCGCGGCGCCGACGTAGATCGTGCCGTCGTCCTCGATGGAGATGTCGGCGCCGGTCTCCTCGGTGATCGAGTTGATCATCTTGCCCTTCGGGCCGATGACCTCGCCGATCTTGTCGACCGGGACCTTCACCGTGGTGATGCGCGGCGCGTAGTCGCTCATCTCGTCGGGCGCGTCGATGGCCTCGGCCATGACGTCGAGGATCGCGAGGCGGGCACCCTTGGCCTGGGTGAGGGCCTTCGCGAGGACCTCGGAGGGGATGCCGTCGAGCTTGGTGTCGAGCTGCAGCGCGGTGACGAGGTCCTTGGTGCCGGCGACCTTGAAGTCCATGTCGCCGAACGCGTCCTCGGCGCCGAGGATGTCGGTCAGCGCGACGAACGTGGTCTCGGACTTGCCGGCTGCGTTCTCAACCTCCCCCGACACCAGGCCCATCGCGATGCCCGCGACCGGCGCCTTCAGCGGCACACCGGCGTTGAGCAGCGACATCGTCGAGGCGCAGACCGAGCCCATCGACGTCGAGCCGTTGGAGCCCAGAGCCTCGGAGACCTGCCGGATCGCGTAGGGGAACTCCTCGCGGCTGGGCAGCACCGGCACGAGCGCCCGCTCGGCGAGCGCGCCGTGGCCGATCTCGCGGCGCTTCGGCGAACCGACCCGGCCGGTCTCACCGGTCGAGAACGGCGGGAAGTTGTAGTGGTGCATGTAGCGCTTGGTCGTCTCCGGGGTGAGGGAGTCGATCGACTGCTCCATGCGCAGCATGTTCAGCGTGGTGACGCCGAGGATCTGCGTCTCGCCGCGCTCGAACAGCGCCGAGCCGTGCGCCCGCGGGACGACCTCGACCTCGGCGGCCAGCGGCCGGATGTCGGTGACGCCGCGGCCGTCGATGCGGAACCCGTCGGTGAGGATCTTCTTGCGCACCGAGGACTTGGTCAGCGAGCGGAAGGCCTCGCCGATCTCCTTCTCGCGGCCCTCGAACTTCGAGCCGAGCTCGGTGACCAGACGCTCCTTGAGGGCGTCCTGGGCGTCGTCGCGCTCGTGCTTGCCCGCGATGGTGAGGGTGCGGTCCAGCTCGTCGCCGGCCGCGGAGGTGACCGCGTCCAGCACGTCGGACTGGTAGGGCGGGAAGGTCGGGTAGTCCTTCGTGGTGACGCCGAGCGAGGTGTAGAGGTTCTTCTGCGCCTCGCACAGCGTGCGCAGGAAGGGCTTCGCGGCCTCCATGCCGGCGGCCACGACCTCCTCGGTGGGCGCGGGCGCGCCGCCTGCCACCAGCGACAGCGCGTGGTCGGTCGCCTCGGCCTCGACCATGGAGATCGCGACGTCGGAGCCGTCCTCGGTGATCGAGCCCGCGATCACCATGTCGAACACGGCGCCCTCGAGCTGCTGCCAGGTCGGGAAGGCCACCCACTGGTCGCCGATGAGGGCCATGCGCGTGGCACCCACGGGGCCGTCGAACGGCAGGCCCGAGATCTGGGTGGACGCCGACGCGGCGTTGATCGCCAGGACGTCGTAGGGGTCGGCCGGGTTGAGGCTCTGCACCGTGATGACGACCTGCACCTCGTTCCGCAGGTTCGACACGAAGGTCGGGCGCAGCGGACGGTCGATCAGGCGGCAGGTGAGGATCGCGTCGGTCGAGGGACGGCCCTCGCGGCGGAAGAACGAGCCGGGGATGCGCCCGGCCGCGTACATCCGCTCCTCGACGTCGACGGTGAGCGGGAAGAAGTCGAAGTTGTCCTTCGGCCGCTTCGAGGCGGTGGTCGCCGAGAGCAGCATCGTCTCGTCGTCGAGGTAGGCGACGACGGCGCCCGCGGCCTGGCGGGCGAGGCGGCCGGACTCGAAGCGGATCGTGCGGCTGCCGTAGGAGCCGTTGTCGAGGACGGCGGTGGTCTCGTGGACACCGGTCTCGGTGTCGACGGCGGCGGGTGAGGCGGAGTTCGCCATGGGTCGGGATTCCTCCTGGGGAGGCCCCGCCGCCACGTGCCCCCTCGCGTCGGGGGCCACCGCGGACGGCCGATGTGACCGGTCTTCGATCGAAGCCCCCGGACGCTGGGTCCGGGAGCCACTACCGAGGACCGGGTCGGATCGGTCCTCCACCGGCGATGCGGTGGCGGGGCTCGTCGTTGTTCGGGTTGTGGAGACGACTCGGGCCGCCCGCGTCGTCCGACGCGGGCGGCCCGGGTGGCTAGCGGCGCAGGCCGAGCCGCTCGATGAGCGACCGGTAGCGCGTGATGTCCACCGAGGCCACGTACTTCAGCAGCCGGCGGCGGCGACCGACCAGCAGCAGCAGTCCGCGCCGCGAGTGGTGGTCGTGCTTGTGGGTCTTCAGGTGTTCGGTGAGCTGGATGATCCGCTTCGTCAGCAGCGCCACCTGCGCCTCGGGCGAGCCCGTGTCGGTGGTGTGCACGCCGTAGTCGGCGAGGATCGACTTCTTCTGCTCGGTGGTCAGGGCCACGTCGGTGGTGCTCCTCGGTGTTCGGGGGTCCTACCCGTCCGTACGGCTCTCGACCGCACGTCCGGTGCCGTGTGACGGTGCGTCGGGCCACCGGTGCGCCTGCTGCATCTCCGCATGGGGCGCCCCGTTCCCGCGCGTCCGGCCGCCACGGACCGCAGCCGGATCGCACACCAGTCTACCGGGCGGGTCCGACGGCCTCCCCGCCGCCTGACCGCCCCACCAGCGGGAACCGCTCGACCACCCGGTAGGGCTCCCCGCTCGCGACGAGCGCCACCTCGCCCGCGGTCCAGCCCGGCCCCCGGTACCCGGCCAGCCCCGGCGGCACCTCCGGCGCCCGGCCGCGGGCACGGGCCACCGTGAGGTGGGCGACGTGCTCCGCGGGGTCGGCACCGCTCGCCGCGACCAGCCGCGTCCAGGCCTCGGGGTCGGCGGCCCGCACACCGAGCCACAGCGCGGTGCCGAACACCCCGGCGCCGGCGGTGGTCAGCTCGGGCGCCGGGAGGCCCGCGAGGTCATGGCGGAGGGCCCCGACGGTGACGTCGGGGTCGGCGTCGGCGAGGAAGCGGAGCGTGACGTGGCGGCGGGACGCCGCGACCGGACGCCACCGGCCCCCGTGCGGGCCCGCCCGCAGCGCCCGCGCGAGCACGGCGTCCACGGCCGCGTTCACCGCCGCGTCCGGGAACACCGCGACGAACAGGCGCACCGGGGTCAGGGGGCCGGCGCTACAGGCCGAGCAGCTCGCGCGTCGTGGCGACGTCGCCGTCCATCGCGACGACGAGCTCGTCGATCGAGTCGAACCGCGTCATCCCCCGCACCCGCCCGACGAAGTCCACCCCCACCCGCTGGCCGTAGAAGTCCTCGCTGTGGTCGAGCACGAACGCCTCGACGGTGCGGACCTGCCCGGAGAACGTGGGGTTGGTCCCGACGGAGACCGCGGTCGGCAGGCGCTGCTCCCCGCCGTCGGGGCCCGGCCGCACGAACCACCCGGCGTAGACCCCGTCGGCGGGGATCGCGGCGTGCTCGGTGGCCGCGACGTTCGCCGTCGGGTAGCCGAGCTCGCGACCGCGCTGGTCGCCGCGGACGACGACGCCCTCGACCCGGTGCGGGCGCCCCAGGGCGTCGGCGGCGGCCTCGACGTCGCCCGCCGCGATCGAGCTGCGGATGTAGGTGGACGAGAACGTCACGGTGCGCCCGCGGTCGCCGTCGGCGACCAGGTCGAGCCCGATCGCCTCGAACCCGAACCGCTGCCCGAGCCGCTCCAGCTCGGCGACGTCCCCGGCCGCCTTGTAGCCGTAGGTGAAGTTGCGTCCGACGACGACCGCCGAGGCGTGCAGGCGGTCGACGAGCAGCTCGTGGACGAACTCGGCGGGCGAGACGTGCGCGAACTCCTGGGTGAAGGGCAGCACCCAGAACGCGTCGACGCCGAGCCCGGCGACCAGCTCAGCCCGGCGGGTCAGGGTGGTTAGCTGCGCGGGGTGGGAGCCGGGGCGCAGGACCTCGCTGGGGTGCGGGTCGAACGTGATGAGCACGGTGGGCAGGTCCCCGAGCTCGCGGGCCCGCTCCACCGCGCGCCCGATGAGCTGCTGGTGGCCGCGGTGCACCCCGTCGAACACGCCGATGGTGACCACGCAGCGACCCCAGCCCGGGGGCACGCCGTCACGACCGCGCCAGCGTTGCACTGCTTCGGGCCTCCGGGGCGAGTCGACGTCCAACGGCCGTAGCGTACGGGCGCACCACCGCCCGCTCCGGGTGACGGGTCTCCGATCACCCCGCCGGGGCCAGCACCAGCACCGGGCGGGCCCGCCCGCGCTCGTCGGCGACCAGGCCGACGACGTGGCCGTCCGGCCCGAACACCGCCGTCGTCCCGGCCGTGCCGGTGGCGGGCAGCGGTCGGCCGTGGGCGAGGTCGTCGGCGCCGGCGGCGTCGACCTCCCGGCGCGGGAACGCGGTGCCGACCGCGGCGTCGAGGTCCAGCGAGAGCTCCGCGCGACCTCGCTCCCCCTCGGCCTCGGCGGCCAGCGAGTCCAGGGTACGGGCGTGGGCGAGCGTGAACGGCCCGACCCGCGTGCGCCGCAGGGCGGTGAGGTGGCCACCCACGCCGAGCCCGCGGCCCAGGTCCCGGGCGAGCGCCCGCACGTAGGTGCCCGAGGAGCAGTCCACGAGCACGTCGAGGTCGATCGTCGAGCCCTCGCGCCGGGTGTCCAGGACGTCGAAGCGCGCCACGTGCACCGGGCGCGCCTCGAGGATCACCTCCTCGCCGGCCCGTGCCCGCTCGTAGGCCCGCCGGCCGTCCACCTTGATCGCCGACACCGTGCTCGGGACCTGGGCGATGTCACCGGTCAGCGCCGCGACGCCGATCGCGATCGCCGCGTCGGTCACGGTGCTCGGGTCGGCCCCGCCGCTCGGCTCGCCCTCGGCGTCGTCGGTGGAGGTCTCGACGCCGAGCCGGATCGTCGCGAGGTAGGTCTTGGTGTCGAGCGCGAGGTGGCCGAGGAGCTTGGTGGCGCGCTCCACCCCGAGGACCAGCACCCCGGTGGCCATCGGGTCGAGCGTGCCGGCGTGGCCCACCTTCCGCGTCCCGACCAGGCGCCGCGCCCGGCCCACGACGTCGTGCGAGGTCCACCCGGCCGGCTTGTCCACGACGAGCAGACCGGGCGGCGGCGGTGGCTGCTTCGGCGGGCGGCGCGCGTTCATCGCGGGGCATCATGCCCGCCTCGCCGGGGGCGGCACCGGGTCGGGCGCGATGCGGTCGAAGGACAGCGAGACCGCGGGCACCCGCCGCGGGGCGGGCACGTCGTCGGGCCCGTGCGCCCACACCGGCAGCGCCGCGAGCCAGGTCGGTCCGGAGTCGTGCTCCCAGGGCACCGCGAGCCAGCCCGAGGTGGTCGAGGTGGCCGCGGCGCCCGTCCACACCAGCACGACGTGCCGCAGCCCGACATGCCCGTCGTCGGGGGGCGCGGGCGGGGGCACCGGCGGGAGCCCGAAGCCGTCGAACCAGAGCTGGCCCGTGCGGTCGTCCCGGGACGGGGCGTACTCCAGGCCGTTCACCGTCGCCGCCGCCTCGCGCACCTCACCGACCCAGCGCAGCGTCGTGAAGTCGGGGCGGCTGCCCCCGCCGTCGGGCGCCTTCATGAGGTGCAGGACCACCGCCTCGTGGGCGACGGCCAGGGAGTTCCACGGGGCGCCGATGAGCACGCCCCGCGGCTCCCACTCCGGCGCGGCCCGCAGCAGCACCGTCCGCAGGTTCTCCGAGGACGTGATCCCGAGGGTGACGGGCGTGTCCCCCGCGACCTCCGGATCGTGCCGGGCGACGTTGCGCTCCCACACCGCCGCGACGGTGTCCTCGAGCAGGCCGAGGATCCCGACGGCCCGCCACCGGTCCCGCACCTCGCGCAGCCACGCGAGGGCGCCGGGGTCCCATCCCGCCGCCCCGACCTCGGCGACGCCGGTGGCGCCGTTGCTGTCGTCCTGCCGTGTCCCGCCCACACCCGGATCAGAGCACGGACCCCCGACAGTGTGGCCCGGCCGCGGGCCCGGGGCGGCTCAGGTCTTGGGGCCGCCGGCGACGTAGACGACCTGGCCGGACACGAACCCGGAGCGCTCGTCGACGAAGAACGCGACCATGTTCGCGATGTCCTCCGGAGCCCCGGCCCGCTGCACCGGGATCTCCTTGGCCCGGGCGGCCATGAAGTCCTCCCACTCCACCCCGAGCCGCTCGGCGGTGGCCTTGGTCATCTCCGAGGCGATGAACCCCGGCGCGACGCAGTTCGCGGTGATCCCGAAGCGGCCCAGCTCGATGGCCAGCGTCTTGGTGAAGCCCTGCAGCCCCGCCTTCGCCGCCGAGTAGTTCACCTGGCCGCGGTTGCCCAGCGCCGAGGTGGAGGACAGGTTCACGATCCGGCCCCACTGCGCGGCGACCATGTGACCCTGGCAGGCCCGGGTCATGAGGAACGAGCCGCGCAGGTGCACGCCCATCACCGCGTCCCAGTCGGCCTCGCTCATCTTGAACAGCAGGTTGTCCCGGGTGATGCCGGCGTTGTTGACCAGCACCGTCGGCGGGCCGAGCTCGGCGACCACCCGCTCCACGGCCGCGTCGACCGCCGCCGAGTCGGCCACGTCGGCGCCGACGGCGATCGCGCGGCCGCCGGCGTCGATGATCGCGTCGGCGGTGCCCTTGGCCGCGCTCTCCTCCAGGTCGATCACCGCCACGGCCATCCCGTCGGCGGCCAGGCGCAGCGCGGTGGCGGCGCCGAGTCCGCGGGCGGCACCCGTGACGACGGCGACGGGGCCGGAAGGCGGTGTGGCAGCGGGTCCGGTCATGGTTCCGAAGACCTCCTCGAGCGGTGACGTTCCTCGCCCGGCATCCTGCACCGCATCCGTCGCGCCTGCTCAGAGGCCCCCGGGGACCATCCACCGGTCGCCCCGGGCCCGCAGCCCGACGCCGAGCGCCCGGCCGACCATGAACAGCGACAGCCCGGCCCACACCCCGGCGAGGCCCCACCCGAACGCCAGCGACAGCCAGATCAGCGGCAGGAAGCCCACGACCGCGCAGCCCAGGGTGAGTCTGCGCAGGAAGGCGGCGTCCGCGGCCCCGAGGAGCACCCCGTCGAGGGCGAAGACGTACCCGGCGACGGGCTGCAGCGCGACGAAGAACCACCACGCGGCCGGGATGCTCGCGAGCACGGCCGGGTCGGGGCTGAACACCCGGGGCAGGACGCCGGCGAGTGCGGCGAACGCCACACCGGCGACGACGCCGAGGACCAGCCCGTAGCGGGTCACCCGGCCGGTGACCGCCCGTGCAGCGGCCCCTGACGACGCGCCCAGCGCCGCCCCGACCAGTTGCTGGGCCGCGATCGCCAGGGAGTCCAGCACCGTCGCCATGAACGCCCAGAGCTGCAGCACAACCTGGTGCGCGGCGACCGAGGCCGCCCCGAACCGGGCGGTGACCGCGGTCGCCGAGAGGAAGCAGGCCTGGAAGGCGAGGCTGCGCAGCAGCAGGTCGCGCCCGAGACCGAGCTGGGCGCGCAGGTCGGCCGGCACCGGGCGCAGCGGCACCCGCAGCGCGAGCGACTCCCGCGCCAGAGCCGCGGTGAACAGCACGAGCACCACCGACTGGGCCCCGACGTTCGCGACGGCCGAGCCCTCGAGGCCCAGCCCCGGCCAGCTGCCGGCGCCGTGGACGAGCAGCGGGCTCGCGATCGCCGAGGCCCCGTTGCCCGCGAGCACGACGACGACGGGGGCGCGGGTGGACTGCACGCCGCGCATCCAGCCGTTGCCGGCCATCGCGACGAGGATGCCGGGCGCCCCGCACAGCGCGATCCGCATCCAGGACACCGCCGCGTCGGTGAGCGCGCCGCCCCCGCCGAGCACCTCCGCGACCGGCCGGGCGACGAGCTGCCCGATCGCGACGACGGCGAGCCCGGCCAGCACCGCCAGCCAGGTGGCGGCCACCCCCTCGGCGATCGCGCGGTCGCGCCGACCGGCGCCGTATGCGCGGGCGGCCCGCGCCGTGGTGCCGTAGGCGAGGAAGGTGCCCAGCGAGGACACCTGGGCGAGGACGACCGCCCCGACGGCGAGCGCCCCGAGCGGCAGCGCGCCGAGCCGGCCGACCACGGCGGTGTCGACGAGCAGGTAGAGCGGCTCGGCGACCAGCACGACGAGCGCGGCCGCGGAGAGCGACAGGACCCGGACCGGCCCGGCGTCGAGGGCGGCCGGCTCCGTCGTGCTCACAGCAGCGGGGCCGCCGCCAGGGCGCGGCGCACGTCGGCCACCACGTCCGAGGCGTCGGGGGTCGTCGCCTCCACGGTGAACCCCGACGCCGAGCGGTGCCCGCCGCCTCCCATCGCGACGGCGGCCGCGGCGACGTCGAGACCGCCCTTCGCGCGCAGCGAGGCGGTCCAGCGCCACGGCCCGACCTGCTTGAGCACCATCGCGACCTCGGCCTCGGCGGTGGTGCGCAGCACGTCGATGATGCTCTCGACCTCCTCCTGCCGGCCGCCGGCGATGTGCTCGGACCGCGCGCACGCCCACACGAACCCGAGCCCACGGGCCGCGTCGGGCTCGAGCGTGGCGGTGGCGAGGACCGCGGAGAGCATCCCCAGCCAGGAGAAGGGGTGGGTGTCGAGCAGCGGGCGGGTCACCGCCTCCGCGTCCACCCCCGCCACGAGCAGGCGCGCGGCCATGTCGTGGGTCGCGGGCGACGCGGCGCGGAAATTGCGGGTGTCGGTGACCAGCCCGGCGTAGAGGCAGCGCGCGATCGGTAGGTCGACGGGGGCGCCGAGCGCGTCGAGCAGACCCAGGACGATGACGGCGGTGGCCTCGGCCTCGGGCTCGACGTAGGAGGCGCTGCCGAAGCCGCCGTTGGAGACGTGGTGGTCGACGACGAGCGTCGTCGCGGCGGCGTCGACGCGGGAGGCCAGCGACCCGAGCCGGTCGACGCTGCCGGTGTCGAGGACGACGAGCAGCTCCGGCGCGACCGGGACCGCGGCGGCGGGCACGACGAGACCCGCGACGTCCAGGTCTCGCAACGACTCCGCGGGCCGCTCGGGGGCGCCGAAGGAGACGTGCACCGTCGCGCCCCGCCGGTGCAGCGCGAGCCCGAGGGCGAGCGCGCTGCCGAGGGCGTCGGCGTCGGGATTGACGTGGGCGAGCAGGACCACCTCGTGGGCCGCCGCGAGCATCGCGACGGCCTCGTCACGGCCGACCGCCCGGGAGGTCACCGCTACGAGCCGCCGAGGGTGTCGGCGGCCGGGCCGACGGCCGGCTCGTCGGCGAGGTCGTCGTCGAACCCGTCGTCGAACTCGTCCAGCTCGTCGTCCTCCCGCGGCTTGCGGGAGGGGTCGGCCTCGCCGGCGTAGCTGGCCGCGACCGCCTGCGAGGCGACCTCGGCGTCGGCGGCGCGGGCCCCGGCGAGGAGCTCCTCCATGCGCGCGGCGCCCTCGGGGACCACGTCGGGGACGAAGTCGATCGACGGGGTGTGGCGCACCCCGGTCTGGCGGCCCACGGCGGTCCGGACGACGCCCTTGGCGCTACCCAGCGCGAGGGCGCTCGCCTGCCGGGCGTTGTCGTCGCCGTAGACGGTGTAGTAGACCGTCGCCTCGCGCAGGTCCGCGGTGAGCCGGGCGTCGGTGATCGTCACCATCGCCAGGCGGGGGTCCTTCACCTCGTGCTCCAGGGTCGAGGCGACGATCTGGATGATCCGCTTGGCGAGCCGTCGGGCCCGGGGTGCGTCGGCCATCGTGAGCGGCCTTCCTCCTGCAACAGGTCAGTCGTCGTGCGGACCCAGCCAGCGGGTCCGCGCGGAGAGCACCTGGAACTCGGGGTGGGAGCTGACCAGGCGCTCGCAGTGGTCGAGCACGTCGATGACGTGCCCGGCGTCCGCGGCCACCACCGCCACGCCGATGAGGGCGCGGCGGTGGAGGTCGAGGTGTCCGGCCTCGGCGACCGAGACCGCGTACTTGCGCTGGAGCTCGGCGACGACCGGACGCACCACGGAGCGCTTCTCCTTGATGCTCCCGACGTCGCCGAGCAGCAGGTCGAACTCGAGGGCGCCGACGTACACGTCAGCACCCCCGAGCGATCAGGGACCTCACTCGCGCGGCTTCTCCCGCATCTCGTAGGTCATGATCTTGTCCTCGACCTTGACGTCGTTGAACGACCCGAGCGTCAGACCGCACTCGTAGCCGTCGCGGACCTCGGTCGCGTCGTCCTTGAACCGCTTCAGCGAGTTGATCGTCAGGTTCTCCGCGACCACCGCGCCGTCGCGCACCAGGCGGGCCCTGGCGTTGCGGCGGATGATCCCCTCGGTCACCAGGCAACCGGCGATCGCCCCGACCTTCGAGGAGCGGAAGACCTCGCGCACCTCCGCGGTGCCGAGCTCGACCTCCTCGTAGATCGGCTTGAGCATGCCCTTGAGGGCCGCCTCGATCTCGTCGATCGCCTGGTAGATGACCGAGTAGTAGCGGATGTCGATGCCCTCGCGGTTGGCCAGCTCGGTGGCCTTGCCCTCCGCACGGACGTTGAAGCCCATGACGATGACGTTGGACGCGATCGCGAGGTTGATGTCGCCCTCGGTGATCGCACCGACGCCGCGGTGCAGCACGCGCAGCTGCACCTCCTCGCCCACGTCGATCTTCGTGAGCGCGTCCTCGAGTGCCTCGACGGTACCCGAGTTGTCGCCCTTGATGATCAGGTTGAGCTCGTTGGTCTCCTTCAGCGCGGCATCGAGGTCCTCGAGCGAGATGCGCTTGCGGCGGCTGGCGAGCTCGGCGTTGCGCTCGCGGGCGCGCCGCCGGTCGGCGATCTGGCGGGCGACCCGGTCCTCGTCGACGACGAGGAACGTGTCACCGGCGCCCGGCACCGACGTGAACCCGATGACCTGCACCGGGCGGGAGGGCAGCGCCTCGCGCACGTCCTCGCCGAACTCGTCGAGCATGCGTCGCACACGGCCCGACGCGTCGCCGGCGACCACCGAGTCCCCGACGCGCAGCGTGCCGCGCTGGACCAGCACCGTCGCCACGGGGCCGCGGCCACGGTCGAGGTGCGCCTCGATCGCGACGCCCTGGGCCTCCATGTCGGGGTTGGCCCGCAGGTCCAGGGACGCGTCCGCGGTCAGCAGGACGGCCTCGAGCAGCCCGTCGATGTTGATGTTCTCGCGCGCCGAGATGTCGACGAACATCGTGTCGCCACCGAACTCCTCGGCGACGAGGTTGTACTCGGTGAGCTGCTGACGGATCTTGGAGGGGTTCGCGCCCTCCTTGTCGATCTTGTTCACCGCGACCACGATCGGCACGTCGGCCGCCTGGGCGTGGTTGATCGCCTCGACCGTCTGCGGCATGACGCCGTCGTCGGCCGCGACCACGATCACCGCGATGTCCGTGGACTTCGCGCCTCGGGCACGCATGGCGGTGAACGCCTCGTGACCCGGGGTGTCGATGAAGGTGATGGCCCGCTCGACGCCCTCCAGCTCGGTCTCGACCTGGTAGGCGCCGATGTGCTGGGTGATCCCACCGGCCTCGCCCTCGGCGACCTTCGTCTTCCGGATGGTGTCCAGGAGGCGCGTCTTGCCGTGGTCGACGTGACCCATGATCGTGACGACCGGCGGCCGGGCCTCGAGGTCCTCGTCGTCGCCGTCGTCGGAGCCGTAGCTCAGCGAGAACGACTCCAGCAGCTCGCGGTCCTCCTCCTCGGGGGACACGACCTGCACGTCGTAGTTCATCTCGCCGCCGAGCAGCTCGAGGATGTCGTCGGACACCGACTGGGTGGCCGTGACCATCTCGCCCAGGTGGAAGAGCACCTGGACCAGCGACGCCGGGTTCGCGTCGATCTTCTCCGCGAAGTCGGTCAGCGAGGCACCGCGGGGCAGCCGGACGGTCTCGCCCTTGCCCTTCGGCAGGCGGACACCGCCGACCGACGGCGCCTGCATGTTGTCGAACTCCTGGCGCTTCTGCCGCTTCGACTTGCGGCCACGGCGCGCGGGACCGCCCGGACGCCCGAAGGCACCCGCGGCACCGCCGCCACGACCACGGCCACCGCCGCCACCGGGACGACCGCGGAAGCCGCCCGCGGGCGCACCACCGCCACCGCCACCGCCACCGCCGGGGCCACCGCCACCGGGACGGAAGCCCCCGCCACCGCCGCCGGAACGACCGCCGCCGGGGCGACCGCCGGGGCCACCACGACCGGGGCCACCGGGGCCACCGGGGCCACCGGGGCCACCGCGGCCGGGCGCACCGGCCGGGCGGGCCGGCATCATGCCGGGGTTCGGGCGCGGGGGCATGTTGCCCGGGGTCGTCGCGCCACCCGTGCCGCCGGGACGCGGCGGCCGGTCGTTCGCGGCCGGACGCTCGCCGTCACGCGGCGGACGCGGGGCCGGGGCCTCGCCGTCACGCGGCGGGCGCGGCGGACGCTCGCCGCCGGCGCCGGCGCCGCCGCCGGGACGCGGACCCTGCGGGCGCGGCGGGGCGCCCTGGCCCACGCCGAAGGGGTTGTTGCCGACGCGCGGCGTCTTCGGCCCCGGCTTGGGGGCCTGCGGACGCGGCGCGACCGTGCTCGCGTCACCGGACGCCGCGGGGGCGTCCGGACGCTGCTGGCCGCCGGGCTGGCCCGGACGGGAACCGCCGGGGCGGCCGCCCTGGCGCTGGTCCCCGCCGCGCTCGCCACCGGCACGCTGGGCCCCGGGCCGCGGGATGCCGCCCTGACGGGACGGGCGGTCCGGACGGTCCGGACGGTCGGTGCTGCTCTGCCGCGGACCCGGGCGGGAACCGTCACGGGACGGGCCGGGGGCCGGGGCGGAGGGGCGGTCGGAGCCGGGACGCGGGGCGTCGGTCGGGCTCGGGGCCGAGGGGGCGTCCGTCATGGGCGCCGCCGGGGCGGCGGCCGCGGCCGCCGGGGCCTCGGGCGCCTCCGGTGCCGCCGGGGCGGACGGGCCGGGCTTCGGCCCGCCGGGACGCGCCCCGGGGCCGGCCGGTGCCGGGGCACCGCCGTTGCCGGACGCGCCGGGACGCGGCTTGCGGGCGCCGCCGCCGTTCCCGTTGCCGCCGCCGTTCATGGAGTCGCGCAGCTTGCGCGCGACCGGGGCCTCCACGGTCGAGGACGCCGACTTGACGAACTCTCCGAGAGACTCCAACTGCGTGAGTACCTGCTTGCTGGTGACGCCGAGCTCCTTCGCGAGCTCGTGCACCCGGGCCTTGCCTGCCACTGATCTCCTCATTCTCGAGGTCGGCGGCGTGCCCGCGACCTCGTGTCCTACGCCTGCGCGCTCA
>NZ_DASXJD010000013.1:0-22241 GCF_036497585.1 Actinomycetospora sp. | reverse complement strand
GCGATCGTCGCCACCATGATCACGTCGCTGCGCTGGGCGCCGAAGACGAAGTCCGGGGCGGTGGCGTCGCTGCCCGTCGTCGGGTCGGTCGAGCGGGAGTCGGTGCCGACCAGCAGGAAGGTCTGGCCGGCCTTGCCGGCGGGCCGGTTCGACGGGTCGATACCCGCGAACACCGAGGGGTAGCGGCCCACCTGGTCACCGAGGTGGTTGGTCAGCAGCACGATGCCCGCCGCCGCGAGCAGCACGAGGATGACGACCGCGACGAGCACGTAGAGCAGGCCCCGCAGCCCCCGCCGCCGCCGCGCGGAGCGTGGCTCCGGCGGTTGGTCGTCGGTCTGCAGCAGGTGGTCGACGCTCATGATGGTGTTCCCGCCCGTTCCCTGGTCCCCCGGCTGCCCGGCAACGCCGAGTCGTGACCGCCTGTCGTACACGACTGGTCCGTCGTTAGCACAAGTGACCCGTCCGGCCCACCCGGGGACGTTCCGAGACGAACCCGACTGCCGACCGTAATCGCACCGTTGCTCTGCGTCGAGGAGTTCCCGACCCCCGCCATCCGGACCGGCTGCGCTGCTCCTACAGTCGTCCGGGTGACGACGCCCCCACAGGCCGCCCAGGGCCCTTCGTCGGAGGTCCGGACGTCGGAGGTGGTCCGCCCCGAGGCGGCCCTCGGCGCGATCGTCCCCGGCCCGGCCGCCGCCCCGGACCGCGAGACCCTCGGCCGCGTCCTCGACGCCCTGCGGGACCTCCCCGAGCAGCCCCGCCCCCGCCGCGCCGCCGAGCCGGAGCGCGCCGGCGACGCGGTGCCGGTCGTGCCGCTGCCGCTCCCCCGCCGCCGCCGTTCCGAGCGAAGGGCACCCTCGGTCGATTAGATCGACCAGGGGCGCCCCCCGCCGGAACGCGCGAGGGTCGCCGTTGGCGCCGGAGCGCCACCGCGGGGACAGTGGGACGCACCCGTCGTGAGGAGGACGCCGTGACGATCCCGCCGTCCGGTCCCGGCCGCCGCCCCGCCTCCGGCCTCGACCCCGTGCCACCCCGGCACCCACTGCCGCCGCTCCCCGGCGACCTGCCGGACGACCTGCCCACCCACGAGCTGCCCGACGACGTGCCCGACCCGACCGCGCCCGGCATGCCCCGTCGCCGTTCCGGGGTCCCGACGCCGGGCCGTACGACGCTCGTCGTCACCGGCCGCGACGACACCCACCACCACGTCGCCGAGGTCGCCTGGGGCGACGCGGTCGATCCGCAGGGACTGCGTGCGCTCTGCGGCGCGGCCGTCGAGACGGTGGTCCCGGGCCTGCGGGCGGACCAGGTGGACTGCCCCGACTGCCGCAGTCGATCCACCGCACCTCGTTCGCCTGCCTAACGATCCGGGTATCCGGATCGCATGCGCAGCGAGGACGACAAGTGGACGATCACCGAGAGCGTCGGCGTGACGGCGCTCGGCGTGGCGAGCTCCCGGGCGATGGAGACGCGCCGGCCCGACGGCCTCGTCGAGGACCCGCACGCCGAGGCGTTCCTCGACGCGGTGCGCGACGAGGTCGACCTGCCCGTCGAGGTCGACCCGCAGGCCTCCTCGACCGACCCGGCGTCGGGTCTGACCTCGACCTACGTCGGGGTGCGGTCACGCTGGTTCGACGAGCACCTGCTCGACGCCGCGCGTGACGGGCTCGACCAGGTGGTGATCCTCGCGTCCGGTCTCGACACCCGCGCCCAGCGCCTGCCCTGGCCCGCCGGGACGACCGTCTTCGAGATCGACCAGGCCGACGTCGTCGACTTCAAGGACCGCGTGCTCACCGAGACCGAGGGTTCGCCCGAGCCCGCACCCGACGGCGGGGTGCGCCGCGTCGCGCTGCGCGTCGACCTGCGCCAGGACTGGCCCGCCGCCCTCCGCGAGGCCGGGTTCGACCCGGGCCGCCCGAGCGCGTGGCTGGCCGAGGGCCTGCTGCCCTACCTGCCCGCGCAGGCCGAGGTCGACCTCTTCGACCGGATCGTCGAGCTCTCCGCGCCCGGGAGCCGGATCGCCGTCGAGCACCTCGCCGACGCCGTCGACCACCTCGACGACGACGAGCTGGTGGCGACGTCCTCCCGGCGCTTCGGGGTCGACGTGCGCGACCTCGTCCACACCGACGAGCGCCCCGACCCCCGCGAGCGCCTGCGGGCCGCCGGCTGGACGGTCGAGGAGGAGTCCGCCGGAGACGCGGCGGCGCGCTACGGCCGCCCGCTCGAGGGGCCGACGGCGCGCGCCTTCACCTCGTCGGTGTTCTTCGAGGCGCGGCGGCCCTAGCCCGGCGACGGGCTGCCGACCCGCTTGACGAACAGCAACCGGTCCCCGCGCTCCAGCGCGTCCACGGCCGGGGCGTCGATCTGGTGCACCCGCCCGGCCCGCACGACACCGAGCACGATGTCGCGCAGGTGCCGGGGCGAGCCCCCGACCTCGGACTCGGTGACGTCGCGCTCGGCGAGGCTCATGCCCGCGTCGGGGGTCATGAGGTCCTCGACGACGGCGACCACGCTCGGGGTCCTGGTGGCCACCCCGAGCAGGCGGCCCGCGGTCTCGGCGGAGACGACGACGGAGTCGGCGCCGGACTGGCGCAGCAGGTGGACGTTCTCGGTCTCGCGGACGCCGGCGGTGATGGTGATCGCCGGCGCGAGCTCGCGGGCGGTCAGCGTCACCAGCACCGCCGTGTCGTCCCGGTTCACGGCCACCACCAGGGCGGCCGCGTGGGTCAGGCCCGCGGTGCGCAGCACCGACGACTGGGTGGCGTCCCCGCGCACCGTCACCAGGCCCATCGCCGAGGCGGCGTCCAGGCGGCCGCGGTCGGTGTCGACGACGACGATGCGCTCGGGGACGGCGTCGTCGCCGAGCAGGGTGTCGACGGCGGCCTTGCCCTTGGTGCCGAAGCCGACCACCACGATGTGGTCTCGCACGCGTGACCTCCAACTCCGGACGCGGAACGCCTGACGGGAGCGCTCGGTGAGCAGCTCGACGGTGGTGCCGACCAGGACGATGAGGAAGAGCACGCGCAGCGGCGTGATCGCCAGGATCGTCCACAGCCGGGCCGACTCGGTGACCGGCACGATGTCGCCGTAGCCGGTGGTGGAGAGCGACACCGTGGCGTAGTAGAGGGCGTCGACGAAGCCGATCGGCGTGCCGTTGGAGTCGCGGTAGTCGCCGCGCTGGACGTAGACGAGCAGGCCCGCCGCGAGGAGCGCGCCGAGGCCGACCACCGTCCGCCGTGCCAGGGCGACGAGCGGCCCGATGCGCCGGTCGGGCATCACCACCGCGGCGGCGGCACCGTCGGAGGGGTCACGCGCCGGGTCGGGTCCCCGTGGCCCCGGCGCCCTGGTCCGCTCCACGCGGCGAAGCGTAGCCGCGGCGCGTCACCCCGCTGGTGGGACCGGAGACTCCCGCGATCGGGTGAACATTCAACCATGCATGTCAGGACACCTGGGTATCCGACTCACAGCAGGTGACGAATGCGGGCGACACCCCCCTATCGAGCACGATGAGTGAGGTCGTCCGTCACTGAAGGTAGCAGCGAGAGGAGCGTGAACCGTCATGGGCGATCGGTTCGCCTGCCACGCGGTGGCCGGGTCCGGCACCGAGGGATGGTCCCTGCCCCACGACCCCGACCGCCGGGGACACGGGGAGGAGGACGACTGGGTGGGCCGGGTGGCGGCCCTGGACGAGTGCGACGGCTACGTCGTCCTCATGGTCGACCCCCAGACCGCCGAGGTCGACGCCCACGGCCCCTTCGGGGGACCGGACGCGGCCGTCGCGGCCGAGGCCCTGCGGGCCTCGCTCGATGCGGAGGGTCTCGACGACGTCGTCGTCCGCATCGTCCGCCTGCACCTGCCCCCTGGTGCGGATCCCGAGCCCGGGCCCGCCTGAGTCCCACCCGTCCGGCTCATCGACCGCCTCCGGTCGGACCTACCGGACCAGGGGGCGGAAACGTTCCGGGCTCGCCGGACGACGAGCCGGGCATGGGTGACCACCTGCGACACCGCCTGCCCGTGCAGGTCGACCGGGACGCCGCCGGCGAACAACGCCTCGAGGCCGCCGCCCGCGCGCGTCACCTCGTCGCGTCCCTCGTCCCCGTCCAGCGCTGCGCCCCGACCGACCTGCCCCGCCCCCGCTGACCCCCGTCCGCCCCCGCCGGGCCGCACCCGGCCCACCCCGCTGTCGACCGGACGAGCGGGATCCGCCCCCCGCAGCCGTGATGTCCTTCCCCGTCGTCCCTGCTCCGGGTAGAACGACGGATCGTCGGATCCCCGAGCCGCCCGCGACGAGCCGGGACCGACGACGGCGGAGCAGGGTGGAGGAACCGCGGATGACCGCGACCGGGCGCTGGCGCGCCCCTCTCGACGGTGCCCGGCGCACGGGCCGGGGCCGGTGGGCACCGGACCCCACGAGCGAGGTGCCGGACCCGCCGCTGTGCAGCGAGGTCGACCTCGCCGCCCTGGGCGTCCACGCCCCCCTCGCCGCACCCGCGTTCGAGCGCGACGCCGACCACCGCATCGAGGCCGCCGTCGGCGGCGGGGACCCCGTGGTCATCGTCGTCGGGCCACGGCTCGGCGGCGCCACGCATGCCCTCGCCCGCGCCGCGCGGCTCCTGCTCGGCGACCACCGGGTGATCCGGCCCGACCCCGCGACGCTCGGCGGCTCCGACCCGCTGGCCTCCCCGGCGGACCCCGCCCTCGTGGCGTCCCTCGCCGGCGGCGGCGCCCTCCCGGGCTCGCCCGGCCTCGTCGTCTGGCTCGACGCCGTCGGCCCCGCCCTGCTGGGCGCGCTGCGCCGCGCGCGGCCGCCGGCCGGCGTCCGGATCCTCGCGACGGCGGACTCCGCGCTGCTCCACCCCGACGTCGTCCGGGGTGACGTGGGTGACGGCGTCACCGTCGTACGCCTCCCGGAGACGCTCTCCGCGGCCGAGGCGGCCCACGCCGAAGCCGTGGGCCTGTCCGTCCCGTCGGGGTCGCGGCTCGGCGAGGGGCTCGTCGACCTCACCCCCCACCGCGGTCTGCTCGTGCCGGGCGATTCCGGGCGATCGTGGCGGCCGGGGCGGCGCGGCGAGGGCCGGACCACGACGGCCCGCGCCGCCGTGCTGCGGGCCGCGGTCGACTGGGACCGGCTCGGGGTCCCGCACGCCCTGCCCACCCCGCTGCTCGCCCGGCTCGCCCTCGCCTACGCGCGCGACCTCGCCGGCGACGACGACGGTGACGGGCCGGACTCCGTGCCCGGGGTGGACGACCTCGGCCGAGCCGTCGAGTCCCTCGTCGCCGAGCGCCCCCGACGCGGGGAGCCGCCGCTGCTGCGACGGCTGCGCCTCAGCGAGGGGGTGCACCACGTCCCGAGCGGCCTGCTCACCGCGGCCGCCGACGCCCTCGGCGCCGACGGCTGGACGCCGCCCGCGCGTCTCGGCGAGGTCGTCGGCGACGTCCTCGACCCGCCGCAGGTCCGGGCCCGGCGTCGCGCGGTCGGGGTGCTGGCCCTCGCCCGCCGGTTCGACGACCTCGCCGCGCTGCTCCTGCGCCCGCCCCCCGACGGGGCCGCGCCGGGGTCGACCACGCCCGGCGAGCACTACCGGCTGGGGGTCGCGTCGCTGCAGGCCGGCCGCCCCGCCGAGGCCCGCCGCTGGTTCGCCGCCGTCCTCGCCGGGACCCCCGACGACGGGACCGAGCGCTCGCTGCGGGCGCGCACGGCGTTCTGGCTGGGCCTCGACCGCGACGCCGAGCCCACGGAGCGTCGGCGCCACCTCGAGCTCGTCGTGCGCGACGGGCCGCCGCGCGACGCCTCGGACGCGGGCCTGCTCCTCGCGGGCCTGGAGCGCGACGCCGGACGGTTCGACGCCCAGCGCGGCTGTCTGCGCGCGGCCGTCGCCTCCGCGCGCGAGGCCGGCGACGACACCCGGGAGGCGGAGGCCTCCCTCGACCTCGCCCACCTCGACCGGCTCCGTGGACGGACCGTCGACGCGCGCGCCGCCTACTCCCGGGTCCGCGAGCTGCTCGGCGACGACAGCCCGGGCGGTTCGGCGGCGGCCCGGTCGCTGGCGGAGATGGAGACGGCCGCCCGGCGGGAGCCGGACGACGGGGATGACGAGCACGACGACGACGGGGCCGGCAGGGCAGGCACCGACGGGCTGGTCCCCGACCCGGTGCCCGAGCAGCGCCAGGACGAGCCGGCGCCCGCCGAGGGGCCCCGGGCCTCGCTGTAGTCCTCAGGCACCGACGCGGTGGGCGGCGTCGGCGGCCGCGCGCGGCGCGGGCAGCACCGGGGCGGCCGGCGCCGGCAGCGGCGCGAAGACCGACCCGCCCAGCAGGCCGCGGCCGGTACCCGCGGTCGCGAGGAGGGTGTCCTGCGCCCGCCGCGGCAGCGCGGCCACGTCGAGGGCACCGAGGGCGGCGAGCTCGTCGAGCACCCGCTGCGGCCACGTGCGCGACGAGCCGCCGGCGACCGGGACCCCGCCGCGGGCCGGGGCGCACCGCGCCCCGAGGGCGGCCAGCGCCTCGGCCGGCAGCGACCCGCGGGCGGCGTCGAGGAAGACCGCGCCCAGGTGGTCGTGGAGGATCGCGACGTTGTGCGCGGTCGCCGGGAAGCCGGCCCGGGCGAGCAGCGTCGGCGCGAAGCCCGCGGAGAGGCGGGGCGCCACGGACGCCGCCGCCGACCCGGTGCGCAGCACGAGCACCAGGACGACGGCCGCGAGTGCGGCCAGCACCACGGTGGTGACGACAATGCCCATGACGGCCCCCCTCGACGTGCGGCGGCCGCCCTGGCCACCGCCTGTGCCCTGACTCTCGAACGACGAGACCACACCGTTACGAGGCCGTAGCCGATACACCCGGACGGGCGAGCCGCACGCGCCGTGGCACGACCGGAGACACACTCCGTCGTGACCGCATCGTGATGTCACTCGCCGCAACCTCTCCCGTGGATCACCTGATCGGGGTACCTCCGATCGCGGTTCCTCGCTTATGTTGAATCGCGCACCGCGACCACGGAGAGGCCTCGACTCCTCCGGACGCGGGGCCCGATCCCGTCCCGCGGTCGGCAGGGGGGATCGGACGTTCGGTGGGGGACCGCATGCGCGCACGGACAGCCGCGACGACGACGGTGGTCGGAGCCGTGACGACGTGGATGGCCGCGCCCTGGGTGGTGCTCACGCTCGGCGGCTCCCTCGACGACACGGCTCGGGCACGGGTGCGTGCGGGGCGGACGCCGGTGGCGCCGCCCTCGGCCTCGGCCCCGGTCGTCCCGTTCCGGCCCTCCGGCACCTGGGCCGCCGTGCCCTCGCCCCGTCCCGCGGCCGACGCCGTCCGCCGGGTGTCCCGGGTCGGTTGACCCACCACCGCACCACTCCGCCCCGAGGAGTCGCCATGTCCTTCGCCGGGAACGTCGCCCTCGCCGCCGGCTCGTCCGCGGCGGCCTGGCTCGCCGCCCCCCTGGTCAGCGCCGCGGTGCACGGGACCACCGACCAGCGCACGCTCGCTGCCTGGAAGGACGAGACCGGGCCGATCCCGCTGCCGCGTCTCGACGGCCGGGAGTTCGCCGAGCACGAGGGCCCCGCGCGCCACGCCTGACGTGACCGTCCCCGATCGGCGGAACCAGCTCGGCCACGCGGCGGGCGATGAAGAGGGAGTAGGCAACCCGCCGAGCCCAGGGACGTGATCTGCCCGTGTTCCGCAGCACCACGCGTCGCGCGACCCCGCAGCCCACCCGGTCCGCCGGTCACGCCGCGCGTGGTCGGCACCACCGCGCCGCGCGGGACCGCGAGGTCCGCGACCGGCAGGACGCGCTGCGCCGGGCCCGCCGCCGGACCAGCCAGGTCGACGCGTACGAGGCGGTCTCCGGCCCGGTGCCGACGGCGTCGGCCGCCCAGCGCAGCGCCCCGACCCGCCCCGAGCCGATCGGGCCGCCGCGCATCGACAACACCGAGGCCCGGCGCGACCCCCTCACCGCCCCGTTCCCCTCGGCCCCCTACCTCCCCGGGGCGCGTCGCGCCCCGGACGGCCCGCTGCGCACCCCGGCCCGGGTCGGCGGACGGCCCTGACTCAGTTCTTCTCCCGCCAGGCGCGTTCGAAGGGGAGCCGCCAGGCGTTCGGCGCGATGAGCTGGTGGATGGCGTTCGGCCCCCAGGAGCCCTTCGGGTAGGGCTTGACCGGCGGCGGGTCCGCGAGCAGCGGCTGCGAGCGGTCCCAGAGCGACTCGATGCCCTCCGCGGTGGTGAACAGCGTGTGGTCGCCGCGCATCGCGTCGAGGATGAGCCGCTCGTAGGCCTCGAGGACGTCGGCGGCCTCGCCGATCTCCTGGGTCGAGAACTGCATCGAGAGCTTCTGCAGCCGCATCCCCGGCCCGGGGCGCTTGCCGTAGAACGAGAGCGAGACCCGCGAGGAGTCCGCGAGGTCGAACGTCAGGTGGTCCGGGCCGTGCGTGCCCACGCCCGAGCCCTGCGGGAACATCGTGCGCGGCGCCTCCTTGAAGGCGATCGAGATGATCCGCTGGCCCTCGGCGAGCTTCTTGCCGGTGCGCAGGTAGAACGGCACCCCCGCCCACCGCCAGTTGTCCAGGCCCACCTGCAGCGCGATGAAGGTCTCGGTGTCGGAGTCCGCGGCGACGCCGGGCTCGTCGCGGTAGCCGCCGTACTGGCCCCGGACGACGTCGGTCGAGTGGATCGGGAGCAGCGAGCGGAAGACCTTGTTCTTCTCCTCGCTGATCGCGCGGGGCTCGAGCGCGGTCGGCGGCTCCATCGCGACGAAGGCCATCACCTGCATCAGGTGGGTGACGACCATGTCCTTGTAGGCGCCGGTGGCCTCGTAGAAGCTGGCGCGCTGGTCCAGGCCGAGCGACTCGGGGATGTCGATCTGGACGTGGTCGATGAAGTTGCGGTTCCAGATCGGCTCGAACAGGCCGTTGGCGAACCGGAACGCCAGGACGTTCTGCGCCGCCTCCTTGCCGAGGAAGTGGTCGATCCGGAACACCTGCGACTCGTCGAAGACCTGGTGGACGAAGTCGTTGAGCCGGACCGCTGACTCCAGGTCGTACCCGAACGGCTTCTCCATGATCACCCGCGCGCCGCGGACCAGGTCGGCGTCGCGCAGCATCTCGAGCACCGCCTGCGCCGCCCTCGGCGGCACCGACAGGTAGTGCAGCAGCCGCACGCCGTCGGGGGCGTTCCCGGTGCGCTGGGTGGCGGCGCCCATCAGCTGGGAGGCGGCCTCCTTCACCGCCGAGGCGAGCGCCTCGGGGCCCTCGCCCTGCGGGACGTAGCTCAGCCGGTCGGCGAAGTCCTGCCAGTCGGACTCGGCGAGCCGGTGCATGCCGAAGCTCTGCACCGCGGTGTGCGCGAGCTCCCGGAAGCTCTCGGTGCTGAGGCCCTCCATCGCGGTCCCGACGATGCGGATGTCCGGGGCCAGCTCGGAATCGGCGAGGTAGGCCAGGCCGGGCAGCAGCTTGCGCTTCGCGAGGTCCCCGGTGCAGCCGAACAGCACGATCACGTGCGGGGCGATCGGCTCGAGGTCCCGCCGGAACGGCCGCGAGCCCGGGCCGGGATAGGCGATGTCGGGATTGTCGGTCCGGACCGGGTCGGACATCACGGACCTCCTCGCGCGGGGCCTGGCAGCTGCGGCGACCGTAGCCCGGTCGTGTGGCGGGCGTGTGTCGACGAACCGGCCGGGCCGGGGCCGCGCTACCGGATCCAGGCCGGGTGGACGCGCGGGACGTGCGCGAGGGCGTCGAACTCCCGGGCGGGCACCAGCGGGGTGCGGGCGCGAAGCTGCCCGGAGTCGACGACGGGGCCGAGCCGCCGGGTCGTCGTCCGGGCGCCGGCCCAGGTCGCCACCGGGCCGCCGGCGTCGCGCGCGGCCCGCAGGTCCACGAGGCGCTCATCGTCGTCGCCGAGCGCGGTCCGCAGGTCGGCCTCGAGGGTGCCGTCCAGGCGTGGCAGCCGGTGCGTCGTGGGTCGCGGCCGCACCGGCCGCAGCACCCGGCGCCGGACCGCCGACGCCCCGCCCTCGTCGAACAGCCCGCCGACGGCGTAGTAGGCGTCGCCGAGCGCGGCGCGCAGGTGGCGCCCCGCCGTCGTCGGGTCGCCCACCCGCACCTGGTCGTCGTGACCCCAGAGGACGACGGCGGGGGTGCCGCGGGCGTCCTGCGCCGCCCGGCCGACCGCCTCGGCGGCGAGACGCGCCCGCAGTACCGGCGCGCTCTCGACCGACAGCGCCTCGGCCTCCTCCTCGGTGCGCGGCTCGCGTCCGCGCGGCGCGCAGGCCACCTCCGCGGCCCGCGCGAGGATCCAGGCGTGGTCGAGCGCCTCGCCGAAGCGGCCCGGTGAGCTCTCGGCGACCAGGCGCGCCTCGTCGGCGACCATCCGCTCGTGGAGGCCCACCACGGTGTCGCGGACGCGGACGGGCAGGGGACGGGCGTCGGGCTCGTGGTCGAGCAGGTCGGCCAGGCCGTCGCGGGCGTCGGGCAGCAGGTCCGGCGCGACGGCCCGCAGGTAGCCGCCGAGGGCCTTCACCGACGGCGCCGGGCGCACCGGGTCCACACCCACCACCCGGATGCGGTCCTCCGGCGGGAGGAGCTCGTTGTGGTCGCGCAGGCGGGAGACCAGCTCGACGACCTCGGGGGTGTCGTACTCCCAGCCGCCGAGCGCGGCGACGGCGTCGCCCGGGATGCCGATCCCGCGCACCACGGCGTCGAGCCCGGTGGCGCCGGCCTCGCTCGCGCCCAGGGCGAGGACCCGGGTGCCCAGCTCCTCGAGGGCGAACTCCACGAGCCGGCTGCCGGCGGTGAGGAGCTCCCGCGCGCCGTGGGCGGCGGCGCCGACCCCGAGCACCCGCACGCCGGCCAGCGACGGGCGCCAGGCGGACAGCCCGACCTCGTCCAGCGGCACCGCATGGTCCGCCAGCCAGTCCGCGACCTCGTCGTCCACGGGCCGGACCCTACGGCGGCGCCGCGGGCCGGGCGGTCCACCCCCGCCGCGCGGGGACGCGTCGCGGTCCGCGGTGGGCCCCGTCCCGGCGCCGGCCGGGTGTGCCGCCCGCTAGCCTGCTCCGCCGTGCGACGTCCGGTGGTGTTCCGCGACGGCACGTGGGAGACCCCGATCGACCGGACGGACGTCCCGCCCGACGGCGCCGTCGTGGTGACCCGCGCGTGACCGGCCCCGACGCCGGGGCCGAGGCCGACACCGGGCCGGTGCGCATCCCCCGGGGCCCGCGGCGGGGCCGGGTGGTGCTCGGGGTGGTGGTCGTCGCGGTCGTGGCGCTGGTGCTCGTCCCCGACCGCCTCGGGCTCGACGGGGTCCTGCCGGTCGTCGCGTTCGTCCTCGTCCGCGCGCCGGCGACGATCGTGGTGGTGGTCCTGGTGCTGCTGGCGCTCGCGGTGCGGGCGCGGTGGTGGCCGACGGTCGTGCCGGTGCTGCTGATCGCGGCGGTGTCGGTGGTGACGCTGCTGCCGCGGCTCCTGCCCGACGGCCCCGGGCCCGACCCCGGCCCGGACCTCGTCGTCATGACCCTCAACGTCGACCGCGGGAGCGCGGACGTCACCGCGCTCGCGACGCTGCTGCACCTGCGCCGCCCCGACGTCGTCGTGCTGCCCGAGGCCGGGGAACCGTTCCGGGCGCGCCTGGCCCCGCTGGTGGCCGACCTGGGCTACCGGTCCTGGTCCTCGACGCCGGCGACCCGGGCCGACGCCGAGGGCACGTCGATCCTCGCCGGCCCGTCGCTCGGCGCGGTCCGCGCCGACGTCGTGGCCGACGTCCGGTTCCCGTGGCTGCAGATCTCCGGCGGGGCGCTGGGTCGGACCCGGCCGGTCGGGGTGCACACCGCCTCCCCGGTCCCCACGCTGATCGGCGCGTGGCCCGCCGAGCTCGCGTCGTTGCAGCGCTGGTGCGGGCCGGGGGCGGGCCCGACGGCGGTCGTCGGCGACCTCAACGCCACCGCGGACATCGCGGCCTACCGCCGCGGCACCGCGGGCTGCACCGACGCGGGCGACGCGGCCGGCAAGGGCCTGCCCGCGACCTGGCCGACCGCGACCCCGCGCTGGCTCGGCGCCCAGCTCGACCACGTGCTCGTCGGAGGCGGGGTCGGCGTCGACGGCTTCGACGTCGTGGAGGTGCCGGGAACCGACCACCGCGGGGTGCTGGTCACGGTGCACACGGTGGACTGATCTCAGCCGGGGAGCAGCGACGAGACGTCGGCGACCTGGTCCGCGGGCGGGGGCACGACGGCGGGCGCGGAGCCGACGTCGGAGAAGGTCAGCGTGGTGGTGGTCGTCGTCGGGGTCCCCGCGGGCGCCTCGGGCGTCGCCTTCACGGTCACCGTCTGGCCGACGCGCTTGAGCTTCCCGCCGCCGTCGACCCACACGTCCACGGGCAGCAGGTTGGTGCCGAGCTGGGCCTTCAGCCGGTCGATCCCGGGCTTCGTGGCGGGGTCGGCGGCGCCGGGCACCTTGTCGAGGTCCACCGCGCCCGCGTAGTGGGTGGTGGCCACGCCGTCGATCTGCTCGGGCCCGACGAGGCGGGTGGTGTCGCTGATCGCTCGCAGGTAGCCCAGCTGGTCGGCGGGGTTGGCGGTCGTCCCCACGCCGAGCGCGCCGAGCGGGGCGCCGTACCCGGACTGGGCGAGCCGGTCGACGTCGACCGACACCCACTGCTTGCCGCCGGCCAGGGCCCCGATCACCCCGGCGGCCGCGGGCGGGAGCTGCGCGGCGAGCCTGCCGCCGCTGAACACCACGCGGACCGCACCGAGCGAGGGCACCTGCAGGCTCAGGTCGGCGGCCTGGTGGGCCGGGTCGACCACCCCGTTGCCGTTGATCGGGATGGCCTGTCCGGCGACGGCGGTCTGGCCGGTGACGGCGGCGTGCGACGGGCCGGCTGCGGCGGTCGCGACGACCGCTTCGCGCACGATCTCCGCCGGCGGCCGCCCGACCGTCGGGCCGGTCTGCGCGCAGCCCGCGAGGAGGGCGGCGAGACCGAGGAGCGGGGCGAGGACCGCGACGAGCCGGGGGGACACCCCTCCATCGTCGCGTCCGGGTGGTGAGCCGCTGATGCCGGGCCCGACCTGGGCCCGGGCCGGCGTGACGGGTGAGCGGCGCCGTCCTGGCGTCGGACGCCAGGAACGTGCCGTTGCTGCCACCGGGCCGGGGCCGGGCCCGGCACCCGCTCAGCGCCACCGGTGCGTCCGGCGACCCTTGATCGTCGTGGCGAGCTGGCGCTGCCAGAGCGCCCACGTCTCGGGGTCGAGGGTCTGCCCGGCGGGCGGCGTGGCGGTGCGGGTACGGCCCGTCCCCGGTCCCGCCGCCCGGGCTGCCGACGCCGACCCGACGGCCTCGCCCCGGGCGGGGGTCCCGGCCCCGACCGCGGCCGGCAGCGGCCCGGAGGGGTGCCCGGCGCCCACCCGCTCCTGACGCGGCAGCGGCCCGGAGGGGTGGCCCGGCGGCAGCGGGGGCGGGGGGACGACGACCGGGCGCTCGCCGGTCCGCGCCGGGGCGGGCGGGCGCGCCGCGGCCCCGACCGGGACCGGCCCCGACACGGCCGCGGGGTGCGCACGCTCGGCCGGGGGGAGCACCGGTCGAGAGTCCGCCGCCACGGGGCCGACGCGGGCGGGCCGGGCACGGTGGCCGCCGAACACCGGCAGCCACGGCCAGTACCGCTGCGCCGAGCGGGTCTTGACGAAGCCCAGCCCCATGATGAGCCCGAAGATCAGGTGGCCGATCAGCGAGAGCGTGATCGTCGTCGGGGTCAGCGGGAACATCATGGACTGGCCGCGGGTCGCCAGGGCCACGGTCGCGATGAGCCCGGCCCAGACCGGGAACACCGCGAACGCCACCGCGGCCGCCACCACCTGCTTCGGGGGCCGGTGGTGCAGGCCGAGGAACGCGGCGCCGACGAAGAAGGTCACGCCGATCCCGCCGCCGTCACCGAGGTAGCGCCAGAGGTAGCCGACCCACGCGCCGGCGCTCTTCGACGCGCCGTCTCCGATGATCCAGGTGCCCATGGTCGGGATGAAGTCCGCCCACCAGCCGAGCATGTAGACCGTGTCGAGGCGGAAGATGTCGTAGAGCGCGCAGGCCAGCATTCCCCACAGGAACCCGTGGAGGATGACGCGCTCCTCGGGGTGCGGGGCGAAGATCGTCAGGGCGACGATCGCGGTCGCCAGCGGCACGACCAGCAGTGCCGCGGACCAGTTCATCTCGATCAGGCCGAAGACGTGCGCCGAGATCGCGAGCAGGGGGAGCGCCGCGAGGAGCAGGTGCAGGCCGACCCGCAGGAGGCCCGCACGGCTCACCGGGGCGGTGCCCGAGGAGACGTCCGTCGTGTTCATCGGCGAGGAAGTTAGGGGGCCGCCGAGCCTGGGGACCCCAACCTGAGAATCCTCGGGTCCCGGCGCGATGACGGGCGATCACGGCGCGCCCACCGGCCGTTCGCCTCCTCCGTCCGGACCAGTGAGCGGCCCCGTGAGGAGCGATCCGTGACCGATCGGCTCCGGAGCGCTCTCAGGTCGGCCCTCCCGGTGCCGCGAGCGCCCGCGCGTCGGCGCCGAGCGGTCACGGCCCGGCGTGTCCCGCCGCCGTCCGTCCGGTCCGTCCCACGCGTCCCGTCCCGACGGCGGCCACGGTGCGAGAACCCGGTCACGTCACCCGACCCGGGGCCCGCCGTCGCACGGTGAGCTGACGGGACCGACCTACGCTGCATCGATGACGACGACCGGGCGACCTCCGCGCGCCCGGGTCACCCGCGGGGAGCGGGGACTCCCGGCGGGGCGGCGGGCCCGTGTCGCCGTCCTCCTCGCGGTGGCGACCCTCCTCGCCGTCGTCGTCCTCCTCCCGGACCGGCTCGAGCTGGACCACGTGCTGCCGTTCGCGGTCTTCGCGGCACTGCGCCCGGACCTGGCCGTCGGGATCGGGGGCGTCGCCCTCGTGCTGCTGGCGCTGCGGCGGCGCTGGTGGCCCGTGCTCGTGCCCGCGCTCGTCGTGGCCGTCGTCGCCGGGGCGGTCGTCGCGCCGCGCGCCGTCGCCGACCCCGCCCCACCGCCCGGGGGTACCGAGCTCACCGTGCTCGAGCTCAACGCGTTCGAGGGGCACGCCGACGCCCGCGCCGTCGCCGCCCTCGCCCTCGCGCGGCACGCGGACCTGGTGGTGCTGCCGGAGTCCGGGGAACGGATGCGGGCCCGGCTCGCCCCGCTGCTGCCGGGGTACCGCACCTGGACGAACGTGCCGCCATGGGCCGCCGACGTGCGCGGGATCGTCGTGGCCGCCGCGCCGCGCGCCGGGGACGTCACGGCCCGCCGCCTCGACGGGGACACCCGCTACCCCTGGGCCGAGGTCACCGGCGGGATCCTCGGCCCGACGCGGCTCGTGGCCGTGCACCTGGTCTCGATCGTCCCGGGCTGGATCTCCTACTGGCCCGACGAGCTCGGCATGCTGCGGCAATGGTGCGCCCCCGGCGGTGACCCCACGCCCGCGATGATCGTCGGCGACCTCAACGCCACCCCGGACCACTCCGCCTTCCGGTCCGGCACCGCGGGCTGCACCGACGCGGCGACGGCCACCGGGGCCTCCCTCGTGCCGACCTGGCGCTCGAGCTTCCCCCGCGTCCTCGGCGCCCAGATCGACCACGTGCTCACCCGGCCGGGCGCCCACGGCGTCGGGCCGCAGGCCCGTTCGACCGAGGTGATCGCCGTCCCCGGGAGCGATCACCGCGCGCTGCTGACGCGGCTGCGCCTGTAGGACCCGACGAGCTCACGGCCGCGAGCGGGCGCCCCCGTAGGCTCGGGCCCGTGGCACGACCGTCGTGGATGCGGGTCCCCCACTGGCTGCGTCCGCGCCAGGGCAACCCCGACGGCACGATGACGCTTCTCGAGCACATCCACGAGCTTCGTCGACGGCTGATGATCGGTGTCATCGCGGTCGTCCTCGGGACGATCATCGGGGTGGTCTGGTACCAGTACCCGATCTTCGGGCTGCCCTCGCTGGGACAGCTGCTCACCGAGCCGTACTGCCGGCTGCCCCCGAGCGCGCGCCTCACGCTGGGCAACCCCAACCAGTGCCAGCTCGTGGCCTTCGCGCCGTTCGAGCAGCTCGCCCTGCTGATCAAGGTGGGGGTGGCGGCCGGCGTCGTGCTCTCGAGCCCGGTGTGGCTCTCCCAGCTCTGGGGCTTCATCACCCCGGGGCTGCACGCCCACGAACGGCGCTTCGCCCGGATCTTCATCGGGACGGGCACGGTGCTCTTCCTCGGCGGGGCCGTGCTGGCCTACCTGGTGCTGACCCAGGCGCTGTACTTCCTCGTCACGGTCGGGGGCGGCATCCAGATCACCGCGCTGCGCGGCGAGGACTACTTCAGCCTGCTCATCACCCTGCTGGTCATCTTCGGGGTGAGCTTCGAGCTGCCCCTGCTGATGATCATGTTGAACCGGGTCGGCATCTTCCCGTACTCCCGGATCAAGGCGTGGCGCCGCGGGCTGGTCTTCGCGATCTTCGTGTTCGCCGCGGTCGCGACCCCGGGCCAGGATCCGTTCTCGATGCTGGCGCTCGGGGTCTCGCTCACGGTGCTGTTCGAGATCGCCGCGCAGGTGTGCCGGGTGCACGACCGGCGGGCGGCGAAGCAGTCGCCGTGGGCCGGGCTCGCCGACGACGAGGCCGGTCCGTCACCGGTCCCGGGCCCCGCGGCAACGGTCGAGCCGGTCCGGGCGCCGGCGCCGGTCGCGCCCTCGCGCCTGGAGGGGCCGTCCGGGAACGGCTCCGGCCCGGCGGATCCGCCGCGCTTCGACGACGTCACGTAGGCGCGCCTCCGCTACACCCGCACCCGCTGCTCCCGCGCCTGGTGGGCGTACCGGGGTCGGAGGGTCCGGCCGAGCGCGTCGTGGTGGCCACCGGCGAGCCCGCACCAGGAGCAGTCCGGGTCGGTCGGGGGCGGGCCGGGCAGGCGCACGAGGCCCGGGTCGGGCTCGCGCGGCACCGCGGGCTCGAGCTCCAGGGCGAGCGGGCGGTAGCGGCGGCGCCAGAGCCACCGGGCCAGGACGACGAGGCCTCCCGCGACCAGGGCGACGACGGCCAGCCATTTGAGGAGCAGGACCGCACACAGCACGATGACTGTGCCCGCGAGGGCACTCGGTACGGGGACGCGGGGCGGGCCGGACGACACCCGATCGAGGCTAGGTCGTGGCAGCCCGTCGGTGACGACGGCGCGCCGGGCCCGGCCCGGAACGACGATGGCCCCGACGGGCCGCGAGGTCGGGGGTCCCGCGGCCCGTCGGGGCTCACGGGGGATGTCGTCGTCCCCCCACGCGGCGTTACACCTCCGCGGCGGATTCCTCCGCGACGCCCGCGGCGGCCTCGGGTGTCCAGATCAGCGACCGGGTGGTCACCTCGACGCCGTCGGGCGCGGCGCCTCCGGACAGCACGGCGGCGCGGACGCAGCAGTGGACCCAGAGCTGGAACTGGATCTCCCGGGCGACGCCGAGACGGTTGTAGACCAGGTCGGCGAGCGGGTCGCCGGCGCGGGCCCAGGTGGTGATGCGGAACTCGAGGACGTCGTCGTCGAGCGCGCTGGCGGCGAACTCGATCTGGCCCGCCTCCACGTGGCCGTCGAGGGTCGCCAGCCGGAAGGAGGAACGGTCGTCGCCGTCGGTGCGGTCGACGACGCGCACCGGGCCGTCCCACGGACCGGGCATCCGGACGACGAACTCGTCGCCGACGGCGAGGGCGCGCCGGATGTCGCCGACGCGGTCGAAGCGGGCGACGCCGGGCACCATCGCCTGGTTCATGTCCGCCGCGAGCACCGCGACCAGCGCGCGCGGCCCGAGGCGGGGCGCGACGACCCGGGCGCGGAAGGTGCGGTGCAGCATCGGCCCGTACCCGGCGGCCACCGGCTGGTCGCGCCCGTTCGCGTCGAGCAGCCGCGGCGGCGCGTCCTGCTCCGGGTCCCCCGCGAGCCGGCGGTGGGTGACGCGGACCCCGGGGAGTCCCCAGATGCGGCCGAGCGCGACGAGTCCGCGCGGGAGCTCGGTGAGCATCAGGGCCTCGCGCAGCACCTGACGGGGTCCGGGGACGATCTGCACGCCGGCCGGGTACCCGGCCGCCCGCCACCTCTAGCGGGTGCGCTGCGCGACGCCCGCCACGGAGCCGGACGGGCCGCACTGCCCGGCCTCGCACCGGCGGCGCAGCCCCGCGGCCAGCTCCCCGACGTGCGTGGCCGCGGTGGGGCCGGTCAGCCGTCCGACGACGGAGGCGACCCGGCCGGAGTGCTCCAGCGTGAACGCGACGAGGCTGCGGCCGGAGCCCTCGGCGGTGATCGCGACCCGGAGCCGGGCGGACGCGAAGACCCCGGTCCCGGCCCAGGTGAAGCCGCGGTGGGGACGGAGCTCGGTGACCTGCCACTCCCGGACGGGCAGGCGCCGGGCGCGGACGCGCACCCCGCCGCCGGCGACGAGCGGCCCGCCGTCGAAGGGGACCACCTCCCGCAGCGAGGGCGCGAACTGCGGCCATCGGGAGACGTCGGTGAGGACCGCCCAGACGTAGTCCGGGCACGCGGCGATCCGCACCTCGTGGTGCTCGTGCACTCCGGGGCCTCCCTGCCTCGCCACCTGCGCCGCCTCCGAGGGTAGGGACCGCGGGGCGGCGGAGGGAACGCCCGGGCGCCGGGTGACGCCGATCGCTCGCCTCGACGACATCTCTGTGTCAGAGCTAATGTTCTCTCGTGACCATCACCGTCGGCCTCGCCGAGGGCCTCATGCCCGCGGTCACCGCGCTGCGCCGGGCGGTGCGGCGCCGCACCCGGGAGCGGACGGGCGTCCCCGCCCTGCCGCCCGCGCAGGTGGAGCTGCTGCGCGCGGTGCAGGACTCCCCCGGCATCGGGGTGGCCGGGGTCGCGCGACGGCTGCGGCTGGCGGACAACTCGGTGAGCACCCTGGTGCGCACCGCCGTCGCCGACGGCCACCTCCGCCGGACCGCCGACCCGACCGACCGCCGCGCGGCCCGCCTGGAGCTCACCGAGGCCGCCCACGGCCGGCTGCGCCGCTGGCGGGCCGTGCGCGCCGAGGTCGTCGACGCGGCCCTGGCCTGCCTCGACCCGGCCGACCACGAGGCCCTCACCGCGGCCCTGCCCGCACTCACCCGGCTCCTCGACGCCGTCGAGGAGCCCGATCCGCACCACCAGGGGGGTGGGTCATGACGGACACCGAAGACGCGGCGGACGCGACCGACACGGGCGACGTCGAACCGGTCCGCACCCGGGACCTGCGCTACGCCTTCGGCGACCACCTCGCCGTGGACGGGCTCGACCTCGCCCTGCACCCGGGCGAGGTCTTCGGCCTGCTGGGCCCCAACGGGGCCGGGAAGACGACCACGATCCGCGTCATCACGACGCTGCTGCCCGCGCCGCCGGGCACGGTGACCGTGGCGGGCCTCGACGTGGCCCGGCACCGCCGCCAGGTCCGCCGGCTGCTCGGCTACGTGCCCCAGCAGCTCTCGGCCGACGGCTCGCTGACCGGCCGGGAGAACGTCGCCCTCTTCGCGCGGCTGTTCGACGTGCCGCGCCGCGACCGCGCCGAGGCCGTCGACTCCGTCCTCGACGCGATGGGGCTGACCGAGGCGTCCGACCGCACCGCGTCGACCTACTCCGGCGGCATGGTCCGCCGCCTGGAGCTGGCCCAGGCCCTCGTCAGTGCCCCGCGGGTCCTGGTGCTCGACGAGCCCACGGTCGGCCTCGACCCGGTGGCCCGCTCCGGGGTCTGGGACCGCATCCACGAGGTGCGCCGCGAGACCGGGATGACCGTGCTGGTCACCACCCACGCCATGGAGGAGGCCGAGCTGCACTGCGACCGGGTGGCCCTGCTGCACCGTGGCCGCAAGCGGGCCGAGGGGACCCCCGCCGAGCTCACCGCCGCCCTGGGGAGGGTGGGGGACGGCCCGGCGACGCTCGACGACGTCTTCCGCCACCACACCGGCGACACCCTGACCCGGTCCGGCCAGGAAGGGAGCATGCGCGATGTCCGTACTGCCCGCCGCACCGCCCGCCGCGTCGGCTGAGCGCTTCTCGCCCGCCGGCGAGGTGGCGCTGCTCGTCCGCCGCATGGGCGCGATGTGCCTGGTCGAGCTGCAGAAGCTGCGTCACGACCGCACCGAACTGGTCACCCGCACCATCCAGCCCGCGCTGTGGCTGATCGTGTTCGGGACGACGTTCAGCCGCATCCACGCGATCCCGACCGGGTCGACGCCCTACCTGGACTTCCTCGCGCCCGGCATCCTGGCCCAGTCCGCGCTCTTCATTGCGATCTTCTACGGCATCCAGGTCATCTGGGAGCGCGACGCCGGGGTGCTCGCGAAGCTGCTGGTGACGCCGACCCCGCGGACCGCGCTGGTCACCTCGAAGGCGTTCGCGGCCGGCATCCGCGCGCTGGTCCAGGCCCTCGTCGTCGTGGTGATCGCGCTGTTGCTCGGCGTCGGGATCACGGTGAACCCGCTGAAGTGGCTGGCCGCGGCCGTCGTCGTCGTGCTCGGGTCGGCCTTCTTCTGCTGCCTGTCGATCACGCTCGCAGGCGTCGTGCTCTCCCGAGACCGGCTCATGGGCATCGGCCAGGCGATCACCATGCCGCTGTTCTTCGCGTCGAACGCGCTCTACCCGGTGCAGGTCATGCCGACCTGGCTGCAGTGGATCAACCACGTCAACCCGCTGTCCTACGAGGTCGACGCGCTGCGGGGGCTGCTGGTCGGCACGCCCGCCCGCCTCTGGCTCGACGCCGTGGTGCTCGTCGTCGCCGCCGTCGCGATGATCTCGATCGCCTCGGCGCTGCTGCCGCGGCTCGCACGGGGGTGAGCCCCCCGCCTACTGCGCGAGGTCGGTGGAGGTCCCGGACGACGACGGCCGGTGGCGCTCCCGTCGCCGGCCGCGACCCTCGTCGGGTCCGAGACCGTCGACGCGGTCCCGACCAGTCGACGAGCCGGGTCACCGCCGACGCCGCGCGGCCCGCCCGTCGCCACACCATCGTGTCGGATCGCTCGTGTCGGCGACGGACCATCGCTGTCAGCGGCCGCCGTGCGCTCGGGTCAGATGCGGGTCTCGCGGCCCTGCCACCAGGCGTCGCGCAGCTCCCGCTTGAGGATCTTCCCCGCGCCGGACTTGGGCAGCGGGTCGGTGCGCAGCTCGACCCCGCGGGGCACCTTGTACCCGGCGATCGTCAGCCGGCAGTGCGCGACGAGCTCGTCGCCGCTGACCTCGGTGCGGGTCTGGACGACGGCGTGCACGGCCTCGCCGAAGCGGTCGTCGGGCACCCCGAACACGGCCGCCTCGACCACCGCGGGGTGGGAGTACAGCGCGTTCTCGACCTCCGCGGAGTACACGTTCTCGCCGCCGGAGACGATCATGTCCTTGGCGCGGTCGACGAGGAACAGGTAGCCGGCGTCGTCGAGGTAGCCCAGGTCGCCGGAGGTGAACCAGCCGCCGCGCAGCACCTTCGCGGTCTCCTCGGGCTTGTGCCAGTAGCCGGCGGTGACGTTGGCGCCGCGGATCGCGACCTCGCCCACCTCGCCGGGCAGCAGCGGGGTCCGCTCGACCGGGTCGATCACCTGGACCTCCACCCCCACCGCGGGCCGTCCGCACGACATCGCCCGGGTGCCGTCGAGGCGCAGCTGCTCGTCGGGGTGCAGCGTGACGATCGGGGAGGTCTCGGTGAGGCCGTAGATGTGCAGCATCGACGCCTGCGGGAACGTCGCGTGGGTCCGCTTGAGCAGCTCGCGGGCCGCGGGGCTCGAGCCGTGGGAGAGCCAGCGCATGCTCGAGACGTCCCGGGGCCGTTCCCGCTGCTCGACGGCCAGGGCGTCCATCATCGTCGGGACCACCAGGGTGGCGGTGATGCGCTCGCGCTCGACGACATCGAGGACCCCGGCCGGCGTGAAGGCCGGGACGAGCACCTGGGTGCCGGCGGCCCACGTCGTCGCCAGCGCCCCGATCGTGCCCGCGGCGTGGAACATCGGCGCGACCACCATGAACCGGGTGTCCTCGGTGAACGGCCAGCAGGCCATGAAGTGGAACGCGTTGGCCACGAGGTTGCCGTGGGTGAGCATCACGCCCTTCGCCGCGCCCGTCGTGCCGCCGTTGTAGAAGAGCCCCGCCAGGTCGTCCTCGCCGGGGGCGTCGTCGCCGTCGGGCAGGGCGACGGGCTCGGCGTCGGGGAGCAGGGCCTCGTACTCGGGGGCCTCGCCCCCCAGGCCGACCACCCGCACCCCGAGCTCGTCGACGCCGGCCACCTCG
>NZ_DASXJD010000012.1:0-27261 GCF_036497585.1 Actinomycetospora sp. | reverse complement strand
GCCATCGACGGCGACCAGTGCAACGCCGCCGCCGCGATCAACGCCGCCCTCGCCTCCAGCCCCACCCGAGCGGTGCGCCCGGCCCGCGCACAACAGGCCTCGAGCAGCCAGCGACAGCGGGCCCAGGCGGCGTGGTTGGCGGCGCGGAACGCGCCCACCAGCCCGGCCTCCACCTCCCGCCCCACCAGCAAAGCCGGATCACCCAGCAGCGCCGCGGTCAGCTCCGGGCCGGGACGCGGGTCCGCGAACCGCCCACCCGCACCACCCGCACCGCCCGCCCCGTCGGGAGCGTCCACCACCGCTGCCATGATTCGAACACTAGTTCGAGAGTCCGACAGTCACGGGCCTTTCGGGCAGATCGCCCACTAGGCCATCTCAGTGATTCAGGCCTCCAGGCCCGGGTGGTAGTCGTTCGCCACGTTCTCCGCGGCGAGGAACGTCGCCAGCTCCGCCGCGTCACCCTCCTCGGGCGCCGCCGGCTCGGCCGGGGGCGACGCGGGGGAGCGCGGGATGTCGATGGGGCTGCTCATGGCGTCGTCCTCTCGGCCCGGGGCGCCCCAGTGAACACGAGCAGAGCCCGCATCGCTTCCGTCGAGCGACTGCTTCAGTGCGCCAGCGACTTCACGCCGACGACGAGCAGGGCCAGGACGACGAGGGCCAGGATCAGCACCAGGCCCTTCCACCACGGCAAGCCCGCCCGCCGCACGGCCAGCAGCGCGATGAACGCCATCGACGCCACGAGCACCCAGATCGCCGCCCAGGCGGCCACCCCGACCGGGAGCAGCCCGAGCCCGGCAGCCACCAGGAGCAGCAGCGGGAGGACGGCGGCCTCGAGGATCTGGCCGGTCGCCCGCAGGTGCATCCGCGACGCCCGCCCCTCCTCGTGGCTGCGGGCGGCGAGGGCCGCGAAGTACTCCGCGAACACGCTCGCGGCCCAGAGCCCGGCCGCGGTCACGGCGAGGGTGAGGGCGGGCTCCCAGCGGGACGTCGACGGCTCCAACGACCCGGCGAGCACGAGCAGCGTCGAGAGGAACGTGATGCTGCCGTAGACGCGCTCGCGCAGGACCGCCGCCACGTGCTCGGCGCTCGGCTCCTCCGAGGCATCGCTCACGGCCGCCCCCGACGGCTCCGTCACCGCCGGCCCCGTCGCGCCCGGAACGCCGGCGCCGACCACCGCACCGAGCGGAGCCCGGCCGGACCGTCCGGCGACGGCGTCGGCACCCGTCGCTCCTCGGCGACCTCGACCTCCACGCGCGCCCGCCGGGCCGCCGGGTGCCACATCTCCTCGAACGGGCCCATCACCGACGCACCCCCGCCACCCCGCCGCGCCCGGGCGGCGAAGAGCGGCAGCCCGCCGACCACGCCGCCGACGACGACGACGGTGAGGACCACGGCGAGCACCCCGGCGATCCTAGGGCCGGGACGCCTCGGCCCCGAGAGGGCTCAGTAGTAGGGCTTGTGCGGGATGGCCGCGTCGTTGAGCTGCTGCTCGACGTCCACCCAGATCGCGCCGTCCTCGATCTTGCAGGCGTAGGTGGGGATGGGGTCGACGGCGGGGACGCCGGTCGGGACCCCGGTGTGCAGGTCGAAGCGCGAGTTGTGCGCCGGGCAGATGAGGGAGTCGTCCTCCTGCAGGTAGCCCTCGTTGAGGGGCTGCTGCTGGTGGGTGCACGTGTTGTGCACGGCGACCGCCTCGTCCTCGTACAGCCGGACGACGCAGATCGGCTCGCCCATGTCGACGAGCATCATGTCGCCTTCCTCGAGCTGGTCGAGATCGGCCACTGCTTCCCAGGCCATGCCGGACTCCTCTCAGGTTGACTTCCGCCGCCCCCGCGGCTGGCTCCCGCGCACCTCGACCCAGCCGTTGCGGATCCGGGCCGGCAGGACCGGCTGCGGGTGGTGGGCCGGGCCGCGCACGATGGAGCCGTCGCGCAGGTCGAAGACGGAGCGGTGCAGCGGGCAGACGACCGCGCAGCCCTCCACCTCGCCCCGGCTCAGCAGGGCGCCGGCGTGGCTGCACACGTCGTCGATCGCGTGCACCTCGCCGTCGCGCCGGAAGAGCAGCACCTGGCGGCCCTCGACCTCGCGGCCGACCAGGGTCGCCTCCGGCAGCTCGCCGTCCTCGATCGCGCGCACCCAGCGGGTGGGGCCGGTCGTCGTCGCGACCCGGTTGACCATGACCGCGCGGCCCTGGACGAGGTGCCCGCCGACGAAGCCCGCGACGGCGGTCACCGCGAGGCTGCCCGCGCCCAACGAGCGCGCGGTACCGCGGTGGCCCGAGAGCCGGGCCGCCAGGGACGCCCCCTGCAGCGCCATCCCGGCGGCGTTGAGCAGGCCGTGGAAGAGCCCGACGCGGCGGTCCTCGCCGTCGCTGACGTTCCAGTCGACGACGCCGGTGGCCGCGGTGGCGGCGGCGGCCAGCAGACCGGCGGCGCTGAGCGTCGCGGCCGGGCCCCCGCGGCGTCCGTCGTCGGCACCGTCCTGGCCGGCGAGGTCGAGCACGAAGGTGCTCGACCACAGCCCGATCGGGAGGTCGGACAGCGCCGGGTGCAGCGAGTGCCCCACCCAGCGCCCGCCGTGCATCAGCTCGAGCACGAGGTTGTCCCGGTGGCGGTCGTACACCGGTTCGACGGCCGCGGTGACGCGGTCGTTGAGGTCCTGCAGCCACGACCACCGCTGGACCGCGGCGAGCGCGTCGCGGTGCCAGGTCGTCGCGACGTGCCGTGACCCCGGCGAGGACTCCTCAGCGGTGCTCGTCACGGGATGACGATCTCACCTCGGCTGTGATCCACGCCATAGCCCGGGAGGTATTGGCGGAGTGCGACGGCGGAGCTGCAGCGCCTGCCGATCGCCTCCACAGCACGCGTTAGGGTTTCCGTCCGGTAGCGCTTCACCCGGACGGCGCCCCGGCCGGTGATCGGGCAGAGGAGGTGCCGTGGACCCTGTGCCGGACGAGTCCGCGCCGCTGTCCGTGCTCGTGGTCGAGGACGACGACGCGGACGCCCTGCTCGTCGCGGAGCACTTCGCGGACGCGGAGGCCCTCAGCGGACTCACCATCGCGCTCAAGCGCGTCAAGACGGTCTCCGAGGTGACCTCCCACGTCGTCGGTGCGGTTGATTGCGTCCTGCTCGATCTCGCCCTCCCGGACGCGCACGGCCTCGACGCGCTGCAGCGGGTGCTGGGCGCCGGGCACGGCGCCGCGGTCGTCGTGCTCACCGGTCGGCACGACGAGGCGCTGGGCGTGCGTGCCGTCGGTGCGGGCGCCCAGGACTACCTGCTCAAGGACGCCGTCGACGGCGCGTCGCTGACCCGGGCCCTGCGCTACGCCGTGGAGCGCGTCCGAGGAGAACGGGTCCGCCGCCAGCTCTGGGACGCCGAGACCCGCGCCGAGGAGAACGTCCGCCTCGAGCGGGGCCTGCTCCCGACGCCGCTGCTGACGAACCCCGACATCCACGTCGCGGTGCGCTACGAGCCCGGCGGTGATCGCCGGCTGCTGGGCGGCGACTTCTACGACACCGTCGAGGGCGCCGACGGGACGCTGCACGTGGTGATCGGCGACGTGTGCGGCCACGGCCCCGACGAGGCCGCGCTCGGGGTGAACCTGCGCATCGCCTGGCGCGCGATGGTCCTCTCCGGCGCCGAGGACAGCCAGCTGCTGCCCACCCTGAGCCGCCTGCTGGTGCACGAGCGGGAGCGCACCGGCATCTTCGCGACCCTCGCCCTCCTGACGATCGACGCGGACCTGCGCCGCGCGCGGCTGCGCCTCGCCGGGCACCCACCGCCGCTGCTGGTACCGCCCGACGGGCCGGCCCGCCCCCTGCCGATCGCCAAGCTCGGCCGCCCGATCGGCGTCGTGCTCGACGACCACTGGGAGGTCCTCGACGTCGAGCTGCCCGCCCGATGGGCGTTGCTGCTCTACACCGACGGTCTCGTGGAGGGCCGCCCGCACGACGGTCCGGCGCCGGACGGGTCGGGGCCGACGGCCCGCGACGACGGCGTGCTCGACACCGACGGACTGCTCACCGTGCTCGACGAGTGCGCGGTCGCGGACCGCGAGGAGAACCACGTGACCACCCCCGAGAACCCCGACGGCGTCCCACCGACACCGTGGTACGTCGACCCCGACCGGCTCCTGGACTGCGTGCTGACCCGGGTCCGCGACCTGACCGAGGAGCGTGCCGACGACGTGGCCGCGGTCCTCCTGGTCGCACGGCGGTGAGCGGGCACGGGACGGCCCCGGACGACGACGCCGTCGTCGACCCCCGGTCGCTGCGCCGGCTGCTGGCGATGAGCGGGGTCGTCGGGCTCGTGCTCCTCCTGCTGGCCACCGTGGTGGCCGGTCTGGCCATGACCGGGCTCGACCGGGACCGGACCGCCCTGGTCGACCGGCTCGACCCGGCGGCGCTCGCCGCCTCCCGGCTCCATTCGGCGCTGCTCGACCAGGAGACCGGCATCCGCGGGTACGCCCTCGCGGGGCTGGCGACGTTCCTCGACCCCTACCGGGCGGGGCGCGCCGAGGAGACCCGGCAGGAGGCCGCGCTCCGCGACGTGCTCGTCTCGACCGAGACCCGCCGTGACCTGGACGCGGTCGAGTCCGCCGCGGCGCAGTGGCACGGGCTCTACGCGGACCCGGTGGTCGCCGCCACCGGTGCCCGGACCGCACTGCCGGACGCGGGGACCGGCAAGGCCGCCTTCGACCGGGTCCGCGCCGCCACGGACACGCTCGTGGACCGCCTCTCCGCCGAGCGCGACGCCGCCCGCGCCGCCGTCGACCGCGCGGCCACCACGGTCCGGATCGTCGGGATCCTCGTGATCGTGCTGCTCGCGATCGGGCTCGCGGTCCTGCTCTCCTGGCTGCGCCGCGTCGTCGTGAGGCCCACGGAGCGGCTGGCCGCCGAGGTCCGCGAGGTGGCCGACGGGGACGTCGAACGCCGCGTGGCCGCTCAGGGGCCCCGGGAGATCACCGCGCTCGGCCGGGACGTGGAGGCGATGCGCCGCGCCCTCGTCGCCGAGATGGCGGGCATCGAGGCGGCCCGCCACGAGCTCGAGGAGGCCGGGCGGGAGCTGGAGCGCTCGAACTCCGACCTCGAGCAGTTCGCCTACGTCGCCTCGCACGACCTGCAGGAGCCGCTGCGCAAGGTCACCAGCTTCTGCCAGCTCCTCCACCGTCGCTACTCCGGCCAGCTCGACGAGCGCGCCGACCAGTACATCGAGTTCGCGGTCGACGGTGCCAAGCGGATGCAGGTGCTGATCAACGACCTGCTCGCGTTCTCCCGGGTGGGGCGCTCGGAGGGCAACGCCGAGGTGGTCGACACCGGCGCGGTGCTCGACCACGCGGTCGAGAACCTCTCCGGGACCCTGGAGGAGTCGGACGGCGAGATCACCCACGACCGACTGCCCCGGGTCCGGGCCGAGCCGGTGCTGCTCACCACGGTCTTCCAGAACCTGCTCGGCAACGCCCTGAAGTTCCGCGGGGACGCGCCGCCCCGCGTCCACGTCTCGGCCGACCGCGACGGCCGCCGTTGGCTGCTGCGGTTCTCCGACAACGGGCTGGGGATCGAGCCCGAGTACGCCGATCGGATCTTCACGATCTTCCAGCGGCTCCACCCCAAGTCGGCCTACCCCGGCACGGGGATCGGGCTGGCGATGTGCCGGAAGATCGTCGAGCACCATGGCGGGTCCATCTGGCTCGAGGAGACCGCGGGACCCGGCAGCACCTTCGTGGTCGCCCTCCCCGCGCTCGAGGACGACCACGACGACGACCACGACGACGACCGCGTGACGCTGCGTGCCCCCGAGGTGCCGAACGCGTCCGACCAGCAGGAGGAAGCCCGTGTCTGAGGCCGCCGAGATCGACGTGCTGCTCGTCGAGGACGACGAGGGCGACGTCCTCATGACCAAGGAGGCGTTCGAGCACCACAAGCTGCGCAACCAGCTGCACGTGGTCCCTGACGGCGTCGAGGCGATCTCGTTCCTGCGCCGCGAGGGGGAGCACGCCGGCGCGCCGCGTCCCGGCCTGATCCTGCTCGACCTCAACCTGCCCCGGAAGGACGGGCGGCAGGTCCTCGAGGAGATCAAGTCCGACGAGTCGCTGCGCACCATCCCCGTCGTCGTGCTGACCACCTCGCAGGCCGAGGAGGACATCCTGCGCAGCTACAACCTGCACGCGAACGCCTACGTCGCCAAGCCCGTCGACTTCGAGCGGTTCATCGAGGTCATCCGCCAGATCGACGACTTCTTCGTCACCGTGGTCAAGCTGCCCCGCTGACGCTGGTTGTGCTCCGGGTCACACGACGAGGATGTCGAGCGGTGCCCGGCCCGCTCCGTACTGCTCGTGACCGGCGCCGCGACGGCGCCGCCGACGAGTGGGAGAGACCGTGAAGTACCTGCTGATGATCCAGATGAACCCGGAGACCTGGGAGTCGCTCTCGGACGAGGAGCGCACCGAGATCATGGGCGGCCAGGAGTCGTTCATGGAGCAGCTCACCGCCACGGGCGAGATGGTCGGGACCCACGCCCTGGCCGACCCGTCGCAGAGCGTGGTGGTCCGCGGCCGGCCCGGGGCCGCCACCGTCACCGACGGCCCGTTCCTCGAGGCCAAGGAGTACATCGGCGGCTTCTACCTCGTGGACTGCGAGAGCGCCGAGCGCGCCCAGGAGCTCGCCGCGATGATCCCCGGCACCGACCGGCTGCCGGTCGAGGTGCGGCCGGTGGTCTTCACGGCCGGCTACGGGCTCGTGGAGCGCGAGCCGGCGTGAGCCCCGACGGCGGCGTCGAGGACCTGCTGCGCCGGTGCGCGCCGCAGGTCCTCGGCGCGCTGGTCCGTCGGCACGGCGGGTTCGCGCGGTGCGAGGACGCGGTCCAGGAGGCCCTGCTCGCCGCGACCGGGGCCTGGCCCCGCCACGGCGTCCCCGACGAGCCCGTCGCCTGGCTGACCACCGTCGCCGCCCGCCGGCTGACCGACGAGTGGCGACGCGACGCCGCCCGGCGGGAGCGGGAGCTCGCCGTGGCCGCCCGGGAGCCGACGACGGCGTCCGCGCCCGCCGCCGACGTCGACGCCGCGACGGGCACCGCCGAGGACGACACGCTGGAGCTGCTGCTGCTCTGCGCGCACCCCGCGCTCTCCGAGCCGAGCCGGATCGGCTGACGCTCCGGGCGGTCGGCGGCCTCACCACCGCCGAGATCGCGCGCGCGTTCCTCGTGCCCGAGGCGACCATGGCCCAGCGGATCAGCCGGGCGAAGGCCACGATCGGGGCCGCGGGCGGGTCCTTCCCGCCACCCGACGGCGACCGCGGGGAGCGTCTGGCGGCCGCGCTGCACGTCCTCTACCTGGTCTTCACCGAGGGCCACACCGCCACCACGGGACCCGTCCTCACCCGGGTGGACCTCACCGCCGAGGCGATCCGCCTCACCCGGCGACTGCACCGGCTGCGGCCCGATGACGGCGAGATCGCCGGCCTGCTCGCCCGGATGCTGCTCACCGACGCCCGGCGCGACGCCCGCACCGACGCCGACGGGAACCTCGTCACCCTGGCCGAGCAGGACCGCACGCGCTGGGACCACACCGCGATCGCGGACGCGACCGGGCTGCTCGAGCACGCCCTGGCCACCGCGCCGCTCGGCCCGTACCAGCTGCAGGCCGCGATCGCGGCCGTGCACGCCGAGGCCGGCAGCGACGCGGAGACCGACTGGGCGCAGATCGTCGTCCTCTACGGCCTGCTCGAACGGCGCTCCGACAACCCCGTCGTCACCCTGCACCGTGCCGTCGCCGTCGGGATGGCCCAGGGCGCCCGGGCCGGTCTCGCGGTGCTCGACACGGTGGCCGACGATCCCCGGTTGGGGCGCAGCCACCGGCCCGATGCCGTGCGGGCCGGCCTCCTCGAGCTCCTCGGCCAGGACGACGGGGCGCGTGAGCACTACCGCCGCGCGGCTCGGGCCGCCCTCAACCAGGCCGAGAAGCGCCATCTCGAGCGGCGGGCGGCCCGGCTCGCGACCAGGTGATGCTGCGAGTGCTGACGCCTACAAGGAGATGGTGTCCCCGCGGGCGACGAGGTCGACCCGGTCGAGCCAGCCGGCCCGTTCGGCCTCGGCGACGAAGTCCGACAGCGGCGAGCGGAAGACCGTGTAGTCGTGTGTCCAGCCCGATTGCGCGGGGGAAGCCGTGGACGGTCTGCAGCCGTCGCGAGGCGTGCCGGGTGGTGACGATCGGCGTCGTCCGGGGGAGGCGCCGGCGGGTCTCACGGTCCCAGTGGTCGCCGTGCAGGTGGGACAGCACGACGGCGTCGACCGGGGCGAGCTCCTCCGGGGTCCACGCGGGCTCGGTCAGCCGCTTCGAGGTGAGGCCGTGCCCCAGGTAGGCGCGCTGCCCGCGGTGCAGGAAGTTCGGGTCCGCCAGCACCCGCATGCCCGCACAGCGGAGCAGGACCGTGGCGGTCCCGACGAACGAGAGCGACGGCTCCGTCGATTCCGGCCCGGTCACCGGACGACGATCCCCGCCCGGCGCGCCGCGAGCCGCCGCTCCCGGCGCTCGGCCCGGATCACCGCGCGACGCTCGTCCTCGGACTCGCCGCCCCAGACCCCGAACGGCTCCTGCACCCCGTGCGCCCACCGACGGCACGCGTCGATGACGGGGCACGCGCGGCAGATCCGCTTCGCACGGTCCTCGCGTCGGCGGCGGTCGTGGCCGCGCTCGCCCGGGGGGTGGAAGAACGCGTCGAGGTCCATCCCCCGGCACGCGGCCAGGGCCTGCCAGCGCCAGTGCTCCTCCGTGGGGGTGGGGAGTCGGGTCACCGCGGCCATGGCGGCTCCTCTCGGCGGACCCGGGACACGGCCCGGTGGGTCACGGGGCGGAGGTGGGAGCGGCTGCGAGGTCAACCCGTCGGCCCCGGTGCCCGGGTCCGGCGCGCGCGGTTTCCCACCTCGGGCGCCCTCGACACCACCTCTGCGGCGGAGGAGTTTCGGGGACCGGTACGAACGGTGATCTCCTCCTCGCCCGATCCCCACCACGGAGGTCCTCGTGCGCCCCTTCGATGACATCGACCGGCTGGCCGCCTGGCCGGCACTCGACAAGATCGCGGCGCCCGCCCGCGACCTGGTGAACCGCGTGCTCACCGACCGCAAGGTGGCCGACGTCCTGCACGGCGTCCCGATCGGGCATCCGCTGCACCCGGTCCTCGCGCAGCTGACCTTCGGCAGCTTCCTCTCCGCCGGCCTGCTCGACCTCGTGCCGCGCACCCGCCGGCCCGCCACCGCCCTCATCGGGGTCGGGCTGCTCTCCGCGGCGCCGACCGCGGCGGCGGGCTGGGCCGACTACGCGCAGGCCCACGAGGAGCAGCAGCGGGTCGGGGTCGTGCACGCCGCCGCCAACATCACGATGCTCACCGGCTACGTCGCCTCACTGGCCGCGCGGGCGCGGGGCCGCAGCTTCCGCGGGGCGCTGTGGGGCTGGGCCGCGCTCGCGGTCGGCTCCGCCGGCGCGGCCCTCGGCGGCCACCTGAGCTACCACCAGTCGCTCGGCGCGAACCACGCCGAGTCCTACCCGCACATCGGTCCCGAGGACTGGATCGACGTCGGCCCGGTCTCCGAGCTGCCGGAGGGGGCGCCCGTCTCGCGCACCTCGGGCGACGTCGGGGTCGTCGTCGTCCGCCGGGGCGAGGAGGTCCTGGCCCTGGGGGAGCGGTGCCCCCACGCGTCGGCACCGCTGTCCGACGGGGAGCTGACCACCGCCGACGGGGACGAGTGCCTGGTCTGTCCCTGGCACGGCAGCGTCTTCCGTCTCGAGGACGGGCGGGTCGTGCACGGGCCCGCCACCGCGCCGGCGGCGGTGTTTCCCACCCGCGTGCGCGACGGGCGCGTGGAGCTGCGCGTCGCGACGTGGCCGGGCGTCCCCGCGAGCTGAGATCCAGGGGACCTTTCGGGCCCACCGGGCCGCGACGAGCCCCTGGCCATGAGCACCGACCCGGGCACCACCGGCCCGGAGGGTGAGCGCCGGTTCTGGGAGCGCCACCGCCGCGCCTTCGCCGAGATCGGCTCGGAGTCCAGCACCGTCACCGAGACGGCGCTGCGCGTGGTGCTCGAGTGGACCAGCCGCGGCAGCCCGCCGGCTGAGTCACCCCCGCCTGGGTCACGCGAGCGGGATCTCCGTCGTGTCGCCCTCGGCGCGGGGCCCGACGATGCGACGGTCGGACTCGTCGATCCGCAGGTCGTTGATGCTCGCCTCCCGACGCCGCATGAGGCCGTTCTCGGCGAACTCCCAGTTCTCGTTGCCGTAGGAGCGCCACCACCTGCCGTCCGCGTCACGGCACTCGTACTGGAAGCGCACCGCGATCCGGTTGCCGGTGAACGCCCACAGCGACTTGCGCAGCGCGTAGTCCAGCTCGCGCTCCCACTTCCGCGTCAGGAACGCCACGATCTCCTCCCGGCCCTGCACGACGGTGTCGCGGTTCCGCCAGACCGAGTCCTCGGTGTAGGCCAGCGACACCTTCTCCGGGTCGCGGGTGTTCCAGGCGTTCTCGGCGGCCTGGACCTTCTTCGCCGCGGACTCGGCGTCGAACGGCGGGTAGGGCGGGCGTCCGTCCATGGGGACCTCCGGAGGCGTGGCAGAACGGGCGTTGTCGGTCAGCCTAGAACGGTCGTTCCCGGGCGCGCCCTGACGGCGCAACCGGCTCAGTCCTCGGCCTCGTCGTCCTCGTCGGTGGCCTCGTCGGACCCGTCGTCGTCCCGTGCCCCGCTGACGGTGGCCGCCCGGACCTCGTCGCCGGCGGCGTGCAGCGCGTCGATCACGGCATTGAGCGCGTCGGTCATGGCGTCGGCCAGGCGGTCCGCCTCGACGTGGAGCACCGCGTCGAGGCCGTCGGTGCCGACGGTGTGCGCGGTCGGGCCATAGCGGGCCATCGCGGAGCGGAGGAACTCCGGGGACGAGCGCACGGGCTTCGACGTCGTGGCCGACACGCGGATGTCGAAGATCATGACCAGCCTCCCGTGGCGAGGACGTGCGTCCGGGCCGGCCAGCGTCGCCGGGACGGCTTCACTCTGCCGCATCGGCGTCCGTGCGGCGGACGCGGGCGAGGAGCGCCGGCAGGTCGACGAGCTCGCCGAGGGCCCGGCCGGTGGTCCTGGCCTGGTCGTCGTGGGTGACCCGGCCGCGGTAGGTCGACTCCTGCAGCGTCTCGACGGTCCACGCGGGTGCGGTGAAGGCGGCGGGCACGGCGTCGTCGTCGATCTGCGGGCCGAAGCCCGGGCCGCGGGTGGACAGGGCGAGGACGAGCACCTGCCCGCCCGGCACCACCACGTCGGCGAGGGCGCGCGCGTAGCGGGCGCGGTCGTCGGCGTCGAAGACGTGGAACAGTGCGCTGTCCAGCACCGTGGCGAACTGCCCGAGGGCGGCGGGGGCCATCGCGTCGCCCACCGCGAACTCGGCCGCCACGCCGGCGAGGCGGGCCCGCTCCCGCGCGCGCTCGACGGCGGCCGGGGCCGCGTCGACGCCGAGCACCCGGTAGCCGAGCAGGCGCAGCAGGATCGTGTGCTCGCCCGTGCCGCAGCCGAGGTCGAGGACGGGCCCGGTGATCCCGCCGGCGCGCTCGAGCGCGACCACGGCCGGCTGCGGCTCGTCGATCACCCACGGCGGCTCGCCGGTGCGGTAGGACTCGTCGAAGGTCGTCGGTGGGGTCGTCACGGGTGTCCTCCTCGGCGCGGGGATCGGTCCCTCACACCCTCCGACCTCGATCGCGGTCGAGGTCAAGCCGGACTAGCTTCGGGATGATGAAGACCTGGTTCATCACCGGCACGTCCCGCGGCTTCGGCCGGGAGTGGGCGGTCGCGGCGCTGCAGCGCATCGGGGCGTACCACGCCTCCACGTGGGCCCTCGAGGGCTTCAGCCAGGCCCTGGCCCAGGAGGTCGCCGGCTTCGGCATCCACGTCACCCTCGTCGAGCCCGGCGGGTTCTCGACGGACTGGGGTGGGTCCTCGGCCCGCCACTCCACCCCGTTGCCCGCCTGCGACGGCGTCCGCGAGCCGGCCTGGCAGCACGTCGCCCACCTCGCGCAGGGCTGACCGACCCTCGGCGAGGCGGCGGGGCTACCGGTCGGCGTGGTGGGAGAGCGCGCCGTGCGGGTCGGTGGTCCCGTCGTGCCGGGCGTGGTCGGTGTGCACCGTCGCGCCGACCAGGCGGGGGACCGCGTGCAGCAGGGCGTGCTCGGCGTCGACGGCGATCGCGTGCGCCTCGACGACGGTGAGCTCGGGAGCGACGACGACGTCGGTCTCGGCCCGCAGCTGGTGGCCGATCCAGCGCATCCGGACCCCGCCGACGGCGCGGACCCCCGGCACCGCGGCGAGCACCGCCTCCGCGTCGTCGACGAGCGCGGGATCCACGGCGTCCATGAGCCGGTGGTAGACCTCGCGGGCGGCGTCGCGCAGCACCAGCAGGATCGCGAGCGTGATGACGAGGCCGACCTCGGGGTCCGCCCAGTCCCAGCTCACCGCGACCCCGCCGGCCCCCAGGACCACCGCCAACGAGGTGAGCCCGTCGGTGCGCGCGTGCAGCCCGTCGGCGACGAGCGCCGCCGAGCCGATGCGGCGGCCGACCCGGATGCGGTACGTCGCGACGGCCTCGTTGCCGAGGAACCCGACGACGCCGGCCACGGCGACCGCGAGCAGGTGGGAGACGGGATGCGGGTGCAGCAGCCGGTCGACCGCCTCCCAGCCCGCGACGACGGCCGAGGCGGCGATCACGAGCACGACCACGATGCCCGCGAGGTCCTCGGCCCGCCCGTAGCCGTAGGTGTAGCGCCGGGTCGGTGCCCGTCGACCCACCACGAACGCGATGCCCAGGGGGACGGCGGTCAGCGCGTCGGCGACGTTGTGGACGGTGTCGCCGAGCAGCGCCACCGAGCCGGACAGGACGACGACGACCGCCTGCACGACCGCCGTGACCCCGAGCAGGGCGAGCGACCACCAGAGGGCGCGCACGCCCTCGTGGCTGGCCTCGAGCTCGCGGTCGAGACGGTCGGCGGCGTCGTGCGAGTGGGTCGGCAGGCGGTGGAGCACCCGCCGCCACCAGGGTCGGGCGCCGTGCCCGTGGCCATGACCGTGCGGATGGCCGTGGCCGTGCGCGTCCTCGTGTGTCACCACTGCTCGTCCTCCGCTCGAACGATCAGCAGGAACAGTAGGGAGCCCGGCCCCCGGCGTCAGCCCGGGGACCGGGCCGGCCCGCTCAGGTGGCCGGCGACATCTCCGCCTCGGTGTCGGCCCTCGGCGAACATCTCGCGCAGCTGGGACTCCTGGTCACTGCTCCTCGATGCCCACGTGGCGCGTGGACGCCGCGCCGACGTGCGGGGAGGTCCCACGGGGCCCGGTGCCTCGGGACGTAGTGCCCTGGCCGCCCCTAGTCGGCCGGCCGCGCCCCGGCCTGGGGAAGGGTGTGGATCGTCGAGGCCGCTGCCGCCGCGAGGTCGATGGTGTGCGGGCGGCGGACGTCGCGCCCGACCTTCCACGCCAGCAGGATCCCGGAGGCGGAGATCACGGCGAGGACGAGGCACGCCCGGCCGAACCCGGCCGCGAGCGCGTCGGCGCCCGCCTGTCCCGCGTCGGCCTTCGCCGACGCGACCCGGGCGACGATGCCGGCGGCGACGGCCGTCATGACCGCCCCGCCGACGTAGCGGGCCATGTTCGAGATGCCGGACGCGGCGCCGACCTGGCGCGGGGGCACGCACGCCGTCGAGAGTGACGACGCCGGTCCGTTGGAGAGCGCGAGCCCGACGGCGACGCCGAGCAGGGGCACGAGGAACGCGCCGTAGCCCCAGGCCGGGGTGACGAAGGCCAGCACCGCGAACGAGGCGGTGAGCAGCACGAACCCGGTGAGCACCACGGCCCGGGCCCCGAACCGGTGCGCCAGCGGGGTGACCAACGGCGCGACGACCACCACCGCGGCCGCGACGGGGAGGGTCGCGATGCCGGCCATCAGGCTCGACATCCCGAAGATCAGCGGGTTCTGGAAGTACAGGCTGATGAGGAAGCTGATCGCAGCGATCGCCCCGGCGCCGATGAGGATGGCCGTCGTCGCACCGACCAGCAGGCCGTTGCGCAGCAGTGCGAGGTCGACCAGCGGCGCGTGGACCCGGCGCTCCACCATGACGAACGCCACCGCCGCGACGACCGAGGCCACCAGGCAGCCGATGGTGCGCGCGGACGCCCAGCCCCAGGAGGACGCCTCCGTCACGGCGAACACGAACGGCACCAGCGTGCCGGCGACGAGCAGGGTGCCCGCCACGTCGATCCGCCGGGGCCGGTCCGGGTCCGAGGACTCGGCGACGGTCGCCCAGGTGACCGGGATGCACACGGCGGCCACCACGGCGTCGATCCAGAACAGGCCCTGCCAGCCGGCGACCTCGTTGAGCACGCCGCCGATCACCGGGCCCGCCGCCGCCCCGACCGCCGAGGCGCCGCCCCACAGCGACACCCCCCACAGCTGGCCACGCCCCGAGGAGGCCACCGAGAGCAGGCTGAGCCCGCAGGCGAGGATCGTCGCCCCCGCGGCTCCCTGGATCACCCGGCCGATGACGACCATGCCGCCGGTCGGCGCGAGGGCGATCAGGACGCACGAGGCGACGAAGAGCAGCAGACCCCCGACGAAGACCTTCCGGCGGCCGAACACGTCGCCGAGCGCCCCGGTCGTGATGATCGTGGCGGCGCCCATGAGCAGGTAGCCGGTGACCGCCCACTGCAGGACGTCGATGGGTGTGCCGAGGTCGGCGCTGATCGACGGGATGAGGATGCTGACCGCGGAGGTGTTGGCGTTGACCACCAGCGTCGAGACGCAGGCGACGATGAGCACCCCCCGCCCCGGCCGCACGCCCGGTCCGTCGGTGGTCCCGGGTGCGGTGTCGAGGCTCGCCATGACGACCAGGCTGGACGGTGCCCGACCCCGGGCACCAGGTCCGAAGGGCCCGCACTCGCCGGGGCCGAGGGCGGTGCTCATCCCCCCGACGGGGCACGGCTGAGGTCGACGACGCCGTCCGCCGTGACGAGGTTCCGCCAGGTCGGGCTCGCCCACTCCTCGCTCGCGGACAGCGGGAGCGCGGCGGTCCAGAACGCGACGGCACGGTCGAGGTCGGTCACACCGATCACGGGGAAGCCCAGGCGCAGCACGGCCACACCCTGGTCCCTCGCCGCCCGGAATGCACTCCCCGGGACCGATGACGGGCCCGTGTCGCGGGAGTAGCGTCCCGACCCTCGACGACGACGGTGACGACGAGGTCATCGGAGGTGTGCTCGATGTCCGACCCGAAGCACGACGACACGACGACGCAACGGCCGGTCGCTCCGGAGACCGTGCGCCGCGGTGACGTGCGCGGCCTGCTGGAGTCCGCCCGGCAGTGGGCCCGTCAGCAGGGGCTCGCGGTGCCGACCCACGGCGCCCTCCCGCCGGGGGTCGTCGCCCAGTACCGGCGCCGCCAGACCTGGGAGTAGCGGCACCCGGCGCCGCCACCGCGTACCTTCCGCTCTCGGGACGAGCGTGGGAGGACCGCGACGATGCTCCTGACCGGGCTGGTGGTGGCGGTGGCCGCCGCCGCCGCGAACGCCCTCGGGTCGGTGCTGCAGCGCTCGGCGTCACGGCACCACGACCCGACCGCCGGGCGTCGCCGCGCGGTGCTCGCCCTGCTGCGCCGCCCGGCCTGGACGGCGGGCATCGCCGGGCACGTCGTGGGCTTCGTCCTGCAGGCGGTGGCGCTGACGCTGGCGCCGATCTCGGTGGCGCAGCCCATGCTGATCACCGAACTGCCCTTCACGCTCGTGCTCAGCGCGCTCCTGCTCCACACCCCGATGGGCCGCCGGGCATGGGCCGCGATCGCGGTCATGGTCGTGGGGCTCGCGGCGCTGCTGTTCTGCCTGGTCCCGAGCGGCGGTGACCCGGCCGCGACGTCGGGGACGTCGTGGGCGGTCGCGACGGCCGCCGTCGTGGTGGTCCTCGGCGTGCTGGCGGTCCTGGGCCGGGCCGGGCGCGGGCGACGGCGGGCGCTGTGGTTCGGGCTCGGGGCCGGGGTGACCTACGGCTTCAACGCGGCGCTGCTCGCGGGGCTCGGACCGGCCTACGCCGGTGGTGTCCTCGAGGTCCTCACCACCTGGCAGACCTACGGGGTCCTCGTCGGCGGCATCGTCTCCTTCCTGTTCCTCCAGCAGGCGCTCCAGGCCCACGACCTGCTCTGGGCGCAGCCCGGGATCACGCTGGCGAACCCGCTGGTCGCGATGGTGTGGGGGTTCGCGGTGTTCGGCGAGCAGGTGCCGGTGGACGCCTGGACCCTGGGCGGGCTGGTCGGCGCCGCGGGGATCGTCGCCGGGACGGTCGTGCTGAGCCGCGTCGAGAACGAGGCCGTCGACGACCAGGGTGCCCACGACGACGCCCCGCCCGCGGCGCCGGCCTGAGCCGGGCCGGCCGACGACTCCTCAGCGGGCGGGCCCCGACGCCGCGGCCCTCGCCCCGCGTTCGGATGTGGTGGGCCCGGCGGGCGCCGTACCGAGCAGCAGCGGCGGCACGGTCAGGACGAACAGCGCCCCGCCGATGATGAACAGGGTCCAGTTCGGCGGACTGGCCTGCGTGGCCCGCGCCAGGCCCATCGCCAGCAGGACGAGCGACGCCGGCAGGGCGGTCATGAGGCCGAGGAAACGGAGGATCTCGGACATGGCGCCTCCTCGTGTGGTGGGAACCGTCGAGGATCGCGCCGCCCGGCTGCCTCGTCACCACCCGTCGAGAACCCCGGGTTGGCGACGAGGCGGTGGAACGGTCTCAGTGCACCTCCGGGAGGGTCTGGGCGCGGCCGAGGAGCGGGCGCAGCGGATCGCCCGCGTCGGCCAGCCGATCGGGCAGCGTCCGGATCGTCCAGCGGTCCGGTGTGAGGTCCGGGTCGTCGAGCTCGTCCCATCGCAACGTCGTCGAGACCGGCGCGTCGGGTGACGGCCGTGGGCTGAACGGCGCGACCAGGGTCTTGTTGATCGCGTTCTGGGTGTAGTCGAGCCGGGCGAGCCCGTGGCGCCGGTCGGTGTGCCACTCCCAGGAGACGAGCTGCGGCGCGGTCCGGCCGACCGCCCGGGAGAGCTTCTCCACCCAGGCGCGGGTGTCGTCGAAGGTGTACCCGGCGGCGATCGGCACCCAGATCTGGATGCCGCGCTTGCCGGTGACCTTGGGCGCCGCCTCGACCTGCAGGTGGTCCAGGGCGGTGCGGTAGAGCCGCGCGAGCTGCAGGACGTCGTCGAACCCGACGGCCGGTCCGGGGTCGATGTCGATCAGCGCCCAGGTGGGCTGGTGGACGTCGGGGAGGGCCGAGGTCCAGGGGTGCAGCTCGATCGCCCCGTAGTTGGCCATCCAGACGAGCCCGGCGGTGCTGTCGAGGACGAAGTAGTGCTGCGTCTCATCGGGCGCGGCCTCCGCGTTGTGCCAGCGCCGCAGCCACCCGGGGGCATGACCGGGCACCTCCTTCTGCCAGAAGCCGGGGCGGGTGACGCCGTCGGGGTAGCGGTGCAGGTTCACCGGACGCCCGGCCAGGTAGGGCAGCAGGGAGGGCGCGACCCGGGCGTGGAAGCGGACGAGGTCGCGCTTGGTCACCGGCGGCCCGGCCTCGCCGGGGAAGAGGACCTTGTCGAGGTTGCTGAGCACGACCTCCTGGCCGCCGACCGACCACGTACCGCCGCCGTCGAGGGCGTCGAGCGCGGCCAGCTCCTCGTCGGTGGCGGCGGCCTGCCGGCGGGGGTCGGAACCGGCGAGGGGGACCTCGGCCTGATCGGCGGGCGCGTCGCTCTGCCACATCGCCGCCGGCGCCGCGGCGACCTCGTCGTTGGTGCGGCCGCTGAGCACCGAGCGCGGGTGGTCCTCGGGGTCCCAGCCCTCCTGCGCGTGGTCGTCGTGCTTGTGGACGAGGACCCACTGCTCCTTGCCCGACCGGTCGTCGCCGTCGCGGGCCCGCCGACGCACGAGGACGAACCGTCCGGCGAGCTTCTCGCCCTCGAGGTCGAGGTGCAGCTCCCCGGCGGCGACGGCGGCCGCGGGATCGTCGGTGCGGGCGGGGTGCCAGACGCCGCGGTCCCACACGATGACGTCGCCGCCGCCGTACTGGCCCGCGGGGATGATGCCCTCGAACATCGCGTAGTCCAGGGGATGGTCCTCGACGTGGACGGCCATGTGCCGCGCCGACGGGTCCAGGGTCGGCCCGCGGGGGACCGCCCAGCTCGCGAGCGCGCCGTCGATCTCGAGGCGGAAGTCGTAGTGCAGGCGGCGCGCCCGGTGGCGCTGGACGACGAAGATCGGGGGCCCGTCGCCGGACCCGCCGCCGGTCGGCTCCGGCGTCACGTCGAAGTCGCGCTTGCGGACATACGTCGCCAACCGGTCCGGGGCGCCGGCGACCGCCGAGGCCACCCAGTCGCCCGACCGCGCCCCGGCCTCGTAGTGCGAGGTCCGGCGCTTGGCGACGACGCCGGGCAGCCCGTGCCCGCGGGCGATGTCGAGGACCTCGGCGGGCGAGGTGTCGGTGAACGCCGGCGGGACCACCACCGGCGGGGCGAGGTCGAGGGCCTCGAGCCGCGCGCGTCGCTCGTCGTAGGGGCGCTCGCGGAGGTCCTCGCCGTCCACGGCCAGCAGGTCGGTCGCGTAGAGCGTCGCCGGCGCCTGCCCGACCAACTGCTCGTCGGGCTCGGCGGTCCGCACGCGCCGGGCGAGGCGGGTGGCGTCGGGGCGGCCGTGACCGTCGAGCACGACGATCTCGCCGTCGAGCAGAAGGTCGCGACCGTCTCCGGCGCCGGCGAGCTCCGGATAGGCGGCGGTGAGGTCGTCGCCGTCCTCGCCGGTGACCACGACGCCATCGGGACCCGTCCCGACCAGCACCCGCACCCCGCCCCAGGCGAACTCCACGGCCCAGCCCGCGCCCTCGGGCACCTCGCCCGGGGTCGCGAGCATGGGCCGCACCGTGCTCAGCCCGCGGACTCGGTGCTGCTGCCGTCGAGCTGGGCCTTGAGGTTGGCCAGCGTCTGCTCGAGACCGGCGCGGATGCCCGGGCCGTCGGCGTGCTCGGTGTGCATCCAGGCCTCGCCCTCGTACCGGTGGCCCTCGACGTCGCCCATGACGGGGGCTACCCGGCCGGTGGTCGCGGAGAACCGGGGCCGGGCGCGGGGCACCATGTCCCCCCGTGGCCACGACCCTGCTCATCACCGGCGCCGCCGGGCGCATCGGCGGCATGCTGCGCCCCCGCCTGGCCCGCGCCGACCGCACCCTGCGCCTGCTCGACGTCGCCGAGATCGCCGACCCGGGGGAGCGGGAGGAGGTGGTGACGGCGTCGGTGACCGACCTCGAGGCGCTCACCGAGGCCTGCCGGGGCGTCGACGCCGTCGTGCACCTCGGCGGCATCAGCGGCGAGGCGGCGTGGAGCGCGATCCTCGACGTCAACGTCCACGGGACGTTCACCGTCTTCGAGGCCGCCCGACGCGCCGGCGTCCCGCGGGTGGTGTTCGCCAGCAGCAACCACGCCGTCGGGTTCCACCCCGCCGTCGACCCGGTGCCCGACGACCTGACCCCGCGTCCGGACACCTTCTACGGCGTCGCGAAGGTGGCCGGCGAGGCCCTCGGGAGCCTCTACCACGACCGGTACGGCCTCGACGTGGTCTGCCTGCGCATCGGGTCGTGCTTCGCCGAACCGCCCGACGCCCGCGCGCTCGCCACCTGGCTCTCGCCCGACGACGTCGCCCGCCTCGTGGACGCCGCGGTCACCGCCCCGTCGCCCGGCTTCCGGATCGTGTGGGGCGTCTCGGACAACACCCGGCGTCGGTTCTCGCTGACCGGCGCGTATGAACTGGGCTACCGCTCCGGCGACGACGCCGAGGTCTTCGCCGACCGCGACCTGCCCACCGATCCGTGGACCGACCCCTTCGTCGGCGGCGGCTTCTGCGGGCCGCGGTACGACGAGCCGGGGGCCTGAGCGGGGTGCGCCTCGCGTGGGTGACGACGCGGGCGGCCCGCGGGCTCGACCAGGACGAGCCCCTCGGGCTGGCCGCGCTCGCGGCGGCCGGGGTGGACGTCGACGTCGTCGACTGGGACGACCCCACCGTCGACTGGGGCCGCTACGACCGGGTGGCCCCGCGGTCGACCTGGGACTACCCGGAGCGCCTCGACGCCTACCTCGCCTGGCTGGGCGCGGTCGACGCCGTGACGCAGCTCTGCAACCCGGCCGCGGCGATGCTGTGGAGCCTCGACAAGCGTTACCAGGTCGCGCTCGCGGCCGACGGGGTGCCCTGGGTCCCGACCACGGTGGTCGCGCCGGCCCAGACGCTCCCGGTCCCCGAGGGCGGCGTCGTCGTCAAGCCCCCGTCGGCACCGGCGCGCCTGGCCGCGGTGCTCAGTGGCTGAGCGGCAGTTCCGGCAGCTTCACCCGCTCCGGCTCGATGACCTCGATCGCCGACCCTGGTGCGCCGCCGCCTGTGACGCGGCGCGCCTGTGATGCGGGCCCGCCCCGGGAGCGCTTCCGCCCCCCGCTTCGCGACGATGTGGCCCATGTCGGACACCGCCGCCGTGCCCTGCGCGCTGACCCACCCCGGGGCCTACCCGGCCCTGCGCGACGTCGTGCCGCGCTACTCCGACCTCGGCCCCGACGGGATGATCTCCGCGACGGGCCTCGCGCGATGGTTCGAGGACGTCCGCGTGACGGTCGAGCTGCCCGGGTTCCGCCGGCTCGTCGAGGACGGCGAGTTCGGGCCGTTCCGGGTCCTGCTCGCCGCCCAGCACGTCGACCGGCTCGCCCCGATGCGCTGGGACGGCAAGTACCGCATCGGCGTCGGGATCCGCCGGGTCGGCAACTCGTCGTTCACCTACGGCTACGGCGTCTTCTGCGACGACCGCTGCGTCGCGCTCGGCGACACCGTCACGGTCTTCGCGACGGCGGCCGGGCCCGCGGACCTGCCGGACGCGCTGCGCTCGGACCTCGCGGGCCTCGTCCTCGAGGAGCCCGACGTGCCGCCGGCCCTGAAGCCGGGCCCCGAACGCCGCGACCGCGCCGCCTACCCCTTCGCCGTCTCGCTGCGCGCCCGGGTGGGCGACATCGACACCAACCGCCACGTCAACAACGTCGCCCTGCTGTCCTGGTACGCCGACGCCGTGGCGACCCTCCAGGAGGAGATCCTCATCTCCGGCTGGGGCGGCCCGCCGCCCGAGATCGCGCCGCACGAGTTCCGCGTTCAGTACGTCGCGGAGGTCGGTTACCCCGCCGAGTACGAGGTCGGGGTGGCCGTCCTGGACCAGGCGACGGATGACGCGGGCGCGCCGACGGTGCACTACGGGCTCGGGGTCTTCCTCGGCGACCGCTGCGTCGGGCTGGCCGACGCGACCGGTCCGCGTGGCGACCTGCCGCCCGACGTCCTCGACGCGTGGCGTCCCACGGACTGATCACCCGGCGGCCGGTGCTGGGAGGATGCGCGCCATGGCCGACCACATCGCGAGGCACTCGGTGACCTCGGGGACGTGATGATCACCTCGTGAGGTGACTTCCGGACCGGGAGTCGTATCCCAGATCATCCCGACGCGTTGTCCTGGGCGTGACCCGTTGCTCCGTCCGACGGATGACGCTCCCCGCGCTGGTCGTCGTTTCCGCCCTCACCCTGGGCGCCTGCGGCGGTTCGCAGAGCGCCGGACCTCCCCAGACCGCGCGCGTCGAGCCCGCCTCGATCAGTACCGGCGTGGAGTCGAGCGGATCGGTCTCCGCGCTCGGCGCCACGAACCTCGGGTTCTCGACGGGTGGTCAGCTGACGTCCGTGCGGGTCTCGGTCGGTGACCAGGTCACCCCGGGCCAGATCGTCGCCACCATCGACGACTTCAACGCCCGCCAGCAGCTGCGCAACGCGCAGTCCCAGCTCGCGGCGCAGGAGGCCAACTACAACCGGGTCAAGGACGGCACCGCGGTCGGCGGGGCCCAGAACTCCGTCGACGCCGCTGCTTCGGTCGTCTCGGCGACGAGGCGGCAGGCCGACGCGACGCTGCGCTCCGACGACGCGGCGATCAGCGCGGCCCGGGCGGCCATCCCGCAGGCGCAGGCGGGGCTGGCACAGGCCCAGGCGGCCCTCGCGGCGGACATCGCGGCCTGCCAGCCCACCTACCCGACGACGCCGCCGGCTCCCTGCCAGAAGATCCCGGCGGACCAGTACGGCGTGCAGTCGGCACAGCAGGGCGTGCAGACCGTGCAGCAGCAACTGCTGCAGGCCCAGCAGAAGCGCAACGTCGACGCGGCCGCGGGGAACCTGCAGGTGGCGAGCGCGCGCCAGGGCCAGGTCAGCGCCCAGAACGGCCTGGACTCCGCGAGCGCCGACCGCCCGAACACCCTCGACGCGGCCGCCGCGGCCGTGGACGGCGCCCGCACCGGTGTCGCGCAGGCCCAGAAGGCGCTCGACAACACGACGCTGCGCGCCCCGGCTGCCGGAACCGTCTCGGCGCTCAACGGCGTGGTGGGGGAGTACGTGGCGCCGTCGTCGTCGACCACGCCCTTGGCGCCGGGGGCCGATGCACCCATCCCCGGGGCCGCCCAGGCGGCGGGCGGTGCAGCGGGCACCGCCACCGGCGCGGCGTCCCCGACCCGTCCCGGGGGGACGCAGTTCCTCGTGCTGCAGAACGTGGCCCGCTTCGCCGTCGTCGTCCCCTTCCAGGAGGTCGACGCGGCGAAGATCGCACCGCAGCAGCGGACCACCGTCTCGCTGGACGCGATCCCCGACCGCACCTTCGACGGCACGGTCCTCTCGGTGGCCCCGTCCTCCACGGCGATCGGCGGCAGCGTGGAGTACTACGTGACGATCGCGCTGCCGAGTACCGACCCCCGCGTCCACGACGGGCAGTCCGCGCAGGCGACCGTGATCACCTCGGAGTCCGACCAGAAGATCAGTGTGCCGAACTCCGCCTTGCACCGGCAGGGCGACAAGGCCACGGTCACCGTCGTGGAACCCGACGGCAGACAGGTACCGACCCCGGTGACGACCGGCCTCGTCGGCGCCGACCGCACCGAGATCACCAGCGGCCTCTCCCAGGGCCAGCAGGTCCTCCTCGGCGGTGGCGCGTGAGCACCCCGGAGAGCCCCGAAGGTGGCACGGCCACCTCGGTCGACGCAGCGACGCCAGCCGACGGGACCCCCGCCGAGGGCACCCCTGCCGAAGGCACCGGCGAGGAGGGGACGAAGCGTCGCGGGCTCAAGCGCTCCACGAAGATCTCCCTGGCGGTCATCCTCATCCTCGCCCTGGTCGCGGCGGCAGCGTTCGCCGCGAACTACTTCATCAACTCCAGCAAGGTCGTTTCGACGGACAACGCCCAGATCGACGGCACCCAGATCCCGATCGTGGCGCCGACCAGCGGCACGCTCGTCGGGTGGATGGGCACCGTGGGCAGCGTCCTGCACCGCGACCAGGTCGTGGGGCGCGTCCGGGAGCAGGGCGCCTACGTGCAGCCGCAACTCCCGATCCGGGCGCCGGCCGCCGGCACCATCGCGAACTCCGAGACCACCGAGGGTGCCTACGTGACGGCGGGCGCGCAGCTCGCGGTCGCCTACGACCCCACCAACGTCTACGTCACCGCGCGGGTCGACGAGACCGACATCGACGAGGTCCAGGTCAACCGGCCCGTGGACTTCACGGTCGACGCCTACCCGGGCCGCACGTTCCACGGCACCGTCCAGCAGATCCAGGGCGGCGCCGCGGCGGTGTTCTCCCAGTTCCCGCAGTCCAACTCCGGGGGCAACTTCCAGAAGGTCACCCAGGTCATCCCGGTGCGCATCGGCATCAACGACCCGCAGGGCCTCGACCTCATCCCCGGCATGAACGTCACGGTGAGCATCCACAAGCCCGGCGACTGAGGGTTCACTCGACGATTGTGGGAGACGTCTCCCACATCGGCGAGCGGCCCGATCCGCCTCGTCCTACGGTTCCGTCGGGTGACGTGACGCCTCCCGGGGCGCCGCGTGACGCCGCTGCCCCCGGGCATCCCCGGGGGACGCCGTCGGCGAGGAGGAAGCCCACGCATGTCGACCGAGACCGAGGTCGGGGTCACCCCGACCACGCTCGACGACGGGCACCGCGGCTCGACGCTCCCGGACACCCGGGAGAACGGCCACCCACCCGCCCGGCCCGCGACGCTGGAGCCCCGTCACGGGACCGCGGCCGCGCCGGCGCCGGCGAAGCCCGCAACGGCGAAGCCGGCTCCGGCGAAGCCCGCGGCGCCGGCCGCGCCGGAGCAGCCCGGTCCGCGGTCGAACTGGCTCGTGCCGCTGCTCGTCCTCGTGGTCGGCATGTTCATGTCGGTGCTGGACATCAGCATCGTCAACGTCGCCATCTCGACGATGCAGAACGACTTCGGCGCGACGACCGACCAGATCCAGTGGGTCTCGACGTCGTACTCGCTGGCCGAGGGCGTGATCGTCCCGGCGAGCGCCTGGCTGGGGGCGCGGCTCGGGCTCTCCCGCACCTACACCTTCGCGATGATCGGCTTCGCGATCTTCTCGGCGTTCTGCGGCCTCGCGTGGGACGTCCACAGCATGATCGTCTTCCGCATCCTGCAGGCGATCCCCGGCGGCGTCATCCCGGTCGTCGCGCTCTCCATGCTCTACAAGATCGTGCCGAAGAAGAGCATCGGCGGCGCGATGGGCATCTACGGCCTGGGCATCGTGTTCGCCCCGGCGATCGGCCCGACGTTCGGCGGCTACCTCGTCGAGTACGTCGACTGGCGGCTGATCTTCTTCATCAACGTCCCGGTCGGCGTGCTCGGCGTGCTCGGCGCGGTCCTCCTGCTTCCGCGCTTCCACCCCGAGCCGGGGATGAAGTTCGACCTGCCCGGCTTCCTCGCCATCGCGGTCGGTGCCTTCTCGCTGCTCCTCGCGCTCTCCGAGGCGCCGACCTGGGGCTGGACGTCCTACCCGACGCTGATCCTCATCGTGCTGGGTGTGCTGTGCCTGGCGCTCTTCGTCGTCATCGAGCTCGAGGTCGACCAGCCGCTGCTCGACGTCCGGGTCTTCAGGACCTGGGCGTTCAGCAACTCGCTCATCCTCATCGCGATCGTCTCGGTCGGGCTGTTCGGGGTCCTGTTCTACATTCCGTTGTACCTGCAGCAGTTCCAGAACATGGGGGCGTTCGACACCGGGCTCCTTCTGCTGCCGCAGGCCCTCGTCATGGCGGTGATCATGCCGATGGCCGGACAGATCTACGACCGCTTCGGCTCCCGCTGGCCGGCCGCGATCGGGCTCGCGATCGTCGCGTACGCGACGTGGGACATGGCGACCCTGACGACCGACACCCCGCACGGCCACCTGGAACTGGTCCTTGCTATCCGCGCCGCGGGCATCGGGCTCGCCATGATGCCGATCATGACCGGCGGGATGGCGTCGCTGCCCCCCGCGTTCACCTCGAACGGGAGCGCGTTCAACACCGTCGTGCAGCGCACCTCCTCGGCCATCGGTCTCGCCGCCATGACGGCGCTGATGACGCTGCAGCAGGCGCAGGGACTGGCGGACCGGAGCGGGTTGATGTCGTCCTCGGGGAGCGGCGGGATGGCGTCGTCGGGTGCCTCGTCCGCCGCGTCCTCCGGCGGGGCGAGCAGCGCGTTCGTCCAGCAGTATTCGATGCACGAGACCCTGCAGAGCCAGGTCTTCATCACCGCGCTGAACGACCTGCTCATGGTCACTGCGATCCTCACCGCGATCGGCGTCCCCCTCGCGCTGATGCTGCCCAGCGGGAGGCCGGCGGCGCACGAGGGTCCGCGGGTGATCGAGGGCTAGACGGTCCGGCGGCGGGAGAACCCGAAGCCGGGCAGCCGCATCAGCCCGGAGCGCCGCAGGTACACCTGGCTGGCGACCTGCAGGACCAGGTACACCACGGCGTACTGGATGCCGTTGACCGCCGGGACGACGTCGACGGGCAGGGTCTGGGCGACGACGATGCGGACGGCTGCGTCGACGAGTAGCCCCACGCCCCAGAGGACGGTCAGCACCCGCCACACGCGACGGTAGAGCGGGAAGCGCGCCCACACCGAGTCCCAGTCCTCGCCGGGCGGGCCGAGACGCCCCTCGGCGAGCGGGCGGGCGATCGAGAAGACGAACGGCCGCCTCGCGCGCCGGCTGGCGAGGAAGAACAGCCCCGCGAGGCCGGTGATCCACCCGTCCCGAGCGAGCAGGGTGCCCCGGCAGAGGTAGTAGAGCGCGACCGGGACGACGACGTCCGCGACCGCGACGGCGATCGCCACCCGGCCGGAGAGCCGGTCCCGTCGGGCCCGCTGCGGCCCGGTGCCGCCGGGCTCCAGCCCGATGGTCGGCTCGGTCGTCATGCCATCGCTCCTCCGTCGGCGTCCTTGTATAACTGTACAAGAGTCAGCATGGTTGTGCTAGATTGGTGGCGTGCCGGCGAGGACCGAGGGAGCGCGGACGTTCACCGAACGGGCGCGGCGGGAGCAGATCGTGCGCGCCGCCGTCGAGACCCTGGCGGGGCTCGGGTACGCCGACACCTCACTGGGCAAGATCGCGAAGACGGCCGGGCTCTCCAGCGTCGGGATGGTGTCCTACTACTTCACGGGCAAGGCCGAGCTGATGGCCGAGGTGGTCTCGACGGTGCTGGCGACGGCCGAGGAGCTCGTCGCCCCGCGGGTGGCGACCGCCGCCACCGCGGTCGAGCAGTTCCGCGCGTACGTCGAGGGGAACCTCGAGTGGGCGGCGACCCACCGGTCCGACGCCGTCGCGCTCGTCGAGATCGTCATGGGCACGCGGGGGACCTCCGCGCCGGTGGACCTCGAGCCGGCGGTGGGCGAGGTCGTCGCCGGCCTCGTCGCCCGGGCGCAGGCCGAGCGGGCGGCGGCCCGTGAGGCGGCAGGAGAGCCCGCGCTCGATCCCCTCGACCCGGCCGTGGTGGCCGGGGCGGTGCGCGGCGCCGTCAACGGCGCCGTCGGGCGCTCGCTGCGCCGGCGGCCCGGCCCGGGACCCGACCCGGAGCTCGCCGGGGAGGGCGCGACCCTCGCGGAGCTGTTCGTCCGGGGCCTGTGACGTTGGGGGCGTCACCGCCGGTGGTCCTGCCGCTCCTCGGCGCGCTCATCTGCCTCCTCGCGGTCGGCGTCATCATGTACGCGCCGCGATAGCGGGGGAGATCCCGCTCCCGCGGCGTCGCCGGGTCAGGGAGGATGGCGGTGTGAGCGCCGACCTCGACGAGCTGCGACGCCTGCGCCGGGCGCGTGACCGGATGGACCGGGAGTACGCCCAGCCGCTCGACGTCCCGGCCCTG
>NZ_DASXJD010000011.1:0-13090 GCF_036497585.1 Actinomycetospora sp. | reverse complement strand
CATGAACGGCACGATGCTGGCATCTGACGCGAGGACGGCGCCGCTCACGCGTGGAGCCCGGCCCACCCCGGCCGGCAGGAACGGCACGATGCTGGCATCCGACGCCAGGAGGGCGCCGCTCACCCATGAGCCCGGCCGACCGCGGGTGCTGATCCACCCACGGAGGGGGTGCCCGTAGGCTCCCGGCCGCGGCGCACGACCGGGTGAGCCAGGGTCCGCCGCGCGGGGGCAGTAGCTCAGCGGGCAGAGCAGCGGACTCATAATCCGTCAGGTCGTCGGTTCGATCCCGACCTGCCCCACCACGACCCGCAGGTCACCGGCCTGCCGGGCTGTTGCTCGACGAATCAGCGGACACGTCGCCGGCCGTGTGACCGAGCGACCCCGGTGCCCCTGCCTCGGGGTCGGGCGCGCCGCTGATCGCGGCTGTCTCCCCTCGGACAACTCGGACGCCGGTGGTCTTCGGAAGCGTCACGCTGCCGACGAGGTCCGGTCAGGGGCGCGTTCTCGCGAACGGCGGGTTCGGGCTGGTGTCGGACGCCGACCACGTGAGCTCGATCTCGAGCTCGATCTCGTCCCCCTGTGGCTCGACCTCCAGCTCGCACCGGAACTCCTCGGGCAACGTGAGGGTCACCGGTGGCCCGGCGAGCGCGAGCTCCAGGGTGCCGCCCCGCTCGATCGCCGCGGCCAGGTCGGCCAGCCATCGCGCGACCGCCTGACGGGACAGCGTCGTCTTCTGTTCGATCTCGTCCGCGGACATCATGGAGGTCCCTTCCGCCGCGCCCAGCCCATACCGTGGGCCTGACCTTTCCCGACCCGCTGCAGAAGACCTCAACCAGCGGAGTGAGGGCGTCTCCTGCAGACGGTGGGAGCTGCTCGCCGGTGGCCGGGGTGCCCGGGCCCGCCGGGCGACCATCGGCCCAGCGGCCGCCTCAGCCCGCCTCGCTCAGCCCGCCTCGCTCGCGGTCGGCCGGTCCGGGCGCGCCGCCGCCCCGTCGGACTTCCGCGCCGACCAGGGCCCGAGCTCGGCCCGCGAGGGGCGGGCGGCATCAGCCGGGATGACCCACTCGAGGATCGTGCCGGAAGCCCCGTTCACCCGGACGCTCATCGTGCCGCCGTGGCGCACGGCGCGGGCGGTCATGTTCGGGATGCCGTGGCCGTGCGCGGCGTCGTCGGTCGAGCCCGGGCCGGTCCCGTCGTCGACCACCCGCAGCGCGACCGTCTCGGCGTCGACGGCCAGGCGGACCGAGGCCGACGTCGCCTGCGCGTGGCGGGCGATGTTGCTCAGCGCCTCCCGGAGCACGGTGACCAGGTCGATGGCGGTCTCGTTGTCCAGCGTCCCCGCCACGTCGCCGTGGATGCCGAGGACCGGGGTGAAGCCCAGCGCGCGGGTGCTGTCGCGGACGAGGTCGTAGAGCGCGTCGCGCAGGGTCGGGCCGGTGACCGAGGTGCGCACCATGCCGAAGATGAGAGCGCGGAGCTCGCGCATCGCCTCGTCGAGCTCGTCGACCAGCGGTGACAGCCGCTCGGCGACGTCGGGGCCGCTGGTCGCCGCGATGGCGTCGAGGGCCAGCCCGAGGGCGAAGAGCCGCTGGACGGTGCTGTCGTGGACCTCGGCGGCGAGGGTGTCGCGGGTCTCGCGCAGCGCGAGCTCGAGCTGGGCCTCGACGGCGTCGTCGCGACGGGCGAGCAGGCTCTGGCGCATGGTGTCGGCGTCGGTGGCGATGGCGGCCAGCTCGGCGGGCGACTCCACGGTGATCGGCAGCTGTTCCTGTCCCTCGGCGACGGCCCGGGCCTGGCGCTGCAGGCGGTCCACCGGTTCGGTGAGGCGTCGGCGGATCAGCATCGGCGCCGCGACCGCGACCGCGAGGGCGACCGCGAGACCGCCGTAGGTGATGGCGTCGGTCCAGGCGCGGGTGGTCGACACCGTCGCCAGCGTCGTCGTCTCCCGGTCCACGAGATGGCGCTCGAGGACGGCCGACGCCACCCGGAAGCGGTCGAACTGCTCTTTGCCCTGCAGGGCCGCCGCGTCGGTCTCGGCGAGCGCGCCACTCTGCCGTGCGGCGATCTGCGGTTCCGCGGTCTGCACCCGCCACGTCATGGCGGCGCTGGTGGCCGTATCCAGGGCGGCCTCGCCGGCCGGGTCGGCGGCGAGCAGCGCGGTCAGCTGCGCCTGGGCGGCACCCGCCTGCGCGATCCCGTCGCGGTACGGCTCGAGGAACTGGGGGTCCCCGGTCAGGATGAAGCCCCGGCTGCCGGACTCCTGGTCGACCATCGCGGTGACGAAGCCGGCGGCGGCGACGCGCGCCGGCTCGATGCGGGTCGTCACCTGGTCCACCACACCGCGCGCCGCGAACCGGCTGGCCAGGCCGACCCCGGCCAGCACGACCGCGACCACCACCGGCACGAAGACGAGGAATCGCACCGTTGCGCGCAGGGTCACGACGAGTCAGGGTTCGCTCTCCCTCCGGAGCCCTGGCAGGGACCGGCGCCCTGAGAACCCGGGACCATCGGCGCTTCCGATCACCCGGGCGGGCTGGCGACGACGAAACGGTCGAGCGTCACCTCGGTGGCCGCCTACGCGGGAGGGGTTGAGTCACACTGAGGACGAGGGCGACGATGCATTGCCTCGACCGGGGGGAACGGAGGCTCGATATGCAGGTTCGGCAGGCGACACCGGTGTCGACGTTCGATGTGTCGTCGTCCGATCCGGACGTGGCCGACACGTGGCTGCGGGCGGCCTACGTGGACTACCGGCGACGCCTCTACGGGGACCGCGCCGCGTTCGGCTTCGCCTTCACCGGGGCCTCCGCGCCGACCTTCTCCATCGCGACCACGCGTCACGGCATGGGCCTCGAGTGCGAGACCGAGGTCCTCGACGACGCCGTCGTCGTCAGCACGGTGCTCGAGGGGCGGACCGAGGTGTCGGCGGACCGGACCGTCATCACCCCGACAGCCGGGGTGCCCTTCCTGATGCCGCCGGGCCGGCCGTGGCGGATCCAGTGGGAGCACCTCACCGGCGAGGCGGTGCGCATCGACCGGGTCGTCCTGGAACGCGCGGCCGCCGCCCTCGGCGCGGACGACGGGCCGTTGTGCTTCACCGGGTCGACGCCGTCCTCCCCGGACCGGGCGACGTACCTGCGTGCAACCGTCGCGCACGTCCGCGACGAGGTGCTCGGCAACGCCGAGATCGCCGCGCACCCCCTGGCCCTGGCCGAGGCCGCCCGGTCGCTCGCCGTCGCCACCCTGATGACCATCCCGAACAGCGCCGTCGCGAGCCTGCCGGACGCCGCCGCCCCCCGGCGCCCCCACGTCGAACCGGCGGTGGTGCGGCGGGCCGTGGAGTTCATGGACGCGAACGCCCACCGTGAGGTCGACATCTGTCAGGTCGCCGACGCCGCGCGCATCAGCGTCCGGGGCCTCCAGTCCGCCTTCCGCCGACACCGGGACCAGACCCCGCTGGAGTACCTGCGGCACGTGCGGCTCGACCAGGCCCACCGCGACCTGTTGGCCGCCGACCCGGCCGGGAGCCAGACCGTCGCCGCCATCGCGGCGCGGTGGGGCTTCACCCACCCCGGCCGGTTCTCCGTGGACTACCGACGCGCCTACGGCCACTCCCCGCGCTACACGCTGAAGGGGTGACCGCGACGACCCGTCAGGCGGCCTCCGCGGCCCGCGGCCGCTCCAGCGGCCGTGTCGCGAAGTGGTCCGAGCGGTGCCGACCGGTGGTCGCGCGCACCCGGGCCCGGGTGGCCGCGGCCAGCAGCCGGTCGCGCTGCGCCCCCGGGGCGCAGTGCTCCGCCCGCTGCCGCAGGTGTGTCGCGAGGCCGTCGAGCACGTCCGCGCTGCGGGTCAGCGCCGCGACGACCGCTGCCCGCAGTTCCACGGCGTCGTGGACGAGCGAGTTCCGGTAGTTGAGCTCGGCGCAGGTCAGGGCGAGGTACCGCAATACCGGCTGATCGCCCATAACGTGGAGCGTGGCCCCCTCCGGCCCTCCGCGCCAGCGGCCACCCGGTGAGAGCTGCGACCGGTCCGCCACCGGCTCCGAGCGGAGTAGGGGTTCGCAGCGCGGCCGATGGGTACGTTCCTCGGGCGGTCGTCCACCGACGCCGCCGCCCTCCCGGGCTGTTCGTGTCGACGGACGAGCGGTCGGCTCCCCGAGCGTCCGGGCGTGCCCGTCGACCCGGTGTCGCCGGGCGCTGGAGGTGCCGTGACCGAGCCCGAGCGCCAGGAGCAGCTCATCGGTGCCCTGCGTGCGGCCGCCCGCGGGTGATGGACCGGCGCAGCATCTCCGATCTGGAGGGGCTGCTCTCCCGGATCGTGGCCGCGGCCGTCGAGACCGTGCCGGGTGCCGACGCCGGGGGCATCTCGATGACCGCCGACGGCGAGGTGGTCTCGCGCAGCCTGACTCGGCGTCCTGCGCCCGGAGGCCGAGCGACTCCTGCTGGCCCATCTCCCCGACCGCGACGGCGACCCGGTGTCGGTGGCGCGCCGGCTCACCGGCGGGAGGGGCGGCGGGGGAGAGCCCGACTGACCCACCCCGCGGGGTGTTTCCGACCCGCGATCGAGCGGGCAGCCGAGCCGATGCGGCCGTGAGGTCGCGACGTCGTCGAGGTCCACCCCGCGGGCCCGTGTCAGCAGACGAGCCACCACCAGCCGCCGGCCCGGTGGCTCGCCCGCCCGGAACCGGCAGCGTGGAGGGCCCCGACGCGATGGACCCCGAGGAGAAGATGGCGCTGGCGCTGCACCGCGCGGCGCGGGACCTCACGGCCGAGCGCAGCATCCGGGACCTGGACCGCACCCTCGCCCTGATCGTGGCCACCGCGCTGCGCACCGTGCCGGTCGCGGACGCGGGCGGGATCGCGGCCAGCGGGGACGGCGGCGCGTGGCACCACGCGAGCGATCCGGCCGTCACGACGCTCGCCCGGCTGCAGGAGGACCTGGGGGAGGGGCCCGCCCTCGAGGTCCCCGGGGACCTCCCCGGGGACGGCCTCGTCGTGGCCGACGACCTCGCCGTTGTCGACGCCGACCGCTGGCCCCGCTTCGCCGCCGCGGCCGTGGCGGCCGGCCACCGCTCGGTGCTCTGCGCCCGGCTGCACACCGGCGGCAGCACGCGGGCCACGCTGACGCTCCTCGCGTCGCGCCCCGACGCCTTCGCGGGCGGGGCCCGCGTCCTCGCGGGACTGTTCGCGACGCAGGCCGCGATGCTGCTCCACGGCAGCGAGCAGGCCCGCTACCTGCAGCGGGCGGTCGACAGCCGCGATCTCATCGGGCAGGCCAAGGGCATCCTCATGGAACGGTTCCGGGTCGACGACGACGCCGCGTTCCAGATGCTCGTGAGGTCCTCGCAGGACACGAACATGAAGCTCGCCGACGTCGCCCGCTGGCTGCGCAGCGAGGTGATCGGGAGCGCTCGGGAGCCCGGGGCCGACACGGCACCGGCGCCGGGATGAGGGTGCGCGGCGCAGGACGGGTGACGAGCGGGGTCCTGACGACCGCGCCGGGATCGGACGGGAGGGCGGCATGGCGGCACGACGCAACCCGTTCGTGGCCAGGATCCTCCGGCGCTCGCACGGTCTGCGGGTCCGCGCGAACCGCGCCGTGGAGCAGACACGCCACCTGCGGATGCAGGACTACCGACGCCGGACCGTCGCGGACCGGCCCGCTCCCGACGAGCTCCGCGAGGCGCGGCTGCGCCGGGCGCTCGGGCAGCCTCGGCACGGCTGGTAGGCCGGACGACAACGGAACCGGACGGCCGGGCCGCCCGGTTCCGCTCACCCGCGGTCAGCCGACGAGCGTGTCGATCGCCTCGTGGTGCTTCTCGAACTTCACGTAGTCGTCCTCCATGATCGCCCGCGGGTTGAACAACGGGTCGGCGAGGATGCCGTGCACCCGACGACGCTGCATCCCCATGTTGCCGCCGTCGTAGATGGGCAGGACGGCAGCCTCGCGCAGGATCTTGCCGAACCCGTTCTTCGTCTCCAGGCTGTTCACGCCGACGATCTGCATGCACTTGTAGACGCAGTCGAACATGAGCTCGGTGACCTGGATCTTGTTCATCGCGCCGACCAGCTCGGCGTGCTGGTCGTGCTTGTCGAGATAGTCCGCCGCGCGCCAGGAGAAGTAGCGGCCCATCTCGATCTTCGCGGCCACGTCGCCGAGCACGTAGCCCACGTTCTGGAAGCCGATGATCGGCTTGATCGCGCCCGCGGTGTTGCCCTGGGCGAACTCGAGCGCCATCTCGAAGGCCGCGCGGGCCATCCCGACCGCGGCGATCGCCGCCACCGGCCCCGACCACGCGAAGTTGCGGTTGATCACGAGGTCGCCGTTCCCCTCCGCGCCGGGCAGCAGGTTCGCCGCCGGGATGCGGGCGTCCTCGAAGACGATCTCCGCGTTGGACGCGAGCCGGTGGCCGACCTTGTCGAGGTGCCGGTACGTCACGCCCGGGGTGTCGCGCTCGAGGACGAGCGCCGAGAGGCCCTCGGTGCCGCCCTTCTCCGAGTCGGTCCGCACGATGAGCGTCCCCGCGTTCACCCCCCGCTCGTCCCAGCCCGCCGAGGACGGCCAGTACTTCCGGCCGTTGACGACGAAGTCGTCACCGTCCCGGGTCGCGGTGAGCCCGACACCGGCGGGGCGGGGCAGCGGGATGTCGAAGTTGGCGGTGCCCGAGGGGTTGCCGGGAGGCTCGCTCGCCGTCCATCCGCCGAGGTACGTGCCCGTGGGGTCCGACGTCGCCGCTGCGAGGAACCGCTGCTTCTGCTCCTCGGAGCCGTACCAGGCCACCGGCATCAGACCGAGGCCGTTGCACAGCACGGTGCAGGCGAAGCCGGGGTCGACCACGCAGATCTCCTCGGCGGCGATCACGAGGTCGACGCACGAGACGCCGCCCCCGCCGTACGCGGCGGGGAGCATGCACATCGCGATCCCGGCCTTGTAGGACTCGATGTACGCCGGCTGGGTGAGCTGGAAACCCTTCATCGGGTCGGGCTCGGCGTCGGCCTCGGCAACGACGGGCCTGAGCACGTTCTCTGCGAATGCCCGGACCTCGTACTGGAGCTTCTTCTGCTCGTCGGACATCGTGAAGTTGACGGTCATGGCGGCCTTCCGATTCCTCCGGTGCGGTCCTCCCGCCACGTCCGCGGAGCGGGAGTAGTGGTATCCGGCGTGCTGCTTTCGAGAGCAGTGAGCGTCGGAGCTTCGGAGCTTGCTGGGCCCGGGGGGCGACCGGAAGGCGTCCGGCACGAGCGGTAGGAGACGTGTCACGACCGGTACGGCGGCGGTTCACGGCCTGCTCGTGAGGTGGGACGAGGCCCTCGCGACGGAGCCTTGCCGCCTGGACCGGGCAGAACTAGCATCCGCTCTACCTCTTTTCTCTCCTCGCCACGCAGGGGGTGACCGGAATGCATCCACGGGCCGCACCGACCCGGTCGAGAGGGACGGACCGGCGATGAGGCACACCGCCCACGCCGACTTCGCGCTGCGCGTGCTGCTCTACCTGCGCGTCGTCCCCGGGCGGCAGGCCGCGGTCGCCGAGATCGCCGAGGCGCACGCCGTCTCCCGCCACCACCTCGTCAAGGTCGTCCAGCGCCTGGCCGGGGCGGGGATCGTCGCGACGGTGCGTGGGCGGGGCGGCGGCGTCCGCCTCGAGCGGGACTCCTCGGGCATCACCGTGGGGGAGGTGATGCGGGCGATGGAGAACGACTTCGCCGTCGTCGAGTGCCTCGGCGCGGCCCGCTTCTGCCGCGTCGCCGGCGTCTGCGGCGGCCGGGACGTGTTCTCCCGGGCGCTCGACGCCTACTTCGCGGTGCTCGACGACGCCACCCTCGACGACCTCGCGGCCAACGACCTGGGCCTGCGTGGGGCGCTGCGCCTGACCCCCGGCCCGGGCGGCCGCTGAGCCCCACGGGCCTGTCCGTCCCCGCCGGACCCGCACCACCGATCGGCCAACGGGGGCCGTCGCCGACGTTCCCCAGCCGCCAGGTCACCGGCTGCGGAGGAGGAAGCCTCGTGCCCATCGACTTCGACCTCAGCCCCGAGCAGCGCACGCTCAAGAAGACCGCCCGGGAGTTCGCCCACGAGGTGCTCCGGCCCGCGGCCGAGCGCGCCGACACCCTCGCCGACGCCCAGGAGGCATTCCGCGCGATGAAGCCGGTCTACGCGCAGGCCGCCGCGCTCGGGTTCACCTCCATGTTCCTGCCGCGGGAGTACGGCGGGGGCGGCGCCTCGAACGTCGACTTCCTCATCGCCATCGAGGAACTGTGCGCCGTCGACCCGGGTTTCCCGACGATCCTGCTCGTCAACGGTCTCGCCCTGATGCCCCTGCTCCGCTACGGCACCGAGGAGCAGCGCGAGATCTGGCTGCGCCGGGCCGCCGCCGACACCACCGGGGACTTCCTCGCGGGGTGGGTGGTGAGCGAGCGGGGCGGCACCGCCAACTTCGACCACCCCAGCCCGCAGGCGGGGATCCAGCTCGTCGCGGACCGCCGGCCCGGTGGCGAGTACGTCATCAACGGGGAGAAGCACTGGCCCTGCAACGCCGGCGGCTGGGACCTGCAGGGCGCGGACGTCAACCTCTGCGTGGTGCGCACCGACCGCGCCGGGGGCGGCAAGGAGGCGCTCTCCGCGGTCCTCGTCGAGCGGGGCACCCCCGGGATCCGCTACGAGGTCATCGACAAGCTCGCCCATCGGACCTGCCAGAACGTCACGATGACGTTCCGCAACGTCCGGGTGCCCGAGGAGAACCTGCTCGCGCGCGGCGACGGCGACCTGCTGATCAACCACGACTTCACGTGGTCCGCCCCGATCGCGAGCATCGCGGCCGTCGCGGTCGCGCGCGGCGCCTACGAGTTCGCCCTCAAGTGGGCCCGGACCTTCACCGGCGCCGGCTCGGGCCCGATCATTCAGCACCAGGCGGTCGGGCACCTGCTCACCGACGTGGCCGCGAGGATCGAGGCCGGCCGGTATCTGTCCTGGAAGGCCGCGCACTACATGGACCGCCACCCGGGGCAGGGCCACGCCCTGGGCGGCATGGACAAGACCTTCTGCGGCGAGGCGATGCAGCGCGTCGTCGTGGACTGCATGCGCATCGTCGGGGTCAACGCGCTGGACCGGAAGTTCCCGATGGAGAAGTACTACCGGGAGTCGATGGTCTTCCCGCTCTACGACGCCGGGAACCTGGCGATGCAGCGACGCCGGGCGTGGGGCGCGATGGCCGACCCGGCCTTCTCCCCGGACGTGTTCGTCGACGACCTCCCGCTCCCGTTCACCAAGGCCATGGAGGGGTTCGGGACCGTCTCCGAGGTGGACCGGCCATGACCAGGGCGGTGCCGTGGACGCGCTCGCTGGCCCGCACCTACGCGGCCTGGGAGCGCTTCGCCTCCGGCGAGGAGCACCCCGAGGACGTCCCCTGGGGGATCGCGGCGTCCTGGCACCGATGTCGCGACGTCTACCGGATCGATCCCCGCGGGCTCCCCGGTACCGCCGAGGACGACGAGGCCGTCGACGGCACCGTCCACGCCACCCTCTTCGCCGAGCTCGGCGGCCTCGCCGCCTCGGCGCCCGCCACGGCGACTGCCTCGTCACCGTCACCGACGGCCGCGGGCGGGTCCTCACCTCGTGGGGGAGCGGGCCGTCCGGACGCCGCGCGCGCGAGACCGGCCTCGTCTCGTCGCTCCGGTGGGCGGAGACGACGGCCGGCACCAACGCCGTCGGGACCGCCCTGGTGTCGCGGCACGCCGCCGGCGTGTGCGGCCCACAGCACTGGAGCTCCGCCCTGCACGACTGGAGCTGCACCTCCGTCGCGCTCTGCGACCCCGCGACCGGAGCGCCGTTGGCCACGCTCACCGCGGCGGCCTTCCGGGCCCTGGTCCCGCTCCGCCCCGTGGACCTGCTCGTCGAGACCCGCCCGCTGGGCGGTGTGCTCCGGGCGGCGGCCAGGCGCGACCGGGCGAGGATCCTCGCCGCGTATGCGCGGATCGAGCGGAACGGCGGCGGCGCCCTCGTGGCGCTCGACGCGGCGGGCCGGGTGGTGGCCGCCAATGCCGCGTTCCGCGGCCGCGCCCGCCGGGGCGACGATGGCGGGGACGAGATCGCGCACGTCGCGCGACGGGTTCGCGCCCGGGCGGACGCGAACGCGCCCGCCGAGCCCGACGACGGTGACTACGAGCTCGTCCCGGTCCCCGCCGGGCCCGACCCGGTCGGCTTCGTCGTCGCGGTGCCGGACGAGCCCGAGATTCCCGAGCCGCGGGTCGAGGAGGTCGCCGCAGGGCCGACCCGGCTCCCGGCGCTGACCGGGGCCGGCCGCCTCGTCCTGCTCCCCGCCGCCGCGATCCGACATGCCCGCTCGGACGGGCACACCGTGTGGTTGACGACCGACGACGGCGTCCTGCGCGCGGTCCGCCGCGGTATCGACCACCTCGAGCAGGACCTGGCCGGGGCCGGTTTCCTGCGTGTGCACCGCAGCCACCTGGTCAACCTCGCCCGGGTACGCGAGGTGTCGGCCGTGCGGGGCGGTCTGGTGCTGTCGACCTCGCTGCGCGGCCCGGAACGCATCCCGGTCTCGCGTCGATGTGCGCCCCGGTTGCGGAGAGCCTTCGGCATGTGAACGCACCTGGTCGTCCGGACGACCAGAATCGTTCACATGGCGACGCCTCTCGGTACCCGTCTGCGCGAGCTCGCGGCCACCGCCCCGAACGCGCCCGCCGTGTCCGACGGCGACGACGTGTGGACGCGCGCCGAGCTCGACGTCCGGACCACCCGGCTCGCCCGGGCGTTCGCCGCGCGCGGGGTGGGGGAGGGCGACCTGGTGTCGATCGCGCTGGGCAACGTCGTCGCGCACGTCGCCTGCTCGGTCGCGGCGTGGAAGCTCGGCGCGGTGCCGCAGCCGCTGTCGGCGCGGTTGCCCGACGGCGAGCGGGACGCGGTGCTCGAGGTGGCCGAGCCGGCGCTCGTCGTGGGGCTGGAACCGCCGGACCGGCCGTGGCTGGGGGCTTCCGAGCTCGACCGGCTGTCGCGCGACGGCGACGCGACGCCCCTGCCCGACGTCGTCGGACCGTCCTGGAAGGCGCCGACCTCCGGGGGCAGCACCGGGCGGCCCAAGGTGATCGTCGCCGGTCAGGCCGCGTGCACCGAGCAGGTGCTGGCGCGGGTGGACGGGCTGCGGATCGAGCCGGAGGGGGTGTTCCTCGCGACCGCCCCGCTGCACCACAACGCGCCCTACATGTTCTCGCTGCTGGCGCTGCTGCAGGGCCACCACGTGGTGCTGGTGCATCGCTTCGACGCGGCCCGCACCCTCGAGCTGATCGGCGAGCACGCCGTGACGTGGCTCTACCTCGTCCCGACGATGATGGGCCGGATGCTGCGCCTGCCCGACGCGGCGTGGGAGGCGGCGGACCTGTCGAGCCTGCGGACCGCGCTGCACGTCGGCGCGCCGTGCCCGCCGGAGGTGAAGCGCGGCTGGCTCGCACGCCTGCCGGCCCCGGAGATCCTGCTCGAGCTCTACGCGGGGACCGAGTCGCAGGCGAGCGCGATGATCGACGGGCGGGACTGGCTGGCCCACCCCGGCTCGGTCGGGCGGGTCACGCGGGGCGAGATGGCGGTGTGGGACGACGAGAGGCGGGAGTGCCCGCCCGGGGTGACCGGCGAGATCTGGATGCGCCCGGACGGCCCGCCGACCTACCGGTACCTGGGAGCGACCGCGCGCGTCGTCGACGGCTGGGAGTCGCTCGGCGACATGGGCTGCTTCGACGGGTCCGGCTACCTGTACCTGGCCGACCGGCGGGCGGACATGATCGTCGTCGGGGGAGCGAACGTGTACCCGGCCGAGGTCGAGGCGGCGCTGCTCGCGCACCCCGAGGTGGCCGACGCGGTCGTCGTGGGCGAGCCGGACGAGGACCTCGGGCGGGTGGTTCGGGCCGTGGTCCAGCCGGTGTCGGGGGCGGCGCCGGGCTTGGCCGAGCGGCTACCCGCGGCTCTGGCCGACCGGCTGTCCCGGCACAAGATCCCGCGCACGGTCGAGCTGGTCGACCACCCGCTGCGCGATGACGCGGGGAAGGTCAGGAGAGGTGCCTTCGGCATGTGAGCACTTTCCGGGGTCATAGCCCCGGAAAGTGCTCACATGCCCGCAGGGCACCTATCGCGCGCGCCCGAAGCTCGTGTCGCCGAACATGTTGCCGAGCTTGACCGACTCGCCGGGCTCCGGCGCGGTCCAGATCTTGTTGTTCCCTGCGTAGATCGCGACGTGGTAGATGCTGTCGGACCCGCCCATGAACACCAGATCGCCGGGCTGGGCCTGGCTCTTGCTGATGTGCTGCACCGCGTCGTACTGCTGCTGCGCGGTGCGCGGCAGGCTGATGCCCATCTTCTTGAATACGTACGAGGTGAAGCCGGAGCAGTCGAACGAGCTCGGCCCGGTGGCGCCGTAGACGTAGGGCGTGCCCTCGAACGACGCGGCCGTGGAGACGATCCGGTCGCCGAGCGGACCGAGGCCCGCCACGCTGCCCGCGCTCGAGCTCGCCTCCTTCGCGGAGGCGGCCTTCTCCTGCGCGGCCTTCTTCGCGGCCGCGGCCTGGTCGGCCGCCTTCTTCACGGCGGCCTCGGCGGCGGGGGAGGTGTGCTTGACCGCCGGGGCCGCGGCCAACGCGGTCGCTGCCACCGGGGTGACGGCCGCGCGCTGCGCCGGGATCGAGGACGCCGGGGAGTACGCGGTCAGCGTCGTCGCGGCGTGCGTGGTGTCGGCGCCGATGCTCGCGAAGGCCCCGGTCGAGCCGGCGACCGCCGCGGCGCTCGCGGTGACGAGGGCGGCGGCGATGCCGGCGCGAGTGAGGGAGCTGTCGGTGAGGGAGCTGGGGAGGGACACCGGCAGGGACACCGGACCTGCGGTCGCGGCATGACGTCCGGGCATGGAGACGCTTTCTCGGTCGTCCACGACGCCCTCGGGGTGGCGCCGCTCCCGTCCTCGACCGCGATCGCGGTGCTGGCCCGGAACCACACCCAGGGAGCGGGCCGCCGGACGGGCACGGCGGCCCGGGCGAGGGGCCGGGTCGACCCACCGGGAGGTGAGTTGGTCCGGGACCGTAGCGAGACCTTTTCGTGA
>NZ_DASXJD010000010.1:0-17911 GCF_036497585.1 Actinomycetospora sp. | reverse complement strand
CTCCTCCCGCCCGTCAAGAAGATCGAGCTCACCGGCGACCCGCAGCCGCTGAAGGCGAACTTCGTGGCCAGCTACAAGAGCCTGCCCGTCAAGATCACCAAGGCCTGACGGTCCGGTCGATCTGCGGCGCCCCCCCCCGGGGCGCCGCAGGTCGTGCCCGTGTCGGATCAGGGGGCGAGCGCGAGCACCTCGTCGACCCCCTCGCGCAGGCACTGCGCGAACGCCGCCGTGTCCGGCACCACGTCGGGGTCCAGCGTGACGCCGAGACATCCGGTGCCGTCGTAGGTCAGCATCGTGACCATGGCGGCGATGCCGGGCCGTGGACCGAGCGGGTAGATGCCGGTCACCGGGACGCCGGCGAGCTCGACCGCGTGGTCGAGGCCGGGGATGTTCGACGCCTGGACGTCCGTGCTCGCGGTCAGCGTGGCCGACAGCTCGGTCAGTGCCGCCTCCGGCAGCATCCCGATCACGGGCGCGACCACGCCGAGGAACTCCAGCGCCGGTTCGGTACGGACCGCGCGGACGAACTCACGGATCCGCGCGATGCGCACCGCCGGGTCGCGCTCGGCGAGCGGAGCCGCGAAGCGGACGCCGGAGAACTTGTTGCCGCCCTCCGGGTCGTCCGGGCCCCGGGTGCTGATGGGGAACGCCAGCGGGAGCTCGTCGGGGACCGGGCCCGAGAGCGCGTGGAAGCGGCGGAACGTGCCGAGGACCGCGGCGAGGAAGGCGTCGTTGACCGAGCCGCCCGCAGCCTTGCCCGCCGCCCGCAGGCGAGCCAGCGGCACGTCGTGCGCGACCGCGGCGTAGCCGACGCCCCCGCCGACGAACGTGCGACCCACCGGCGGTGGGGTGAGCATCCGGCCGAGGGACGAGACGTACGCGAGGACCTGCCGGCCGGAACCGACCGGGTCGGCGACGCCGGACCACAGCGCCCGCGCGGCGCCCCCGGTCACCTCCGCCAGCGCTCCGGGCGCCTCGGACAGCCCCGAGCGCAGGCCCTCGGTGAGCACCTGCGCCGGCGTCGCGGGGTCGTCGTGGGCCTCCGGGACCGCGACGGCGTGGGTGACGTCCCCGTCGGAGGAGCCCTCGTGCGCGAGCGCGAGCAGCTGGATGAGCCCGAGGCCGTCGCTGAGACAGTGGTGGACCTTGAACGCCAGCGCCGCCGAGCCGTCCGCGAGCCCGGTCACCAGCGTCGCCTCCCAGGGCGGCCGGTGCCGGTCGATCGGCCGGGCCATCTCGGCGCCGAGGTGGGCGAACAGCTCGCGCTCGGAGCCGTCGCCGGGCAACCGGACCCGGCGCAGGTGGTGGTCGAGGTCGAAGTGGGGGTCCGGCGACCACCGCGGCGTCACCAGCGGCAGGGGCGGCTCGACGACCCGGTCACGCAGCCGCGGGAGGCGGGTGACCAGCCTCGCCATCGCGGCCCGCAACCGCTCCCAGTCCGGCTCGCCCCCGAGACGTTCCAGCAGCACCCCGGTCGACCGGGTGCGCGGGTCGCCGTCGGCGCGCCACATCAACGCCTCCCAGGCCGAGAGCTCCGGGGGGCCGCCCCACCCCGACGCCGTGGGTGCGTCGTCCGTGTCGGTCATGCTCGCCCTTCGTCGACGGTGTGCTCGAGGGGCCGGGTGACCTCGAGGATCCGCTCCATGACCCCGACGGGGTCGTCGGTCATGGGCACGTGCCCGACCCCGGTCATCCGGACCAGCTCGGCACCGGGCAGCCGCGCCATCATCGGCGCACCGTAGTGCTCGAAGGGGATGACACGGTCACGCTCGGGCCACACGATGCGGATCGGTCGGCCGGGCTCGTCGGGGACCGGGAGCAACGGTTGCCGGCGCAGGACCCGGATCAGGGGCCGGACGATCGGCGACCGGGTGATCGCACGCAGTTCCTCGGCGATCTCCGCCGGCTCCAGACGATCCGGGTACGCGACCTGCGAGCCCAGCAGCAGCCGCCGGGCGCGGGGGCTCCGGGCGATCGCCTCGACCCGCGGGGCGAGACGACCGCCGACCAGGAACCCGGCCCGCATCGAGGCGACCAGGAGGGTCATGCGGAGGTTCGAGCTCCACGCCCCCGCGGGGCTGAAGGCGACGACCGACCGGGCGCGGCCGCGCCGCGCGAGCTCGAGGGCCAGCCAGCCGCCGAGCGAGTTCCCGACGACGTGCAGTCGGTCGATCCCCCGCTCGTCCAGGACGGCTTCCAGGGAGTCCGCGACGGCGGCGACCGACGGCGCGACCTCGGGCGCCACGGGCAGGGCGCCGTCGTGGCCGGTCAGCGTCGGCGCGATCACGTGGTGGAGGCGTTCGAGCCCGGGGATCACCGGGCGCCAGGCCCGCCAGGTGCCGCCGACACCGTGCAGCAGGAGCAGGGGCGAGCCGTTGCCGCCCTCGTGCCCGGGCGTGCCGGAAGGTCCGAATGCCCGCGGGCGGCGGCGTCCGCCGACCCGCCGCGTCCCGCTGCGTGCCACCGCGTCCTCCTTCGTCTTCGGGGCCGGGCATTACTCTAACCAGAGATCATCGCTGGCTAGAGTTTCTCTGCTACCGTCCGTGAATGGGCTACGACACCGCGGCCACCGGAGATCCCACTGCGGCCGTCGGCCCTCCGGCCGGGCCCGCGGTGGGCGCGTTCTTCGACCTCGACGGGACGCTCATCGACGGGTACTCCGCCGCCGTCCTCTACCGCCACCGGCTGCGCGATCTCGACGTGGGCCTGGCCGAGATCCTCGCGCTGGCCGGCGCCGCGTCCGGGTCACCGCTCGACGAGGAGGGCTTCGAGCACCTCCTCACCACGGCCGCCGCCGGGTGGCGGGGCCGGCCCCGCGCCGACTACGACGCGTGGGGTGAGCGGATGGCCCGTGAGGAGATCACGGCCATGCTGTTCCACCAGGCCTGGCGGCAGGTGAAGGCCCACCAGCGCCAGGGGCACACCGTCGTCGTGGCGACCTCGGCCACCCGCTTCCAGGCCGAGCCGCTGGCCCGTGAGCTCGGCGTCGACCACGTCCTGTGCACCGAGCTGGAGGAGGACGACGAGGGGCTGCTCACCGGCCGGCTCGCGGGGCGGACGGGCTGGGGGGCCGGCAAGGCCGCACTGGTCGAGCGCTTCGCCGCGGAGTCGGGCATCGACCTGTCGAAGAGCTGGGCCTACGCCAACGGCGCCGAGGACATCCCGTTCCTGGAGACGGTGGGCCGCCCGCACGCGGTGAACCCGGAGCCGGCGCTCGCCGAGGTGGCTGCGCAGCGTGACTGGCCGGTCCTGACCTTCGCGCGGCCCGTGGCGTCGTCCTGGGACCCGCGACCGCTCCTGCGGACCGCCGCGGTCTACGGCAGCTTCTTCGTCTCCTCCGGGCTCGGCCTGGTGCACGGCCTGCTCCGCACCGACCGGCGCGCGGGAGTGGATCTCGCGACCTCGCTGCTCGGTCCGCTCGGCGGTGCGGTCGGCGCGATCGACGTCGAGGTCACCGGCGAGGAGCACGTCTGGAGCTCCCGCCCCGCGGTGTTCCTCATCAACCACCAGAGCGCGCTGGTCGACCTCGTCGTCACGGCCCGGCTGCTGCGCAGTGGGTTCACCGCGGTGGCCAAGCGGGAGGTCCGTGACACCCCGCTCATCGGCTGGCTCCTGGCGCAGGCCGACGTCGCCTTCGTCGAGCGCGACGGCACCGGAGGCCGTGCGGCTCTCGACGGCGCCGTGGAGCGACTGCGCTCCGGGACGTCGGTGGTCATGGCGCCGGAGGGCACCCGGTCGCGGACACCGTCGGTGGGTCCGTTCAAGAAGGGCGCCTTCCACCTCGCGGCCGCCGCCGGGGTCCCGCTCGTCCCGGTGGTCATCCGCAACGCGGGTGAGCTGATGTGGCGCGACGCCTCGATCGCCCATGCCGGGACCGTCCAGGTCCACGTCCACCCGCCGATCCCGACGGACGGGTGGACCTCGACCGACATCGACACCGCCGTCGAGGAGGTGCGCGCGCTCTACGTCGACACGCTCGAGGAGTGGCCGTCCGCGGCGGTGCGTACGCTGCCCGATCACCGCTGAGAGGGAGAACGCCGTGGAGCTCGACGAGGTGCCCCGCACGATCACCCGGACCCTGAGCCGCACGGCGTCGAGTGCCCGAGGGGCGAGCCGCAGCGCGGCCCGCACCGCCCACGAGGCCCTGCCCCGCGTCGACACCCCCGAGGTGGCGGCGATCCGGTCCGACCCCGACTTCCTCACCGAGGTCGAGGCACTGGCGACCGAACTCGGGCGCACCCGGGACGAGGTGCTCGAGGAGGCCACCGAAGGGCTGCGCGAGATGGCGGCCCGGCACGACCGCTGGATCGGCGACGCCTGGTCCCGACTGGGCCGGTGGATGCTGCGGGGCTACGACGTCGTGCCGGATCAGGAGGGTCTGGACCGGCTCCGCGAGCTGGACCGGGAGCACTCGCTGATCTTCCTGATCTCGCACCGCTCCTACCTCGACGAGTGGGCCTTCCCGGCGGCGCTGGACGCCGCGGGCATCTCGCCGTGCTTCGGCCTGGCGGGCGCCAACCTCGACTTCTTCCCGCTGGGCACCGTCGCCCGACGGACGGGCATCGTCCACGTCCGCCGCGCGACCACCGGGACCCCGGTGTACCGGCTGGCGCTGCGCCGTTTCGTGGGGCGCCTCGTCGGTGACGGCTCGAACCTCATCTGGTCGATCGAGGGCGGGCGCTCGCGGACGGGCAAGCTCCGCCCGCCGCGCTACGGGCTGCTGCGCTACGTCACCGACGCGGTCGAGGCCGCCGACACCCGCGAGGCGCTGGTCGTCCCGATCTCGATCGTCTACGACCAGCTGCCGGCGCACGAGGTCGGGCGGATGGCCGACGAGGTGGGCGGCGGCGCCAAGGCGCCGGAGGACGTCCGGTGGTTCGCCGGGTATGTCCGCGGGCTGCGCCGCCGGCTGGGCAGCATCTACATCGACGTCGGCGAACCGTTCGGGCTCCGGGAGAGGCTCGCCGAGCTGCGGGCCGCCGACGCGACCGCCGGCCACGAGGTCGAACGCATCGCGCTCGACGTCTGCCACCGCATCAACCGGGCGACCCCGGTGACCCCGACCGCGGCGGTGTGCGTCGCCCTGCTCGCCGCCGACCGGGCCCTCACCCTCGACGAGACCGTGGCCACCGTCCACCCGCTGGCCCGCCACCTCGAGGAGCGGGGCTGGGCCATGGCCGGGGGCGCCGATCTCACCGATCGCGGCACCGTGCGGCGAGCCCTCGGGGAGCTCGACGCCTCCGGGGTCCTCGTCGGGTACGCGGGCGGCCGGGAAACCGTCTGGGGGATCGCCCCGGACCGCCACCTCGTGGCGGCGGTCTACCGCAACTCGGCGGTCCACGCCCTGCTCACCCGCGGGGTCGTCGAGCTGGCGCTCCAGGCGGTGGCGGCCGACGACGGGTCGGGCGGGACCTTGGCCAAGGAGGCCCTGCGGCTGCGGGAGCTGCTCAAGTTCGACTTCTTCTTCTCCGACCGGGACCGTTTCGTCGGCGAGGTCGCCACGGAGGTCGGTCTCATCGCCGCACCGGGCGGCCCGCCGATCGACGAGGTCACGCCGGCGGAGGCCGCGGAGCTGCTGGGCCGGACCGACCTGCGCATCGCGCACCTGACCCTGCGCCCCTTCCTCGAGGCCTATGCGGTGGTCGCCGACGAGCTGGCCGCCGTCGAGCCCGGCGTCGCGATCGTGGAGAAGGAGTTCCTGTCCTGGTGCCTGCGGGTGGCGCAGCAGCAGGCGATGCAGCGCCGGCTCGCGAGCCGGGAGTCGGTGTCGACGGAGATGCTCTCGACGGCGCTGCGGCTCGCCCGCCACCGCGACCTGCTCGGCGCGACGGACGCCGAGGACGGCGCCGAGGGCGCTGCCGAGGAGGAGCTGGCGGCCCGCCGCCGCGGCTTCGCCGACGAGGTCCGGGCGGTGAGGACGCACCTCGCGACACTCTCGGCCACCGATGACCGCCCGGTCCTGGCGGACGTGGGGGAAGCTCGGTGACCGCGCTCGCCCGGAGCGGGACGACGAAGACCCGGACCGGACGGCGCGCGGCGATCGCGCAGTCGTGGGACCGGTGCACCGAGAGCGGGCTCGATCCGGGGCTCGAGCCCGGCGACGGGTTCGCCGTGGCCGAGACCGACCCGGCCGGCCGCCTGGTCGTCGCCGCCGGCCCCGTGCTCGACGCCATGGAGCGCGATCTCGCCGACACCCCGGTCGCGGCGATCCTCACCGACGCGCAGGCCCGCGTCACGGCGATGCGTTTCGGGCGCCGGGACCTGCGCGGCCTGTTCGAGGCCGCGGGCGCCGTGCACGGTCGCGAGTTCGCGGAGAGCACCACGGGCACCAACGCGATCGCCACCGTGCACACCACCCGTGAGGGCCTCGTGGTGGAGGCCGGTGACCACTACCTCGAGAGCCTGCGTCGCTTCTCCTGCTACGGCCACCCGATCGTCCATCCGTTGACCGGCGAACTCACCGGCGTCCTGGACGTGACCGGACCGGCGGGGGAGAACCCGGCGATGCTGGCGCCGTTCGTCCGGCGGGTCGTCCGGGAGATCGAGGAGGCGCTGGTGGAGACGGGAGGCGCCGGCGCCCGGGGGCTCCTGGCGGCGTTCCGCGCCGCCGCCGGCTCGGGGCCGGTGATCGCCCTGGGGCACGACCTGGTGCTGGCCAACCGCACGGCGACCGATCTGCTCGACGCCGCGGAGCACGAGCTGCTGCGTGACCTGGTCGCCGGCTCGTGGTCACTGACGGACGGCCTCGTCGAGCTGTCCGGGGGCCGGACCCGGGTGGGCCGGGACGCTGTCGTGGGCGGCGGCGCGGTCCTGCACCTGCGGCCGTGCGCAGACGCGCCGCCGGACCGGGCGCGGTGGTCGCGGACGCTGCGGCTGCCCAGCCCGCGGACCGGCCTGGCCGACGCGGTCGTGGTCGCGGGGGAGCCCGGGACCGGGCGCACCACCGCGATGCGGGCGACGCTCGGCGACGACCCGGTCACCGTCCTCGAGGCCGCCGACCTCACCCCGGCCACCGAGCACTCGTGGTTGGCGGTCGCGTCGCGGTCGATCGGCACCCCCGGCGAGGTCACCGTCGTCGAGGACGTGCACCTGTTGCTGGCGTCCACCGCGTCCCGGCTGCGGCGCCTGCTGGCCGGGCCCCACACGCGGGTCGTGCTGACCTCGTGCCCGGTCGAGGACCTGACCGGCGAGGTGGCCGCCCTCGCCGCGGACTGCGGGCGCCGGGAGGAGATCCGGCCGCTGCGCACGCGGACCGACGAGATCCCGGCCCTGGTCGGGACCATGCTGGCCGGGCTCGGTGCGGCAGACAGCGTCCGGTTCACGACGGAGGCCCTCGATCTGTTGGCCACCCACCGCTGGCCCGGCAACCTGCGCGAGCTCGCCGGGGTGGTCGCCGAGACCGCGGCCAGGCGCTCGGCGGGCGACCTGACCGTGCGCGACCTCCCCGAGGCCTACCGACGGCCGCCGGTCACAGGGGAGTCCGCGGGCGAGCTCGCCCGCGCCGAGCGCGAGGCCATCGAGGCGGCCCTGCGGGTGTGCGACGGGAACAAGCTGCGCGCCGCCCGCCGGCTCGGCATCAGCCGCAGCACGCTCTATGCCCGGCTGCGGGCCCTGCACATCACGCTCTGAGCGGGTCCGTCACCCGGAGCGGACGAGGGTGTCCGGAATCCGGACAGTCACGCCGGTCACAGCGGGACATGCTCCGAGCATGAGCCTTCAGTACGACTCGTTCTTCATCGGCGGCCAGTGGGTCGCCCCGCAGGGCTCCGGCACGATCAAGGTCGTGTCGGCGTCCACGGAGGAGCCGCTGGGCTCCGTCCCCGAGGCCATCGAGGCCGACGTCGACGCCGCCGTCGACGGCGCCCGCCGGGCCTTCGACGACCCGTCGGGCTGGGCGCACTGGGAGCCCGCCCGCCGGGCCGAGGTCATGGAGCGGCTCGCCGACGCGCTCGACTCCCGCTCCGAGGAGATGGCCCGCCGGGTCAGCTCCCAGAACGGCATGCCGGTCGCCATCTCGTCCCAGTTCGAGGCCGGTTTCCCCAGCGTGCTGCTCCGCTACTACGCGGGCCTGGCGCGCGAGGCGTCGTTCTCCGAGGAGCGTGCCGGCCTGATGGGCGGCCGGACCCTCGTCCAGCGCAAGCCGATCGGCGTGGTCGGCGCGATCGTGCCGTGGAACTTCCCGCAGTCGCTCGCGTTCTTCAAGATCGCTCCGGCCCTGGCCGCGGGCTGCGCCATGGTCGTCAAGCCGTCCCCGGAGACGGTCCTCGACACCTTCCTGCTCGCCGAGGCCGTGGAGGAGGCCGGCGTCCCGGCCGGCGTCCTCAACTTCGTCCCCGGCGGCCGCGAGCTGGGTGCCTACCTGGTCTCCCACCCGCGCATCGACAAGGTCGCTTTCACCGGGTCGACGGCCGCGGGCCGCTCGATCGCCGAGACCTGCGGGCGGCTGCTGCGGCCCGTGACCCTCGAGCTCGGCGGGAAGTCGGCGAGCATCGTGCTCGACGACGCCGACCTGTCCCAGAGCATGGAGCAGCTGTTCTCCGCGACCCTGCTCAACAACGGCCAGACCTGCTTCGTCGGCACCCGGATCCTGGCGCCGAAGAACCGCTACGACGAGATCGTGCAGATCTTCTCCGCGCTCGCGGGCGGCGTCAGCGTCGGTGACGCCCTCGACCCGGCCACCCAGATCGGCCCGATGGCCAGTTCGGCGCAGCGCGACCGCGTCGAGGGCTACATCGCCAAGGGCGTCTCCGAGGGCGGCAAGATCGCCGCCGGCGGCAAGCGTCCCGAGCAGTTCGACCACGGCTGGTTCGTGTCGCCGACGGTGTTCGCGGGCCTGGACAACAACGCGACCATCGCGCAGGAGGAGATCTTCGGGCCGGTCCTGACGGTCATCCCCTACGAGAACGACGACGACGCGGTGCGCATCGCCAACGACTCCGACTTCGGCCTCGGTGGGTCGGTCTGGACCTCGGACCCGGCCCGCGGCCGGAACGTGGCCGCGCGGGTGCGCACCGGCTCGATCGGCATCAACGCCTACCTGCCCGACCCGACCGCGCCCTTCGGTGGGGTCAAGGCCAGCGGCATGGGCCGCGAGCTCGGCCCCGAGGGCCTGGCCGCCTACCAGGAGCTCCAGTCGATCTACCTCGACCCGAGCGAGGTCAGCGCGCCCTGACGGTGCGACGGGCGCCGGGCGGGGAGACCCCCCCCGGCGCCCCGGCAGTACCGCGAAGGAGGCAGGGAGACACCCTGCAGGACCGATGCCCGGCGGACCTCGAGCTCGCCGGCGAGCCGACCTGGCTCGCCTCGAACTTCATCTCGGGCCCGACCCACGTGCCGGTGAGGTACACGCCTCGCGGCTGAGCGCGGTGCGGTGGGGCGGTCCCGCCCCGCCGCGGCCCGCGGTCACACCAGCGTGAGCACCGGCTTGAGGGTGGCGCCGGACTCCGAGTCGTCCACCGCCTGGTTGATCTGGTCGAAGGGGTAGACCTTCACCAGCTTCTCGAAGGGGAACCGCCCTTCGGCCTGCAGCTCGACCAGGTGCGGGATCATCGAGTGCGGGTCGGCGTCGCCCTCGATGACCCCGACGACCTTCCGGCCCGGCACGGCGAGCTCGAGCATGTCGATGGAGAGCTCGGTGCCCGGAAGACCGAGCCCGAGCAGGCCCGCGGTGCCGCGGGGGGCGAGGCTCGACACGCTGGCCCGCATCACCGCGGGCACCGCGGTGGTGTCGACGGCGAAGTCCGCACCCATCCCGGTGGCCTCCCGGACCGCGGCCGGGACGTCCTCGACCTGGCTGGTGTCGACGGTGTGGGTGGCGCCCAGCTCGCGCGCGAGCTCGAGGCGGGATGGCACACGGTCGACGGCGACGATCGTGCGGCAGCCGAGGACCTTCGCGGCCATCACCGCGGCCAGCCCGACCGCGCCGGAGCCGAACACGGCGACCGTCTGCTCGGGGGTGGGGGCGAAGGTGTTGAACACCGTGCCCGCACCGGTGAGCAGCCCGCACCCCAGCGGGCCCACCATCCGGAGGTCGGCGTCGGCTCCGAGCTTGACCACGTTGCGCTCGGTGGCGATGGCGTGGCTGGCGAAGGAGGACTGCCCGAAGAAGTTGCCGTGCAGGGCGCCGTCCGCATGCAGGGCGTTGCTGCCGTCGGGACGGCCGCCCGCGAAGTTGTGGGCGAGGAAGTCCAGGCAGTAGGCGGGCTCACCGCCGCGGCACATCGCGCACTCGCCACAGGAGTTGAACGTCAGGACGACCTTGTCCCCGGGAGCCACCGCGGTCACGCCGTCGCCCACCGCCGAGACCACCCCGGCCCCTTCGTGCCCCAGGACGGCGGGGAGCGGCATCGGCAGCCACTGGTTCCGCACGCCGATGTCGGTGTGGCACATGCCCACGGAGTGGATCTCCACCAGGACCTCGCCGGGCCCCGGGGCGTCGAGCTCGACGTCCTCGATCGTGAACGTGCCCTCCGGCTCCCGGACGACGGCTGCGGAGATGCGCATCGAGCTTCCTCTTCCTCGCGGCGACGGGGGGCTCGGCGCCTCGCGCCGGCGGGCGGGAAGCTAGCGGCGGATGGGCCCCTTGTGGCAGGTCACGAGCCATTGGAGGCAGCGATCACCCTCGTCCGGGAGAGGAGCGTGCTGGTGGGGTCGGCCAGGCTGGTCGCGGAGGCGTGTGACGATCGCGGTCCGGGCCGCGAGGGTCGGGAGGTGGGACGCGACCATGGCCGAGATGCCGTCGGTCGTCCTCGTCGACGACCATGAGCTGGTGCTCGACGGCCTGCGCCGTGCCCTCGAACGGGCCGGCTGGACCGTCTCGGGCGCCTTCACCGACCCGGAGCCGGCACTGCGGCACCTGGCGAGCACCGACGTCGACGTCGTCGTGGTCGATCTCAGCCTGGGCAGGCACTCGGGGCTGACGGTGGTCGAGGCCGTGCGGACCCTCGGCTCGCGGGCGTCGGTGGCCGTCCTGACCAGCTACGCGGACCGGTCGGCGGCCTCCGACGCGCTGCGGGCCGGGGCCCGGGGCTTCCTGCTCAAGGACACCGGTTCGGCCGAGCTGGTCGCGCGCCTGGGGGCGGTGGCCGCCGGTGACGTGGTGGTGGACGGTCGGGTGGCCCAGGCCCTGGGCGCGTCCGAGGACGGGGCGCTGACCGTCCAGGAGATCGCGATCCTGGGCGCGGTCGCGCGAGGCCTGACCAACCGCCAGATCGGGGCGGAGCTGTACCTGAGCCACTACACGGTCAAGGAGTACCTCGCCCGCGTCATGCGCAAGCTGGGCACGCGCCGCCGGGCCGAGACCGTGGTCCGGGCCGTCGAGCTGGGTCTTCTCCGTGACCACCACCGCCCCTCCGCGCCGGAGGTGTCGTAACGCCGGAAGGGGCGGACCGTTGGAGCAGTGAGGCCGGACACAGGATGGGCCGGGGACGCCGGGAGGCAGCCATGGAGACCGCATCGTCACCGCGCCCCGGTGCCGGCGATCGCGGGCCGGCCGCCATCGGTGTCCCGCCCGCTCCGGAGGCTCCGGGCACGGCGCTGCGGGCGGCGCTCGAGGTCCTGGGCAGCGGCGGCGCAGCGGCCGACCGCGGCGCCTCCCCGGCGACGGAACGGTCGTCACCACGGGCCCGCATGCGCCGGCTCGCCGGGGACCTGCACGACGGCGCGATCCAGGCGCTCATCGCAGCCGGGTACGACCTGGTGGAGCTGGTGGAGACCGCCGACCTGTCGCCGGTCGCGCGGGAGCTCGCGGAGCGGGTCGCCCTGCGCATCGACGAGTCGTACGACCAGATGCGCCGGGTCCTCACCGAACTGAGCCGGGAGGACGATCCCGGCGATCCGGAGCTCCCCCTCGTCGACGCGCTGCGAGCGTGCTGCGCGCGCGGCCGGCTGGTCCCCGAGCCGACCCGCCTGGTCACCACCGGGACCGGACCGGAGCCGCTCGGGGCCGCTCGCGACGTCGCGGTGCGCACGGTGCGGGAAGGGCTCGCCAACGCCCGCAAGCACGCCGTCGCGACCCGCGCCCTGGTGACCGTCCGCCGCGGTCAGCGGTGGTGGAAGGTCGACGTGGACGACGACGGAACCGGCGATGAGCACGAGCTGCGCTGCGCGCTGAACGACCTCGGCGGCGAGGCCTACGGGCTACGCAGTCTCGCCCTCGAGGCGAGCCGGGCGGGTGGGCGGCTGTGGATCTCCACGGCTCCCGGGCTGGGGGGCATCCGCCTCAGCGTCTCGGTACCGGCGGGCACGGCCCCGGCATCGGGCCCGGCCGACCCGGCGATGGACGGAGGAGGTGCCCGACGTGCACGACGTCGTCACGGGGCTGGTCAGTGATCCGGGCGCGCCGTGCTGGGCACGGTCCGCGGTCGGCATCGTGGTGGCCGCCATCTGCTGGTTCGGCTTCCTCGGCGCGCGGGCTTCCTACCGCCGCCACGTCGCCGGCCGCAGGGGCGCGGCGCGCCTGACCGGCGCGGGAGTCGCCGTCGGGGTCCTCGGTGGCCTGGCCCTGACGTGGATCGGGTTCTCGCTCGCCTTCCCCGGCTGAACCACGAGGGCAACGCCACGCCGGGTTCCCCCCGGATGGGGGGTGCAGCACCCCCAGCTGCCGAGTGCTGAGGCGTCCGATCACGGACAGAATCGGCACATGCACGGAGCGCGAGACCTCGTGCCGGGGGACGTTCGCGGGCCCGTGACCCCCAACGGAGGCCCAATGTCCTCCCGGCGGCTGATGCCCGCTGCTCCACTCGATACAAACATGGGGGACCCGATGGCTCGTGAGCGCGGTAACACGACGCGACCGGGTCGCGACCGCCCATCGGCCACCACGTCGCCGGCCGACACCCCCCCGGGGGGCAGAGTTCCGTGCCTCCTTCGGCAGGGAGCCCGTGACGACCGCGTCACCGCCACGTTGACCGCAGCATCGATCCGCACAGCGTCTGCGTGGGTCCGGTGAAGGGAGGAAGCCCGGTGAGCACCGACACGAGCAGGCTGGAAGGCGGCTCGGCGCCCGGGACCGCGGGATCGATCCCCGACACCCGGGAGCGCAGCAGGACGCTGACCCCGCCGAAGTGGCTCGGCAAAGCCGGTGAACCGCTCGTCACGGTCGGCGAGATCTTCCGCCTCGGCTTCCGCGTGTTCGGGATGGCGATCCGGCAGCCGTACGGCTACTGGGCGGACACCCGCGACCAGTGCTACAGCGCGCTGAAGCTGTGCTGGTTCCCGATGGCCGTGGCCACCTTCGCGTTCGGCTTCGGCGCGCCGGGCCTGTCCGGCGGCGCGATCTTCCACATCTTCGGCATCCCTTCCCGGCTGGGATCGTTCTTCCAGTTCGCGAGCATCCGCGAGTTCGCGCCGTTCATCGACGGCATGGTGGTCGCCGGCGTGGTCGGTACCGCGGTCACCGCCGACCTGGGTGCCCGCAAGATCCGCGAGGAGCTCGACGCCATGGAGGTCCTCGGCGTCGACCCGATCCGGGCGCTGATCATCCCGCGGGTGCTGGCGATCACCTTCATGACCGCGATCTTCGACGTGATGGCCCTGATCATGGGTCTGATCAGCGGTTACCTCGCGGCGGGCCCGGTGTTCGGCGCGGACCTCCCCGCCTACACCGCGAGCCTCTACGACCTGCTCAACGTCCCCGACGTGATCGGCAGCCTGGCCAAGGCCGCGTGCTTCGGTCTCGTGATCGGTGTCGTGTCCTGCTACATGGGGCTCAACGTCAAGGGCGGCTCCATCGGCGTGGGTCGCGCGGTGAACCAGTCCGTGGTCATCGCCTTCGCCGGCGTGTGGATCGTGAACTTCGTCTTCACCAGCATGCTGCTCGGCCTCAGCCCGTCGCTCTACGTCTTCAAGTAAGGGGCCCCTGGATGTCCGTCGACGACGACACCAAGCAGCTCGGGGACTCGAAGGCGCCGATGAAGGCGCCCAAGCCCCAACCGATCTACGTCAGCTTCTCGACCCTCGGGGAGAAGGTCCGCACCGGCCTCTACACCGCCGGCGAAATCGGTGTGTTCGTCCAGGGCACGATCCGGGACTTCCCGGACATGGTCCGGCGCTACATCCCGGAGATGTTCCGGCAGCTCGGGCTCCTCATCATCGGAAGCGCCCTGGTGCTGTGGATGATGATGTTCATCATGGGCCTCGAGTGCGGGCTCGAGGCTGGGTACGTGCTCAAGCAGATCGGGGCGCCGCTCTACTCCGGCGTGTTCAACGCCTACTGCGGGCTGCGTGAGTGCTCGGTCTACATGTGGGGCTGGATCCTCGCGGCGAAGGTCGGCTGCGGCTACGTCGCCGAGATCGGGTCGATGCGGATCTCGGACGAGATCGACGCCATGGAGGTCATGGGCGTCAAGTCGAAGAGCTACCTGGTCGGTACCCGCATCATGTCCGCCCTCATCGCTTTCCCGTTCCTGTGGGCGACCGGGCTCGGCATGCTCTACCTCGGCCAGTACCTCATGACGGTCGTCAACATCGGCGAGGTCTCGCCGGGCGGATACTTCTACATCTTCTGGCTCTACCAGAGCCCGTACGATCTCTTCGCCTCACTGACGAAAGTGATGGTGGAATCGTTGGTGATCTGCGGGGTGGGCCTGTACTACGGTTATCACGCCGGCGGTGGACCAGTAGGGGTGGGTCAGGCGACGGCGAAATCGATGATCCTCAACATGGTGCTCATATCGGTGATCGGGGCGCTGGGGACGCTGTTCTTCTGGGGCATCGACGTGAACGCACCCATCTCGAACTGATCCGTTCCCGCACCAGGACCCGAAACGACCGAACTCGGACCCAGGGCCCTCCGCAGGGCCCTGGGTCCGAGTTCTTCCTGTATCCGGTCGGGGTCACGAGCCGCGTCCCGACCTTCAATTTCTTGCGTAACTTTCGTCGTCCCCCGTCGTTTGACGGGGAAAGGCAGTCCGGAGGCCACCCATGTCGGAAACCGAGCCCATCCCCATGAACGCGACCACCGAGGCGCCACGGGGTGAGGGGCAGCAGCCGAGCGGCAGCGGGATGACGGTCGCGAGCAAGCTGCAGGTGCACAACCTGTCGAAGTCGTTCGGGTCGTCGAAGGTCATGAAGAACATCAACTTCGACTTCGCCGACGATGCGATCACGACGGTCCTGGGGCCCTCGGGCACCGGGAAGAGCGTGCTGATCAAGCACCTCGTGGGCCTGCTCGAGCCGGACACCGGCGAGGTCCTGGTCGACGGTGACGACATCTGGGCGATGACCGAGGACGAGCGTTACTCCATGCGCACCCGGTTCGGCGTGTGCTGGCAGGACGGCGCGCTCTTCGGTTCCATGAATCTCTACGACAACACCGCGTTCCCGCTCCGGACCCACACGAAGATGTCGGAGAAGGAGATCGAGGAGAAGGTGATGCGGCTGCTCGAGGAAGTGGGTCTCGGGCATTCCGCGCACAAGGCCCCGAACGAGATCTCCGGCGGTATGAAGAAGCGCGCCGGCTTCGCCCGGGCCATGGTCATGGACCCCGAGTTCGTCATCTTCGACGAGCCGGACTCCGGGCTCGACCCCGTTCGAACGAGCCTGCTCTGCGACATCATCCTGGACGTCCACTCGAAGCACGGTGGCACGTACCTGCTGGTCACCCACGACATGGCCACGGCCCGCAAGGTCAGTGACTACATCGGCCTGATCTGGCAGGGCGAGGTCGTCCACTACGGCCCGGCCAAGGAAGCCTTCGAGAACGAAGACCCGTTCGTCAAGCAGTTCCTCGCCGGAGAGTCGGCCGGACCCCTCGGAATGGACTAGCCACCATGCGTTTCACACCCGCCCGCATCCTCGCGGGGGTGATCATACTTCTGCTCGTCGTAGGGGGCATCGTCCTCATCACGACGCCCTCCCAGTACACGGCGACGGCCTTCCTCCCGGCTGGCAACCCCAACATCATCGAGGGTGCGCCGATTTTAGTGAACGGGTTCCACGAAGGCAAAGTGGTCAAACTCGTTCCCGAGGGCCAGGGCGCGGAGCTCACGATCGGGATGGACAAGTCCGCCGCCCCGCTCCACACCGGCGCGGTCGTCTTCGTGCAGTGGAGCGCGGCGGTCGGTGAGCGCCTCATCCAGGTCAACGACGGGCCGCCCCAGAACCCGGCGATCCCCGACGGGGGCCGGATCGAGGGCACCATGCCGCAGCCGATGGAGCTCTCCGACGTGCTCGGAGGCCTCGATCCGGCCACCCGGAGCCGGCTCGGTCCGGTGATCCAGCAGCTGCAGACCACGCTGGCCGGTCACGAGCAGGACCTGAACGCCACGCTGGCCACCGCCGGACCCGCGTTCACCGCGATCGGCAACGTGCTGCGCGGGGTGGCGATCGACGAGCCGGCGATCAACCAGCTGGTGACCGACACCAACGACCTGGTGACCCGGGCCGGCGCCCACGACCAGGACATCTCCGGGATCGTCAACGACCTCTCGGTGAGCACCCACGACACGGCGCAGCAGCGCGACGCGCTGCGTCAGGTGCTCCACAAGCTGCCGCCGACGCTGGACCAGGCCCGGTCGACGCTGGGCAAGGTCCCGGGGGCCACCGACGCGGCGGTGCCGCTGCTGCAGGACGCGAAGACCACGACCGACAAGCTGCCCTCGGTGGCGAGCCACCTCGCGCCGGTGCTGCGTGACCTCCGCCCGACGATCGCCCAGCTCAAGCCCACCCTCGAGGCGGCCTCGCAGTTGCTCGACGAGACGCCGGGGCTGCTGGACGCCGGGGACGTGACGCTGCCGAAGGTCGGAGACACGTTCGGCAAGCTCACGCCGACCCTCAAGGACCTCCAGCCGTTCACGCCGTGCCTGGTCGGCTTCCTGTCGAACTGGGGCTCCGCGGCGGCCTACTACGACGCGAACGGTCAGTACGTCCACGTCCCGATCCGGGTCGGACCGGAGAGCGTCGACGACACCCCGGTCAACCCGGGAGGGCTCTTCGCGAAGCCGGTCTCGCGGACCTGCGACCCGGTCCAGCAGGGCGGCGCCGGGGGCACGGGAGCCGCGGCCAACCCCGTCGCGGCGGGAATCGGAGGGCTGAACTGATGGCCGGGTCGTCCCCACGGGTCACCTCCGGGCCGAACCCGTTCAGCGGAATCGGCAAGATCCACATCCTGTTCCTCGCGCTGGTCGCCCTCCTCGGGGCGACGGCCGCGACGACGAGCCTCACGGCGACGCAGAGCGAGGGCCAGACGGTCGTCGCGGAGTTCGCGAACATCGGGGCGATGACCAGCCAGGCCGAGGTCAAGATCGGCGGCGTCGAGGTCGGGACGACCGGCACGCCGACGGTCGACCCGGACCGCAAGGTCGCGCTCGTGCCGATGAACCTGCAGCAGAAGGCGCTTCCGCTGCACACCGACGCCACCGCGACGATCCGTCAGCTCTCCCTCATCGGCGAGAAGTACGTCGACCTGAACCCCGGCAGCGCCTCCGCGCCCATCCTGCAGCCGGGCCAGACGCTCCCGGTGAAGCAGACGAGCTTCGCCGAGGACTACCAGGACATCGTCCAGGCTCTGAACGACCCGACGGCGGCCGGCCTCTCGTCGATCCTCACCACGCTCGGCGGCGGGGTCGCCGGTCGCGGCCAGAACGTGCAGGACATCATCCGCGAGCTGCAGCCCGCGTTCGGTGACACGTCGGCGCTGGCCTCCTCGCTCGGCAGGCAGAACCAGCTGCTCGGCCAGGTGATCGACCAGGTCCAGCCGGTGACGAACGGGCTCGCGGCGGACCAGGGCAAGACCCTGGACAACACCGTCGGCTCGGCCACCAACCTGCTCGGCACCACGGCGGCGAACGAGCAGCAGCTGCGGGCGACGCTGGACGAGCTCCCCTCCACCCTGGCGGCCGCGCAGAAGACGCTCGACGACCTCACGGGGACGGCCGGGGCGACCCAGAAGACGCTGGCCGATCTCCGTCCG
>NZ_DASXJD010000009.1:0-16543 GCF_036497585.1 Actinomycetospora sp. | reverse complement strand
GGTCTCGCTCGCGCTGTGCACGCCGCGCGAGCCGTGGGCCCAGGCGTGGCCGTTGTTGCGGAACCTCGCATAGGTGCGCTGCGCGCACGTGAGCACTTTCCGGTGCTATAACCCCTGAAAGTGCTCACACGCGCGAAGCGCACCTCCCTGGTGCTCCTGCTGCTGGTGGCGGCGTGCGCCGGGCCGACGACGCCGTCGTCGGGAGTCGGGGGGTCGTCGCCGGGCGCGGTGCTGGGCACCAACGGCGCGGCGGTGCCGCGGATCGACTGGCATTCCTGCGGCAGCGGGTTCCAGTGCGCGACGGTGCCCGTCCCCCTCGACTACCGGAACCCGACCGGGCCGACGATCGCGCTCGGGATGGTCCGGCTGCCCGCCCTCGATCCGGCGCACCGGATCGGCACCGTCGCGGTGAACTACGGCGGCCCCGGCACCCCGGGGACCTCGAGCCTGCGCCGGCTCTCGACCCGCTTCGCCGGGCTCCGCGCCCGGATGGACGTCCTGGCCGTCGACCCGCGCGGGGTCGGCCAGAGCACCCCGGTGCGCTGCGGGGCGTTCGACGGGCAGCCGGTGCTCCCCGCCGGCTCTCCGCTCGCCGATCCGGGCGGGTTCTGGACGTCGGCCCGTGCGGCCGGGCAGGCGTGCGCCGCCGCGTCGGGCGAGCTGCTGCGCCACCTGTCCACCGCGAACGCCGCGCGCGACCTCGACCTGGTGCGCCAGGCCCTCGGCGAGCCCGAGCTCAGCGTCTACGGCTACTCCTACGGCACCGTCCTCGGCGCCACCTACGCGAACCTGTTCGGAGACCACCTGCGCGCCCTGGTCGTCGACGGCGCGCTCGACCTCGCCGCCAACGCGGGCCCCGCCGACCCGACCCGACCGGTCGACGTCCGCGCCGGGGTGGCGGGCGACCGTGACGCGTCCGTGCAGGCGTTCCTGAGGGCGTGCTCGGCGGCGGGGCCGGCCGGGTGCGCCCTCGCCGCACCGCCCGGCGCCGATCCGCGCGCCCGGTTCGACTCGGTGACCGCGGCCGCGACCCGCGCGGGCGGGTCGGCCGACCTCGCGGACCGCGTCGCGACGGCGCTGGAGTCCGGCGGGCGGCTGTCCTCGCTCGCGCGCACCGTCGCCGCGCGCGCCCCGGCCGGCGTGCCGCCCGGCCCGGTGGTGCCCGACCGGGCCGCGGGCGCCCCCGCGCACTCGACTGCGTTCCTCGCCGTGCAGTGCACCGATGTCGTCACCCCGAGCGCCACGCAGATCGACGCGCTGCTGCCCGCCGAGCAGGCCGCCCACCCGCTCTTCGGTGTCCCGACGGCGCTGAACACTGCGCCGTGCGTCGACTGGCCCGCCGTCGACCCCGACCGCTACCTCGGCCCGTGGAACGCCCCGCTGCACGCGCCGGCCCTCGTCGTGAACGCCCGCGAGGATTCCGACACCCCGCTCCCGAACGCCCGCGCGACCGCCGCCGAGCTGTCGGCGGCGCGGGTCCTCGTCGTGGACGGGTTCGGCCACACCACCCTCGACCTGCCCAGCCACTGCGCCGAGGACGCCGCCGCGGCCTACCTCCTGGACCCCGCGCATCCGCCGGCGGACGGCACGGTGTGCCCTCCGGACCCCGGGGCAGTGGCGTTCGCGGGCTGACGGCCCCCGACGCCGCGGAGCGAGCGGACCGTTCGTACGCATAGAAGCAGCGGGAGTGCCGCTCGCTCCGACGGCGTTCGGCTCAGCTGGACGCGAAGCTCGGGCGGCTGCAGGCGGGCGTCCCGCTGGTCGACGAGCCGGTCCGCCGCGCCGCCGGTCACTCCTCCTGACGGCCGAGGACGATCTCGGGCAGGAACCCGTGCTGGTAGAGCCGCTTCTCGCGGATCATCGGCGAGAAGATCGCCGACATGAACAGCGCCGAGAAGAGCACGAAGCACGGCAGCGCCACCCGCAGCCAGCCCGGCCCCGGCAGGAGCGCGAGCAGCGCGGCGGGGACGCACTGGACCGCGGTGCGTGCGAGCTGGCGCAGGAACCACGTCCGCGCGGTGAGGTCGTGCAGCACCCAGTCGCCGTAGACCACCGGGAGCCGGGCGCCGAACGCGTAGGCGAGCCAGCGCAGGACGCCCGGCTTGGCGGTCACCCGCTTGTGCGTGCGTTTCCGTGTTCTGGCACGGAAACGCACGCACGGGGCCGGAGGCCCAACGCCCGGGCCGCGATGCTCGCGAGGTGGGTCGGCTCGTGGCCGCCGTTGTCGAGCTGGCGGATCTGGGTGCGGCACGAGTATCCGTCGGCGAGCACCGCGGTGTCCGACGACGCCTCGCGCACCGCGGGCATGAGGCCCCGCTCCGCGCACGCCGTCGAGACCTCGTAGTGCCCGTCCTCGAAACCGAAGTTGCCCGCCAGCCCGCAGCAGCCCTCGTCGAGGACCTCGGCCTCGACGCCGAGCGCGGAGAGGACGGCGCGGTCGGAGTCGGTCCCCAGCTCGGCGTACTGGTGGCAGTGGATCTGGACCAAGGCCTTGCGCCGCGTCCCGTCCGCCAGCGCGGCGAGTTCGGAGGTGTGCTCCGCGAGCAGCTCGGCGAACGTGCGGATCGACGCCGACGCGATCCCGGCCAGCTCGTGGTCCCGGCCGAGCACCTTGAGCGAGTCGCCGCGCAGCGCCGCGGTGCACGACGGCTCGAGCCCGACGATCGGCACCCCGTCCTCGAGCCACGGCCGGATCCGCTCGAGGCTGCGCCCGACGACCCGCCGCGCCGCGCCGAGCTGCCCGGTGGTGATCCACGTCAGCCCGCAGCACACCCCCGAGGACGGCAGCTCCACGCGGTAGCCCAGCGCCTCGAGCACCGCGATGGCGTCGAGGGCGAGGTCGGGGTCGAACGCCTCGGTGAAGGTGTCGGGCCAGAGCAGGACGCGCTTCTCGACGTCGGCCCGCGCGGAGTGGTCGGTCCCGCCCAGCAGCCGGCGCAGGGGCCGGGGCGCGAGGGCCGGGATGGAGCGCTGCGGAGCGATGCCGCCCGCCTTCTTCGCGACGGAGGCCAGCGCGGGCCGGCGTGCCAGCGCGTTCGCCAGCCGGGGGGCACCCGGGATCGAGCCGGCGATCCGCAACCAGGCCGGCAGCCACCCCATCGACCAGTGCGACCGCGGCCGGTCCTTCGCCCGCCCTGCGTAGTGCTGGGCGAGGAACTCGGTCTTGTAGGTCGCCATGTCGACCCCGACTGGGCAGTCCCGCGCGCAGCCCTTGCAGCTCAGGCACAGGTCGAGCGCGTCGCGGACCTCGGTGGAGCGCCAGCCGTCGGGCACGGCCTGCCCGGAGGCCATCTCGAACAGCAGGCGGGCGCGCCCGCGGGTGGAGTGCTTCTCCTCGCCGGTCACCCGGTAGCTCGGGCACATGACCCCGCCGGACGCGGTGATGCACTTCGCGACGCCGATGCAGCGGCGGGTCGCGGAGGCGAACCCGCCCCGGACGCCGTCGGGAACGCCGTCGTCGACGAAGTCGAGCTCGGTGCGCGTGCCGATGGTGGGCTGGCCGAGGAAGACGCGGACGTCGTCGTCGATCTTCGGCGGATCGACGACGCGGTGCGGGTTCATCCGCCCGTCGGGGTCCCAGGCGCGCTTGAAGTCGGCGAACGCGTCGAGCATCCGCGGCGTGTACATCCGGCTGAGCAGCTCGGCGCGGGCCTGGCCGTCGCCGTGCTCGCCGGAGAGCGACCCGCCGTGCGCGACGGCGAGGTCGGCGGCGTCCTCGAGGAAGCTGCGGAAGTTGCGCATGCCCGGCGTCGTGAGCAGGTCGAAGTCGATCCGCACGTGCAGGCAGCCGTCGCCGAAGTGGCCGTAGTAGGCGCCGCTGCGGCCGTGCTTCGCGAGCAGCGCGTCGAACTCGCGCAGGTAGCTGCCGAACTTCGCCGGCTGCACCGCGGCGTCCTCCCAGCCCGGCCACGCCTCGACGCCGCCGGGCCCGCGGGTGACGATGCCCGACCCGTCCTCGCGGATCTTCCAGAGCGACCGCATGGCCTTCGGCTCGCTGACGACCTTCGAGTCCACCGTCGCCCAGGCCATCTCCTTCGCGATCGCCTCGGCCTTGGCGTGGGCCTCCTGGCGGGTCGTGCCGCCGGTCTCGACGTAGAGCCAGCCCGTGCCGCCCGGCAGCGCCTCGTGGCTGCGGTCGTCGGGGCGGGCGCTGCGCAGCGCGCCGATGACCCCGACGTCCATCCCCTCGATCGTGAGCGGGGCGTGCTCGCGGACGGGGACGACGTGGTCGGCGGCGGTGTAGGCGTCGGCGAAGCCGAGGACGGCGAGCGCGCGCACCGGCGGCGACTCGACGAGGTCCACCGTCGCCTCGAGCAGCGTCACGCAGGTGCCCTCGGTGCCGACCAGGGCCTTCGCCAGGTCGAAGCCGTGCTCGGGCAGCAGCTGGTCGACGTTGTAGCCGCTGACCCGGCGGGTGAGGTCCGGGGTGTCGGCGCGGACGATGTCGGCGGTCCGGTCCCGCAGCGCCTTGAGCTCCACGTACACCCGCCCCTCGGCGCCGGGACGGCGCGCGGCGGCGTCGATGGCCGCGTCGTCCATCGCGCCGCCGACGTGCATGCGGGTGCCGTCGGCGAGCAGGACGTCGAGCGCGCGGACGTTGTCGACGGTCTTGCCCCAGGCCACCGAGTGCGACCCGCAGGCGTTGTTGCCGATCATCCCGCCGAGCGTGCAGCGGTTGTGGGTCGACGGGTCGGGCCCGAAGGTCAGTCCGTACGGGCGTGCCGCGTCGCGCAGGTCGTCGAGGACGGTGCCGGGCTGGACGCGGGCGGTGCGGGCGTCCGGGTCGATCTCCAGCACCTGGTTGAGGTGCCGGTGGAAGTCGACGACGACGGCCTCGTTCACCGACTGCCCGCAGATGCTCGTCCGGGCGCCCAGGGGCAGCAGCGGGACCCCGTGACGGCGGGTGACCTCGACCGCGCGCTCGACGTCGTCGGAGTCGACGGGCTGCACGACGCCGAGCGGGACGTGGCGGTAGTTCGACGAGTCCGCCGACCACATCGCCCGGGTGGCGGTGTCGAACCGGACCGTGCCGCGCATCGCTCCCGCGAGCTCCTCGGCGAGGAGGGAGTTCGCGGTGCTCGGGCGGGACGGGGCGCTCGTCATGCCTCCATCCTGCTTGTCGATCAGGGGACGTGCAGCGTCGTGTTCGTCGCCGTCTTGGCGACCACCCGCCCGCCGCTGATGACGTACCGGCGCGGGGCGCGGTCGAGCAGGGCGGTGTGGTGGTCGGCACGCGGGGAGTCGAGGACGACCAGGTCGGCGCGGGAGCCGGGGGCGAGGTCGTGGCTGCGCCGGCCCACCCCCGTCGCTCCGCTCGCCCCGTCCACGCCGAGCATGGCGGCGGCGCCCCGGGTGGCCCGGTCAAGGAGGCGGTCGAGGCCGTCGCGGGTGCCGAACGGCTGGGTGTGGGCGGCGAGGAGGGTGACGTCGAGCACGTCGGCGGTGCCGAACGGGGTGAAGGCGTTGCGGACGTTGTTGCTCGACAGCGCCGTCGCGACCCCGCCGTCGAGCAGCTCGGCGACCGGGGCCACGGTCCCCTGCACGTACAGGTCGGTGGGCGGGAGGACGACGAGGCCCACCCCGGCGTCGGCGAGCTCGGCGACCAGCCGGCGCCGCGCGTCGTCGGCGTACCCGGCGAGGGTGGTGACGTGCCCGATCGTCGTGCGCCCGCCCCAGCCGCGGGCGCGGGTCAGGGCGGCGACGTCCCCGGCCAGGGCGTGGCGCGGGTCGGTGGCGTGCGCCGGGGCGAAGTCGGCGTGCACGTCGACGGGGACGTCGAAGCGCTCGGCCAGGTCGAACACCCGCCGCAGGTGCGCGCGGCAGCCCTCGACGTCGTCCTCGGCGTAACTGCACCCCCCGACGACGTCCACGCCGCGGCGCAGCGCCTCGACGAGCAGCTCGTCGGTGCCGGGGCGCGCGGCGAGCCCCTCCTGCGGGAACGCGACGACCTGGATCTCGACGGTGCCGGCCCAGCGCTGCTTCACCTCGAGGAGTGCGTCGATGCTCGTCAGCCCGACGGTGGGGTCGACGTCGACCGGGGTGCGCACGACGGTGGTGCCGTGGGTGACGGCGCGGCGGAGGACGTCCTCGGCGCGGGCCGCGACGTCGTCGTGTGTGAAGCCCTCCTTGAGCCGGGCGGTCGTCGCGACGGCGCCCGCGAGGGTCCCCCTATCGGCGTGCTGTATTGGATTCTCGGGCTCGCGCTCGCCGAGCATCGCCTTGTCGAGGTGCAGGTGGGGCTCGACGAGGCCGGGGAGGACGGGGCGGGCGCCGCCGTCGAGAGTCGTCGTGCCGGGGGATGCGTCCAGGCCGGGGCCGACCTCCGCGATCCGGCCGTGCTCGACCCGGAGGTCGACGAGCTCGGCACGCCCGCGGACCCGGACGTTCGTCAGGAGGAGATCGTCAGCAGCCACGACAGGTCGGTACCCGCCGCGAGCTCGTCCGGCTCCTGGTTGCGGCGGAAGAGGCGTGCGGTGTTGCCGTCGAGGGTCAGGGTGTCGCCGGTGCGGTGCAGCCAGGCGCCCTCGCGGAGCCCGACCACGGGCAGGGGGTCGACCTCGTGGAACTCGGCGATGCGCTCCTCGCGGGTCTCGCCCTGGTGGGTGCTGGCGGGGTCCGGGTCGAGGTAGTGCGGGTTGACCTGGAACGGGACGCGCGCGAGGGCGTCGAGGCCGCCCGGGTCGAGGATCGGCATGTCGTTGGTGGTCCGGATGGTGGGGCAGGCGAGGTTGGTGCCCGCGGAGCTGCCGGTGTAGCGGCACTCGGGGTTCGCGTGCAGGGCGTCGAGGAGGCCGAGGCGGCGGACGTCGTGGAGCAGCCGGAAGGTGTTGCCGCCGCCGACGAACACCGCGGCCGCGTCGGCGAGGGTGGCGGCGGGCTCGGCCTCGCGGTGCAGCGGCCGCAGGTCGATCCGTGGCCCGAGGGCGTCGTGCACCCAGGTGAAGTAGTCGTCGTGGTCGGCGCGGGCGTAGGGGACGAACCACACGGGGCGCTCGGCGAGGTGGTGCGCGAGGAGGTCGCGGGCAGGCGCGAACGGCTCGGCTCCTCCGGGTGGGTGGGAGTTGGACAGGAGCAGCACGTCGCCGGGCACGGGGGCAGCGTGACAGGGGCGGCCTGGTGTACGCCGCGCGCACGGTCATCGATGGAGGGCGACGAGCGGTCGTCGGGGTTGCGGGACGCACACGGCTGGGGGGAGCGGACGACGAGTGGATGCCAGGGGTGCTTGGCGCGCACGTTGCGGTGGGCGCTCAGCCCCGGCCCGTGTGCGGGCCGCGCACGAGCGCAGGTGCGATTGCCCCGCACGTCGACCGTGTGCGGGGCGCGCCCGAGGGTGGGCGGCGTGCTCGCTCCGTGGATTGTGTGCGGGGCGCGCACGAGCGCGGGTGGGTGCTGGGCACGTCGACCGTGTGCCTGCCGCACACGGTCGGCCGATGTCGTGAGCAGCGTCCCGATGAGCTCAGCGCCCCGATCGTCGGACCGTCCGGCTTCCTGCGAGCCCCTCAGACCCGTTCGGTGCGCGCTGGCACCGTCGGCACCGGCAGGGTCACCCGCAGCGCACCCGGAGCGTCGGCCGGCACCACCGGAGCGCACGGCGCCACCGGCGCGATCCGCTCGTAGCCCGACCCCAGCGGCGGGCGCGGATCCGTCTCGCCCTTGTTCGGCCAGAACGCCATCGCCCGCTCGGCCTGGGCGGTGATCGTCAGCGACGGGTTCACCCCGAGGTTGGCCGAGAGCGCCGACCCGTCCACCACGTGCAGACCGGGGTGGCCGTAGAGCCGTTGGTAGGGGTCGATCACCCCCTCCGAGGCCGAGGACCCGATCGCGCACCCGCCGATGAAGTGCGCCGTCATCGGCATGTTCACCGCCTCGCCCCAGGTGCCCCCCGGATCGCCGTCGATGAGCTCGGCCATCCGGCGGGTGGTCGCGTTCGCGGCCGGGATCCAGGTCGGGTTGGGGGTGCCGTGGCCCTGCCGCGAGACCAGCCGACCGAAGCGCCGTCCCACCGTGATCGAGTTGTCGAGCGACTGCATCACCAGCGCGATCACGGTCCGCTCCGACCAGCGCCGCTTGTCCAGCGAGCGGGCCAGCGTCCGCGGGTGGCGGACCATCGCGCCCAGCAGCTTCGCGAGCCGCGGGACGCGCCCCCCGCCGTCGGTCATCAGCGTGGTGAGCAGGCCCATCGCGTTCGACCCGTGCCCGTAGCGGCACGGCTCGATGTGGGTGTCGTCGTCCGGGTGCCACGACGAGGTGATCGCGACGCCCCGCGAGAAGTCCCGCGGCCCGCCCCGCTCGGGCGCCCGCCGCGCCATCGCCCCGACCAGCGCCTCGGAGTTCGTCCGCGTCAGGTGGCCCAGGCGGGCGGACACGAACGGCAGTTCCCCGGTGTCGCGCAGCCGGTGCAGCAGCGACTGCGTGCCCCACGTCCCGGCGGAGAACACGACCTGGTCGGCGGTGAACACCACCCGGCGACGTCGGCCCGCGCCCCGCGTCGGCCTCGTCACCACCTCGTACCCACCACCCGAGCGCGGCCGCACCGACACCACGGTCGTCTCCGGGTGCACGACGGCGCCCGCCCGCTCGGCGAGCCCGAGGTAGTTGCGGTCCGCCGTGTTCTTCGCGCCGTGGCGGCAGCCGGTCATGCACTCGCCACACTCGATGCACCCGACCCGGTCCGGGCCCGCACCGCCGAAGAACGGGTCGGGCACCGTCACGCCCGGCTCCTTGGCGCCGTTACGCCCGAAGAACACGCCGACCTGGGTCGGGGTCACGGTGTCCTCGCGGCCCCACTCGCGGGCGACCCGCCGCATCACCTCGTCCGACGGCGTCACGCTGGGCTGGGTGACGACGCCGAGCATCCGGCGGGCCTGGTCGTAGAACGGGTCGAGCTCGTCGCGCCAGTCGGTGATCGACGCCCACTGCGGGTCGCGGTAGAACGCCGGCGACGAGGGCTGGTAGAGCGTGTTCGCGTAGTTGAGCGACCCGCCGCCGACGCCGGCCCCGGCCAGCACCACGACGTCGCGCAGCACGTGGATGCGCTGGATGCCGTAGCAGCCCAGCCGGGGTGCCCAGAGGAAGTTCCGGACGTCCCACGACGTCGAGGGCAGCGTCTCCGGAGTAAACCGGCGGCCGGCCTCGAGGACGCCGACCCGGTAGCCCTTCTCGGTCAGGCGCAGCGCCGTGACGCTGCCGCCGAACCCGGAGCCGATGACGAGGACGTCGTGGTGGGACTGCACCGCCCGTACGTTAACCGGCGGGTAACTGTGACGGAAGGTCACACGTACAAGGTGTCAGCGCGTGGCGACCCGCGAGTCGCGGTCGAGCCACCGCGCCGTCTCGGGGTCGAGGAGCCGGCGCAGCACCGCCGCGTTGCCGGGGGCCACCGGGGCGCCGTCCTTGAACTGCCGTCCGCGGACGCCCACGTACGGGGCGCTCGGCTTCCACTCGGGGTCCGCCATGATCGTCTCGGCGGTGACCCGGTCCTCGGGCGGGATGAAGCACACGACGCCCTCGGCGTACCAGCTGACCTCGTTCGCCGACTCGGTGCGGCTGTACGGGTTGCTATCGAAGACGATCACCCCGGCCAGCCGGCCGCGCCCGGTCCACTCGTGGATCCAGCCGACCGTCCCGGGGCCCACCCGCTTGTCGCGGGAGTGCGAGGACGCGAGGTGCCAGGCGGTGCGCGTGCCGATCCGGTCGCCGTCGGCGTCCCACTGCGCACCCGACGACCGGGTCCACCCGCCGTCGTCCGCGGGGTCCTCCGACGGGGTCCAGGACAGCATGACGTCGGAGAGGATCTCGAATCGGCCGGATCGGTTGGTCACGGAGTGAACTCCCAGGAGAGGTCGGTGGCGGTCGTCTGCGGGACGTGTCGACGCGCCCGGGTCAGGGGACCAGCATGACCTTCCCGACGGCGCCCTTCTCCACCGCCTCCTGAGCTGCGACGACGTCGTCGAGCGCGAAGGTCGAGATCGGCAGCGGCGTGAGCGCTCCGGCGGCCACCGCGTCGCGCACCCAGGCGAGGTCCGCGGCCAGCTCGTCGGGGAGCACGCCGTAGAGCAGGACGAAGCGCAGCGTCGCGTTGGCGGTCATGAACCGGCGCACCGGGAGCACCGGGTCGTTCGGCTCGTTGGCGTAGACGGAGATGACGGCGCCGGCCCCGGCGACCGCCAGGTCGAGGTCGAGGTTCGCCCCGAGGGCGACCTCGACGATCCGGTCGACGTGCTCGGCGAAGCCGCCCACGCGCTCGGTCGCGCCGTCCTCGCGGTAGTTGACGACGAGGTCGGCGCCGGCCGCCCGGGCCAGCTCGCCCTTCTCCTCGGAGCTGACGGTGGCGACGACGCGGGCGCCCGCGTGCTTGGCCAGCTCGATCGCGTAGTGCCCGACGGCGCCCGCGCCCCCGGCGACCAGCACCGTCTTCCCGTCGAGCGCGCCCGGGTCGCCGCCCAGGCATTGCGCCGCGGTGAGGCCGGGGACGCCGAGGCAGGCCCCGAGGTCGTCGTGGTCGGCGTCGGGCAGCGGCACCGTGCGGTCGGCCGGCAGCACGGAGTACTCGGCGGCGGTGCCGAAGCGGTTCCCGAAGGCGGCGAAGAAGATCCACACGTGCTGGCCGGGCTCGCGGTCGGAGACGTCCGGCCCGACGGCGTCGACGATGCCCGCGCCGTCCTGGTGGGGCACCTGGAAGTCGTCGGGATCCCGGCCGGTCAGCCCGGCGCGCGTCTTCCAGTCGGTCGGGTTGATCGCCGAGCGCGTGATGCGCACCCGGACCTCCCCGGGCCCGGGGTCGGGAACGTCGACGTCCTCGACGGCGAGGACCTCCGCGGCGGGTCCGGTCTTCCGGTAGACGGCGGCCTTCATGACCCCAGCATTCCCGCCCGGCGCGCCGCCCGCACCATCCGCACCGTCCGCCCGTCGTCGGGACCGTCGGGGCAGCGCCTCGTCGAGCACCACCGTGACCCGGTAGCCGCCGAGCACGACTGGGCCCGGGGCCGGTGTGAGGCCCGGCGTCGGGGCTCTACCTGTGGCTCTACCTGTGGGTCTACGCGTCGTCGGTGCTCGCCCACCTGGTGTTCTTCGGGCTGCCCGGGTCCGCGCTGGTCGGTGGTGTGGTGATGGGCGTCGTGGCGATCCCGTTCGCGTATGTGCGACTTCGTCGCTCGTGAGCACTTTCGGGCGCTATAGCAACCGAAACTGCTCACGTGCGCGAAGCGCACCTACCCGGCGCGCAGCTTGCCGTCGTCGTCGGGGAAGGCGCCCTGCGCGCGCAGGTCCCGTGACCACGTGGTGCACCGCTGCACGACCCGGTCGAGCGCGTGCTCCATGCCCTCGAGCACCGGGTCGAGCGCGGCCTCCGTCGCGTCCTCGACGTCGCGGCGCAGGGTGGCGCCGCGCTCGGTGAGGACGCCGTCGGGGGTGAGGAGCACCCGGTCGACGAGGTCGTCGCGGGCGGCCGTGATGTCGGCCTCGGACCACGACCGCGTGCGCATGTACTCCGGCACCGGGATCCCGACGTGCGCCTCGGTGAGCAGGTTCGACTCCAGTGCGCCGATGCCGTAGGCGACCAGGCAGGCCAGGTGCGCGTCGCCGCGGAACTCGCGCAGCAGGTTCGCCGCGTGCCAGAGCCGTCCCCAGGCGTCGCCGGGCCAGTCCAGCGAGGACAGCCCCCCGAACAGCGGCTTGCCGAGCAGCGGGGCCCGCTCGAGACCCGCCCGGAGCACGGCGATCACCTCCTCGACGTCGCGGCCCGGCTCGCCGAGCACCCGGTGCAGGCAGCGGGTCGCCGCCGCCTGCTTGGCGGCGAGCACGTCGGGCACCGTCGCCGTGGTGAGGGCGCTCTCGTAGACCCCGCCCAGCATGTCGGGCTCGAAGACCCCGAAGGTGGCGACGACGAGGTTCGTCGGCGGAAGGCCCAGCGTGCCGGCACGGCCGAGGACGTAGCCGGCGAAGCGCTCGAGGCCCAGCGCCGCGTACTGCTCGCGGGCCTCGCCCGAGTGGACGTGCACCATCGCGATCGGCTCGAGGGCGTCCTGCAGCCGGCGGGCCGGGGTGGGGTCGGGGCTCACCCGGCGGCCCGCTTGTACGGGTCCGGGGGGAACCAGCCGGCGGCGACGACGTGGTCGGCCCAGCGGCCCAGGGTGCCCAGCAGCTCGTCGAGGTCGTCCTCGAGGGCGTCGAGCACCCGCTGCTGGGCGAGGTCGGTGGCCACCTCGATCGCCTCGCGAGCGGCCCGCCCGGCGGGGGTGAGGGCCCCGTCGACGATCCAGCCCCGGGCAGTGAGCCGCGCGACGGCGGCGTCCATGGCCTCGGCCGACCACCCGCGGGTGCCGGTGTACTCGTAGAGGTCGAACCCGATCCGCAGCTCGGTGAGGACGTTCGCCTCGAGCCCGTCGACGCCGGCCGCGGTGCAGGCGCCGAGGTGGGCGTCGCCGCGGTGCTCGCGGTGGAGCGTCGCGACGTGCCAGAGCGCGGCGTGCGGGTCGGTGGGCCAGGGCAGGTCGCGCAGCCCGGCGTAGAGCGGGCGGCCGGCGAGGTCGCCGGGCCCGGCCGCGTCGAGCGCCTCGCGCAGCAGCCGCGTCACGCGTCCGATCTCGGCGACCTCGACGCCCTCCAGCGCCGCCCGCAGGCCCTCGCCACCACCGAGCTCGCGGACCGCGAGGAGCTCCTCGACGGTGCACGCGGCCCGCGCCTGGCGCCAGAGCTCGCCCGCGAGCCCGGGCTCGAAGACCGCGAACGTCGCGACGACGACGCCGGGCGAGGGGTCGCCGAGCACGCAGGCCCGCCCACCGACGTAGCCGGTGAGGAAGTCGAGCCCCGCCTTCGCCAGGTGCTCGTGGGCGGGCGCGCTCCAGACGTTGACCATGGCCAGCGGCTCGAGCACGTGGCGCAGCCGGCGCGCGGACGTCTCGGGCCGGGGCGCGGCCGCCCCCTCGCGCGGGCGGAGGAAGATCTCGCGGGCCTCGGTGAAGTCCATGGCGCTCAGCCGAGGGTGAAGGGGTCGCGGGTGCCGCCGGTCAGCTCGACCCACACCGACTTGGTCTCCAGGTAGGCGTCGACCGCGGCCACCCCGTTCTCCCGGCCGAGCCCGGAGTCCTTGTAGCCGCCGAAGGGCACGCTCGGTGCCACCACCCGGTACGCGTTGATCCAGACGGTGCCGGCCTTGATGCGGGCGGCGACGCGGTGCGCGCGGTGGACGTCCTTGGTCCAGACCGCGCCGGCGAGGCCGTAGGGGGTGTCGTTGGCCAGCTTCACCGCCTCGTCCTCGTCGGTGAAGGTCGTGGCGGCGAGCACCGGCCCGAAGACCTCCTCGCGGAACACCGTGTCGGTCGGCTTGACCGAGAGCACCGTCGGCTGGACGAAGTAGCCGCCGAGCTCCTCGTCGGCGTCGCCGCCGTAGGCGACGGTCGCGCCCTCCTGCCGGGCGGTCCGCAGGTAGCCGACGACCTTCTCGTACTGCATCCCGTTGGCCACCGGGCCCATCTCGGTGTCCTCGGCGAAGGGGTCCCCGAGCTTGATCTGCGAGGCGCGCTCGGCGACCAGGCGGACCAGCTCGTCGTGGACGTCGGCGTGCACGACGAGCCGGGAGCCCGCCATGCAGGTCTGCCCGGTGGCGGCGAACACCCCGGCGACGAGGCCGTTCGCGGCTGCCTGCAGGTCGGCGTCGGGGAAGACCACCTGCGGCGACTTCCCGCCGAGCTCCAGCGTGACCGGGTGGAGGTTCTCCGCGGCGGCCACGGCGACCTTGCGCCCGGTGGCGGTCGACCCGGTGAACGCGACCTTGTCGATGCCGGGGTGCCCGGCCAGGTGCGCGCCCGGGCCGCCGGTCGAGGACGTGACGACGTTGACGACGCCGTCGGGGATCCCGGCCTGCATGATCAGCTCCGCGAACCCGAGCGTCGACCCGGGCGCGTGCTCCGAGGGCTTGATGACGACGGTGCAGCCCGCGGCCAGAGCGGGTGCCACTTTCCAGCTCATCAGCAGCAGCGGCGAGTTCCACGGGGTGATCGCGGCGACCACGCCGACCGGCTCGCGGCGGGTGTAGACGAGGTAGTTCGGGTTGGGCGAGGGGATCTGGCGGCCCTCGAGGGTCGCGGCGATACCGGCGTAGTAGTGGTACCAGCCGCCCAGGCCATTGAGCTGCCCGAGCATCTCCCGGTAGAGCTTGCCCGAGTCGTTGACCTCGAGGCGGGCCAGGCGCTCGGCGTTCTCGCCGATGAGGTCGGCCAGCCGGCGCAGGCAGGCGGCGCGGGCGAACCCCGTCATCTGCCCCCACTCGCCGTCGAGCGCGGCGCGGGCGGCGGCGACGGCGTTGTCGATGTCCTCGTCGCCGCCGTCGGGGATCACCGCCCACGACTGTCCGGTGTAGGGGTTCTGCGACCTGAAGGTCTTCCCCGAGACCGCCCCCACCGCCTGGCCGCCCACGAGCATCGACAGCGTCTCCAGCTCGCTCACGTCGTCTCCTCCGACCCGCCGTGCCCGTGCCCGTGGCCATGCCCGTGGCCGTGGCCGTGCGACGGCGCGGAGGGCTCGGGGGCCGGCGTGATCATCGGCTCCCCGGCCCGCAGCGGGACCTGCTCGTAGCGGCCCTCGTGGGCGGCCACCGGGCGGGTGTCGCCGGCGAGCTCGGGATGCTTGGCCTCGAGGCGCTGGCGCTGCTCCCACTTCCGCTGCATCGCGGTCAGGTACTCACGGTTGCCGTGGTAGGTCCCCCGCCAGGTCTGGGGCATCTGCTCCTTGGCCAGCCCGGCGTCGGCCTGCCCGTGCAGCGCCGGGCGGGACGGCACCTTGCGGGACACGCCCCCGCACTCCGGGCAGGCCGGGGGCGGGGCGTCGCGTTCCACCAGGCGCTCGAACCGCAGCCCGCACCCGGCGTCCTCGGGCGCGGCATCCGGTCCGCCGCCACAGCGGTAGTCGTAGATCGGCACGGCTACCAGTTCTCGATCGACTTCGCGAAGATGTCCGCGATGTCGTCCTCGGTCGGCGTGCGTGGGCACGTCGCGAGGAGGCGCTGCTGCTTCATCGTCCCGTCGACGAGGTCGGGGATGTCCGACTCGCCGAACCCGACCGCACCGATGCCGTTCGGGATGTCGATGTCGCGCATCAGCTCGGTCACGACGTGCGGGAGCTGCTCCGACGCGTCGTTCTGGGTGTCGGCGTTCGGCCCGAGCAGCTTCGCCGCGGCCATGTGCCGGTCGGGTGCGGACCCGAACGAGAACCGGAACGCCTCGGGCGCCGTCAGCGACACCGACATGCCGTGGGGCACCATCGCCTCGTCCTGCGGGTAGCCCGCCGGGCGGAAGTCGCGGACCTGACCGGCGATCGGGTAGGCGTTCGCGTGCGGGATGTGCACGCCTGAGTTGCCGAAGCCCATCCCCGCGAACGTGGCCGCCATCATCATGTCCATGCGGGCGTCGACGTCCTCGTCGCCGCGCTGCACGGCGGTCCGGAACGAGCGGGCCAGCAGCGACATCGACTTCTCGCACCACAGGTCCGAGACCGGGTTCGACCCGCAGTAGGTCACCCGCTCCTCGGGCTTCTTGCGGTCGAACGAGGTGTACCAGCGGGCGGTGTAGCTCTCCAGCGCGTGACAGACGATGTCCATGCCCGCGGCCGCGGTGACCTGGGGGGGCAGCGTCATGGTCAGCAGCGGGTCGACGACGGCCATCGTCGGGCGCAGCCGCCAGTGGCTGATGCCGGTCTTCACCCGCAGCGAGAGCACGTCGAGGATGCACATGGCGGTCGACTCGGAGCCGGTGCCCGCCGTCGTCGGGACCGCGATGAGCGGCTTGAGCGACCCCGGCGGCACCTGGGCGTTCCCGACCGGCTTGTTGATGTAGTCCATCAGCTCACCGGGGTAGGTGGTGAGCAGGTTGACCGCCTTGGCCGTGTCGATCGACGACCCGCCCCCGACCGCGACGAAGCCGTCCCACGGTCCCTGCTCGGTGGCGTAGCCGATGGCCTTGTTCATCGAGTCGTCGGTCGGCTCGACGTGCACCCCGTCGAAGATCTCGACGGTCATGTCGTAGCGGCGGATCTGGTCCGCGATCCGGTCGGGCAGGCCGGTCTGCTGCATCCCGGGGTCGGTGATCAGCAGGATGCGCTTCGCGCCGTACTGCGCGAGGTCGAACCCGATCTCATCGCACGCGCCGGCGCCGAACTTCAGGGGCGGAGCCCCCCAGGTGAAGACGGATTCCTCGGTGGGAACCGGCGGGACGGTCACGTGTAGTGCCCTCCGTTCGAGACGGTCTTGAGCTGGTGGATCTGGTCGGCGTCGTGGCCGAAGACGACGGTGGCGTCGGTCTGCTCGGCGATGCCGCGGATCTTCTCCACCGACGAGTAGAACTGGCCCATGTCGTTGACGATCGCGGCGGGCGTGGTCGGCGGGCCGTAGGACTCGCCCATGTACACCGCGTCCGACGTGAAGATCATCGTGCCGGTGTCGGGCAGGTCGACCTGCATCGACATGGTGCCCGGGGTGTGGCCGGGGGTCTGGAGCAGCGTGACGCCGGGGAGGAACTCGGTGTCACCGGAGACGGTGTCCCAGTTCAGG
>NZ_DASXJD010000008.1:0-24731 GCF_036497585.1 Actinomycetospora sp. | reverse complement strand
CATCGGCGGCTGGGGCCCCCGCGAAGCCGCCACCGCCACCGGCTTCGGCCTGGCCGGACTCGGCGCCACCACCGGCCTGGCCACCGCCGTCGCCTTCGGCGTCCTCGCCCTGATCTCCACCCTGCCCGGCCTCGGGGTGCTCGCACTGCGCCGGACGGCCCAGCAGCACACCGCCACACCGCCCAACTCGCCGCGCTTCACATTTCGGGCCCGTCCCGCATCAGTAGCGTGAGCGGGGTGCTGATCCTCGTCCGCCACGGCCAGACGAGAGCCAACCGGCGTGGGCTGATGCTGGGCCGGGCCGACGAGCCGCTGTGCGACGGCGGGCGCGAGCAGGCCGGCGCGCTGGCCCGCGCGCTCCCGGCGCCGGCCCGGTTGATCAGCAGTCCGCTGCGTCGGGCGCGGGCGACCGCCGAGGCGATCGCCGTGGCGTCGGGGACGCCGGTGGAGGTCGACGAGCGGTGGGTCGAGATGGACTACGGCGCCCTCGACGGGCGGCCCGCCTCGGCGCTCGACGCCGACGGCTGGCGCGCCTGGCAGGACGACCCGGCCCACGTGCCGGCCGGGGGCGAGTCGGTGGCCGAGGTCGGCGCCCGGGTGCGCTCGGCGTGCGGGGAGCTGGCCGGGGCGGCCGCCGACGGTGACGTCGTCGTCGTCAGCCACGTCTCCCCCATCAAGGCCGCGATCGCCTGGGCGCTGGGCGTCGGCGACGAGGTGGCCTGGCGGATGTGGGTGGCCGACGCCGCGGTGTGCCGCATCGACACCTCGGGCCCGGCACCCCGGCTGCTCGCGTTCAACGACCTGACCGCGCATGTCGCGGCGCCGGTCCCCTGAGCGGTCAGCCGCGCCGGAGATCCCGCGAGAACCACAGCATCGAGGCCTGGGCCGGGGCCAGGTGCTGGGTCGGGCGGAAGCCGCTGGCGGCGGCCACCCGCAGCGACGCGGGGTTGTCGCGTTCGATGCGCAGCACCGCACAGCGCACGGTCGTCTCGGCGGCCAGGAACCCGCACACCAGCTCGACGGCGCCGGCGGCGAATCCCCGGCCACGCCAGCGCGGGAAGACGCCGTAGGACAGGTTCGCCGCGCCGGGCTCCAGCTCGGGGAACCGGAGCAGCGCCTCGACGGTCCCGGCCAGCTCGCCGCCGACCGCGTCGCGGATGCCCCACGTGAGCCCCGGCCCGGCCCGGGCCCACTCGTCGGCGCACCTCCGGATGTGCGCGGCGGCCGTCGCGATCGTCCACGGGCCGCCCGCGAGCCGGCGGACCAGCTCGTCGTCCTCCCCCGCCACCAGCGCCGGCGCGTCCTCGAGGGTCAGCGCCGACAGCACGACCACGCCGTCGGTCAGCTCGGGCGCCACCGCTCGAGTGTGCCTGGGACAGTACGGGGGTGACCGGGATCGAGGAGCCCAACGCGGCGCAGTGGCAGGCGTGGGACGGACCGGCCGGGGCGTTCTGGACCGAGCAGGCCGACCGCTTCGACCGCGCGGCCGCCGGCTACGACCCCCACCTCCGGGCGGCCGCCGGCTTCTCCGTCGGGGAGCGCGTGCTCGACGTCGGGTGCGGCACGGGTGCGACGACGCGCGCGGCCGCCCGGGCCGTGGGCGCGACCGGGCACGTCACCGGTGTCGACCTGTCCACCCGGATGCTCGAGCTCGCGCGGGCCCGCACCGCCGCCGAGCACCTCGACGTGACGTTCCTCCGCGGCGACGCCCAGGTCCACGCGTTCCCGCCCGGCGGGTTCGACGTCGTGCTCAGCCGGCACGGGGTGATGTTCTTCGACCACCCGACCGCCGCGTTCGCCAACCTGGCGCGGGCCCTGCGCCCCGGCGGCCGCCTCGTCGTGCTGGTCTGGCAGCCCCTCGACCGCAACCCCTGGCTCCACCGGGTGCTCGAGGTGCTCACCCCCGGGCGCGACACCCCGGCGCCGCCCGCCGACGGCCGGCCCAGCCCGCTCTCGCTCTCCGACCCCGCCCGGGTGCGGGCCGTCCTCGACGCGGCGGGGTTCGTCGACGTGCGCCTCGAGGGGGTCGAGGAGCCGATGGTGTTCGGCGACGACCCCGACGATGCCGTGGCCTACCAGGCCGGTCTCCACGCCGGACTCCTCGCCGAGCTCGACACCCCCACCCGCGAGGAGGTCGTGGCCCGGCTCCGCGCCGACCTCGCCGCCCACCACGAGCCGGGCCTCGGGGTCCGCTACCCCTCGGCGGCCTGGCTCGTCACCGCGCACACCGCGGCCTGATCCCCTCGTCCCGACCGGGTCCTCACCACCCGCCCCCGCACTACGCTGGAGGATGAGGGGAGGTCGCCGTGCGGGACGAGGAGCTGATCGTCGAGTTCGCCCTGACGCGGCTGGACAACCCGGGGCTCGACCTCGAGGAGGTCGCGGCGCTGCTGGTCCGGCGGGTCGGGCCCCAGCGGATGCTCGAGTTCGCCGCGGCGAACCTGGCCGACCGCGGCGAGCTGCGCGGCGCCCTGTTCGAGGCGGCCGTGGAGCGGGTCGTGCGGGTGGTGCTGGCCCTGCGCGACGCCCCGGACTGAGGACCCCTCACCAGGTGTCGATGTTCGGCCGGACCTTCTCCGGGGGCGGCCCGACCGGGTGCGCCACGAACGACGAGGTGATCCAGCGGCGGGTGTCGGCCGGGTCGATGAGGTCGTCGATCTCGTAGACCTGCGCGACCGTCAGCGCCCCGCCCTTCTCGTACTCGGCGGCCACGTACCGCTCGAAGAGCGCCTGGCGCTCCTCCGGATCGGCGACGGCGTCGGGCTCCTTGCGGTAGCCCAGGCGGACCGCGCCCTCGAGGCCCATCCCGCCGAACTCGCCGGTCGGCCACGACACCGCGAACGCCGGTGCCTTGAGGCTGCCGCCCATGATCGCCCGCGCCCCCAGCCCGAGCACTTGCGCGTCACGACGAGCCCGACCGGCACCGAGAGGTTCCCGCCCACCGCCACCGGCCCGACGTCGTCCGGCGCGACCACCCCGAGCCCGCCGCCCTCGATCATCGCCGGCCGGCCCATCCCGAGCCTCGCGCCCTCCACGGCGATGATCACGTCGCACAGCCCGGCGAGCGCCGCGTTGCCCGCGAAACAGCGCCCGGCCACCACCGCGACCAGCGGGACCCGGGCCGAGAGCCGGGAGAACATCTCGAAGGCCGGGACGTCGAGTACATCGAGGCCCAGCTGCCGTCGGTGTCGCCCGGGCCTCCGCCGCCGCCCTCGGCGTACACGACGACCGGCCAGCGGCGCTCCGCCGCCATCCGCGGTTGGCGATCAGCAGAGGCGAGAACACAGGGTCAGGTCCTCGCCCGGTCGGTGGACAGCGACCGTTCGGTCGCCGGGCCCAGGAACCGTACGACGGTCGTCGCGACCTGGTCGGCGACCACCTCGGGCGGGTGCAGCGGCAGCACGAGGTGGCTGACGGTCAGCCGCGCGGCGACCTCGGCGGCCGACGCAGCGGTCGCCGGGTCGAGCCCGGGCCGGCGGCGCAGCAGGAAACCTGCCGCCCGGTCGCGGGCGGCGGCCACGATGGGCTCGGCCTCGCTGGTGAGCAGCGGCGGCAGGTCCCCGGTCCCCCGCCCGGTCAGCAGCACGCGCAGGAGCGGGTCGCGGGCCACGGTGTCCAGCGTCGTCCGCACCGCCGAGGTCCAGGCCCGGTACAGGTCGTCCTCGCCGTCGAGCGCGGCCTCGAGCCCGGCGAGGAAGTCCTCGGTCCGTCGCAGCACGAGCGCCGCGGCCAGCCCCTGCTTGCTGGCGAACTCGTTGTAGAGCGTCTGGCGGCTGACGCCGACGCCGTCGGCGACGTCCTGGAGCCGCAGTCCGCGCCAGCCCCGGTCGACCAACAGGTCCGCGGCGAGGTCGAGCGCCTCGTCGCGGACCAGGTCGCGGGTGCGGTCGGCGATGGAGCGGGACACGGGCACCCCGGGAGGGTAACGGCTCTGGACGCAGAATTCGAAGACGTCCACGGTGTAGACGCGGAATCACTTTGTGTCTAGCGTCGGCGGACGTCGAGAGACCGGGACCCCGGAGGTGGCCGTGTCCGCTGTCCGCACCGCGACAGGCGAGCGCCTGTCGTCCGTCGTGCTCGCGCCGATGCCGCGGGAGGTGGACCGCCGCCTCGTCGCGCGGATCGCCCCGCCGCGGGTCGTGCCGCTGGCCGAGCCGCCCACGGGGTCCGGACTCCTCGCCGTCCCGGGCAACGCGGGACCGCCCGTCCTCGGGCACACGCTGTCCTACATCCGCTACGGGAGCGCCTTCACCCGCGCCCGGCACGCCGCGCTCGGCCCGGTGTCGTGGTGCGGGTTCGTCGGGGAGCACGTGGTGATCGCCGCGGGCCCGGACGCCACCCACGCCGTGCTCACCAACCCCGACAAGGCCTACTCCCAGGACGGCTGGCGGTTCCTCGTCGACGACTTCTTCCACCGCGGCCTCATGCTGCTCGACGGCGAGGACCACCGCGTCCACCGCCGCGTCATGCAGGAGGCGTTCACCGCGCCGCGGGTGCGCGGCTACGTCGACCGCACGGTCCCCGTGCTGCGCGAGCAGATCCCGACGTGGCCGCGCGGGCGGGAGCTGCGCATCTACCCGGAGCTCAAGCGGCTCACCCTCGACGTCGCCACCCACGTCTTCATGGACGACCGCTCGGGCCCCGAGGCGGAGCAGGTCAACCGGGCGTTCATGGCGTGCGTGCAGGCGGCGAGCTCGATCGTGCGCCGCGACCTGCCGGGCACCCGCTACCGGGCCGGGCTGCGCGGCCGGGCCCTGCTCGAGCGCTACTTCACCGAGGCGCTGCCGGCCAAGCGGGCCGGCGACGGGGACGACCTGTTCTCCGCGCTCTGTCGCGCGCGCACGCCCGAGGGCGAGGCGTTCTCCGACGCCGACGTCGTCAACCACATGATCTTCCTGATGATGGCCGCCCACGACACGTCGACGATCACGAGCGCGGCGGCCGCGTACTACCTCGCGGCGAACCCGGAGTGGCAGGAGCGGGCACGGGCCGAGTCGATGGCCCTCGGCGACGCCCCGCCGGACGCGGAGGCGCTGGCGTCGCTGCGCACGCTGGAGCTGGTGATGAAGGAGTCGCTACGCCTCGCCGCGCCCGTGCCGGTGGTGATGCGCCGGACGGTCTCCGACACCGCGCTGCTGGGGCACCACCTGCCGGCCGGCCAGCTGGTCATGGTCGCCGGCGCGGTGAACCACTTCGACCCGGCGATCTGGACCGACCCGGACGTCTTCGACCCCGCCCGCTTCGCCGAGCCCCGCAACGAGGACCGCGCCCACCGCGACGCCTGGATCCCGTTCGGCGGGGGCGTGCACAAGTGCCTGGGCATGCTGTTCGGCTCGCTCGAGGTGACCGCGATCCTGCACGAGCTGCTGCGCCACCACCGGATCACCGTCCGGGCCGGCTACGAGCCGCGCTGGGACAACACCTCACTGCCCGTGCCGGCCGACGGCCTGCCGCTCCGCCTCGAACCGCTCAGCTGACCAGGCTGGATGTCGAGGTCCAGGTACGGGTAGTGGTCGGCGTAGGACACCATCAGCTCGGCCCGCAGGCAGGTGCGCTCCACCGCATCCCCGACCGCCTGGTGGAACAGCTCCTCCTGGCTGCCCACGTGGCATGACGGCCGCGTTGACCCGACGAGAGGAAGACCTGTGCAGCTCTTCGACCTGACCGGCAAGGTCGCCGTGGTCACCGGCGGCACGCGCGGGATCGGCCTCATGATCGCCCGCGGGCTGCTCGACGCCGGCGCGACGGTCTACATCAGCTCCCGCAAGGCGGCCGCGGGCGACGACGCCGTCGCGGAGCTGTCCCCGCACGGGACGGTCGTGTCGATTCCGGCCGACGTGTCCACCGAGGAGGAGTGCTCGCGCCTCGCGGGAGAGGTCTCGGCGCGCGAGCAGCGGGTCCACGTGCTGGTGAACAACGCGGGCGCCACGTGGGGCGCGCCGTTCGAGGAGTTCCCGGCGTCGGCGTGGGACAAGGTCGTCGACCTCAACCTCAAGGCCCCGTTCTACCTCACCCGGGCGTTCCTGCCGCTCCTCGAGGCCTCGGCGTCCGCCGACGACACGGCCAGCGTGATCAACATCGGGAGCATCGACGGGCTGCGCGTCACCCCGCTGCCCACCTACTCCTACTCGGCGAGCAAGGCGGGCGTGCACCAGCTGACCCGCGTGCTGGCCGCCGAGCTCGGACCTCGGAACGTCCGGGTCAACGCCATCGCACCCGGCCCGTTCGAGTCGAAGATGATGGCCGAGACCCTCGCGCGGCGCGGCGACGAGATCGCGGCGAGCTCCGTGCTCGGGCGGATCGGGCAGCCCGACGACCTGGCGGGCGCGGCGGTGTTCCTCGCCTCCCGGGCGAGCGGCTACGTGACCGGCGCGGTCCTGCCCGTCGACGGGGGCATCTGGGCGGCGCACTAGATCCGTCGACGACGACCGGGAGTGGCCGGGACCCGTGGCCGGGAAGCCTTGTTCCGCGTCGAAAGGCGGATGTCCGGGCTCCCCGGGCCCGGCACGGTGACGGTATGACCACCGCGCATCCCGCCCCGGCCGGCGCCGACCCGGCGCTCACCCTCCACCAGCTCGACCACCGGGGCACCACCTCGCACGAGATCTACACCGCGGGCTTCTACGAGGACGGCGCCCGGGACTTCGTCGTCCGTGCCCTGCTGGGCAAGGCGACCCGGGGCGGCGCGGACCTCGGCGAGGTGCTCGCGGCGATCGCGCCGATCAAGCCGAAGGACGACGAGGGCTGGTTCGCCGCCTGGGTGGCGCTGGGCGAGCGGGTCGCCGCGATCGCCGCCGCGTGTGCGCAGCGTGGGCACCGCTCCAGTGCCGCCCGGGCCTACCTGCGGGCCGCGAACTACTACGCCGCCGGGGTCAACGCCGTCAACGGCCTGGACAGCGACGAGCAGTTGCTGCCGACGTTCCGGGCCCACCGCGCGGCCTGGGAGGGCTTCCTCGCCACCACCCGGTGGCCGGTCGAGTCCCTCGAGATCCCCTACGAGGGCTCGACCCTGCCCGGCTGGATCTTCCGCCCGGACACCAGCGGGGTGAGGCGACCGACGCTGGTGATGACCCTGGGCAGCGACGAGGCCATCACCGGGGTCTGGGGCGAGGGCGCGGAGGGCGCGCTCGAGCGCGGGTACGACGTGGTGATCTACGAGGGACCGGGCCAGCAGTCGATGCTCTTCGAGCGCGGCGTCCCGTTCCGCCACGACTGGGAGAAGGTGCTCACCCCGGTCACCGACGTCGTGCTGGCCCTCCCGGACGTCGACCCCGAGAAGCTCGCCGTCTACGGGGTCAGCCAGGCCGGCTACTGGGTGCCGCGGGCGCTCGCCTTCGAGCACCGGTACGCCGCCGCGATCGTGGACGGCGGCGTCGTCGACGTCTCCCGCTCCTGGACCGGTCACCTGCCCCACCACGTGCTCTCGCTCTACGAGAAGGGCGAGAAGGAGGCGTTCGACAAGGAGATGTCCCTGGGCATGCACCTGCCGGGCTCGAAGCCCGCGCGCACGATGTGGACGTTCCGGTCCCGCCCCTACGGCGTCTCCGGCTACTCGGCCGTGATCGACGAGGTGCGCAGGTACGACGTCCGCGACGTCGCCGGGCAGATCACCACCCCGCTCTACGTCATCGACGCCGACGGCGACCAGTTCTTCGGCGGGCAGCCCGCCGAACTGGCGGCGCTGGTCCCGGGCGCGACCCTCCAGCGGTTCACCCAGGCCGAGGGCGCGAGCTTCCACTGCCAGCCGCTGGCCCGCGAGCTCACCGAGCAGCGGATGCTCGACTGGCTCGACGAGCAGATCGGCCATCGGGAGGCCTGACCGGGGCCCGCATTCCTCGGAAGGTCTCGGTAGGGTCACGGCCACCCGACGGAGCGTCGGGCGGGCCACGGCGGGAGCGCGTGCCCGGCACCGACGGAGAGGGTGACCCCGGTCGACGCGCTGCTCGCGGGCCTGCACGGCTGGCCGTTCTACGTCGTCGTCGGTCTGCTGGCCTTCGGTGAGTCGGCGGCGTTCATCGGGCTGATCGTGCCCGGGGAGACCGCGATGGCCCTCGGCGGCGCCCTCGCCGGGACCGGCCGGGTGGACCTCGGGGTGATGCTGGCGGTCGCCGTCGGCGGGTCGATCGTCGGCGACGCCGTCGGCTACGCGATGGGCCGCGCCGGCGGCCCCCGGCTGCGCGAGCCGCGCCGGTCAGTGGCTCGGTGAGGGGCGCTGGCAGCGCAGCGAGCAGCTCGTGGTCGACCGCGGGCCGCTCGCGGTGTTCTGCGGCCGGTGGGTCGGCATCCTGCGGGCGGTGGTGCCGCTCGTGGCCGGGATGAGCCGGATGCCGGTCGGGCGCTTCCTGGTGTGGAACGTCGCCGGGGCCGCGACCTGGGCGACCGCGGTGGTCCTCGTCGGCTACTTCGCCGGGAACTCCTTCGAGCGCGCCGAGTCGTGGATCGGGAGCTGCGCCGGGGCGCTGATCGTCATCGCCCTCGGCGTGCTCGTCGTCGTGACGGGCCACCGGGTGTACGAGCGCCGGCGCGCCGGGCAGGCGAAGCGCTCGGCGCGGTTCGCGCGCTGAGCGACCCGCGCCGGGGTCACGCCGGGGCGGCGAGCTGCCAGGAGATCCCGAAGCGGTCCTCGACCCAGCCGAACGGGCCGAAGCCGTAGTCGTCGAGCGGCATGTACTCCCGGCCGCCCTCCGCGAGCGTGGCGAACACCCGACGCTGCTCGTCGACCGACGTGAGCTCGACGAACACCGCGATCGCCGGGGTGAAGTCCCAGGCGTGCTCGACGGGGCTGTCGCTCGCGCGGAACCGCTGGCCGGCCACGACGAACTCGGCGAGCTCGACGGTGCCCTCCCCCGGCGTCCCCGCCGCCCGACGCTGCACCGAGAGCACCTCGCCGCCGGCGAAGAGCGCCGTGTAGACCCCCATCGCCTCCTCGGCGCCGTGCCCCCGAGTGGGCTGGAACGTGAGGAAGGGGAACGCCTGTGCCGTCATGGGCGCTTTCTACCCCACGCCCCTGACGACGTGCGGCCGGCGGCGACGGGGCCGGCGGCGAGCTGCTCGGAGTTCTCCAGGGCGGGCAGGTCCGTGCTGGTCACGTGCCGGAGCGCGGCGAGCCCGGCCGCGATGACGGGCTGCTCCTGCGACCCGGCGCGGACGGCTGCGATCACGCGGCGGGTGGGGACGGGGTCGGTCGTGATCGGGAGCCGGCGGGTGTCGTGGTGGCCGGGCAGGTCGGCCAGGCGCGGGACCAGGGCGACCCCGAAGCCGCGCGCCACCAGGGCGGCGCCGGTGTCCCACTCGTCGGCGAAGTGGGCGATGTCGGGTGCGAAGCCCGCGGAGGCGCAGGCGAGCGTGACCAGCTGGTGGTAGGCCCGGCCCGGATTGCTGCAGATCCACGGGTCGGCGGAGAGATCGCTGAGAGCGACACCATCGCGACCGAGCAACCGGTGGCCGGGCCCCACGAGGACGTCGAGCGGCTCGTCGAACAGCACCTGCTGCTCGAAGGCCGCGTCGGAGGCGGGTGGGATGCTGGGGGTCGCGACGACCACGGCGAGGTCGGCTTCGTCGGCGGCGAGCAGGTCGAACGAGCGCGCCGGCTCGCTCTCGCGCAGACGGGCACGCAGTGCGGGGTGCTCGCGGCGCAGGTGGTCCAGGGCGCGCGGCACGACGACCGCCGCCGCGGAGGAGAACGCGGCGAAGCGCAACGTGCCCCCGACGGCACCGGCCCGGTGCGCGGCGAGAGCGGCGCGCGCCGATTCCCACTGCGCCGACAGGGTCTCACCGTGCTCGAGCAGCGTGCGGGCCGCGGGCGTCAGGCGCACGTTGCGGCCGATCGGCTCGAGGAGGGCGACGTCGAGCTCGCGCGCGAGGGCCTGCATCTGGTGCGAGACCGCGGACGGGGTCAGCCGGCACACCTCGGCGGCGGCGGTCACGGTGCCGTGTCGCGCGATCGCCTGGAGCACCCGCAACCGCCGGTCAATCATGTACCGAACGTACAAGATCAGCTGTTCGACGTTGTGATGGACGGGGACGGAATTCCGGACCGACACTGCGAACAGCACCTCGGCGCCGACGCCGCCGCTGCTTCCGCACCACCGTCCCGAGGCGGTTCCCGGCGCCTCCAGGAGTTCCGCCATGCCCTCTCACCGCACCATCGTCGTCGGCCTCGGCGGACTCGGTTCGGCCACGCTCTACCGCCTCGCCACGGAGCTCGGGTCCGGCGTCCTCGGGCTCGAACAGTTCGGGCTCGGCCATTCCCGCGGTGCCTCCCAGGACCATTCGCGGATCATCCGGCTCGCCCAGCACCAGGAGCAGTACGCCGCCCTGGCCGCCCCGGCCTACAAGGCCTGGGACGAGGTCGAGGCCGAGTCGAGCCAGCAGATCGTCACCCGCACCGGAGGGCTGGTGATCGAGGACCGCGCTGCGCGCCGGGGCCTCGCGTCCGGGAGCCGCAACATCGAGGGCTACACCGCGATGTTCGACCGCTATGGGGTGGCCTACGAGCTCCTCGACGCCGACGAGCTGACCACCCGCTGGCCCCAGTTCCGCGTCGCGGGCGCCGAGCAGGCGCTCTACCAGGCCGAATCCGGCATCGTCGACGCCGCTCGCGCCAACGCCGTCCACATCTCCCTCGCCCGCGCCCACGGCGCGCACGTGGTCGCGAACACCCCGGTCCGCGCCGTCCGTCCCGACGGCGAGGGCGTCGCCGTGCTCACCGACACCCACACCTACCGCGCCGACCGCGTCGTCGTCGCCTCCGACGCCTGGACCAACCAGGTCCTCGCCGCGACCGGCCCGCGGCTGCCGCTGACGGTGCTGCGCGAGCAGGTCACCTACTACTCGACCCCGCACCTCGCGGAATTCGCCCCGTCGCGGTTCCCGGTGTTCATGTGGCACGGCCGGCACAACTTCTACGGGTTCCCGGTCTACGGCGAGATCGCCACCAAGCTCGGACAACACATGGGCGGCGAGGAGACCACGGCCGATACGCGCAGCTTCGAGCCCGACCCCGTCCGGCGCGAGCGCTACGCCGACTTCGTCGACACGCACCTGCCCCGGTTCGGCGGGCCCGAGCTGTACTCGAAGACCTGCCTCTACACCGTGCCGCCGGACCAGGACTTCATCCTCGACACGCTGCCCGAGCACCCGCAGATCGTCGTCGCGAACGGCGCCGGCCAGGCGTTCAAGTTCGCCGCCCTGATCGGGTCGCTGCTCACCGATCTCGCGCTCGAGCGCGAGCCCTCGCACCCGATCGACGCCTTCGCGATCGACCGCCCCGCCCTGACCGACCCGACCTTCCCGCGGAGCTTCCATGTCTGAGACGACGCTGCCGATCAGCACCGACCCGAACTCCGCGCTGCCCGCCCGCCCGATCGATCCGGCCCGGTTCACCGACGAGGGCCTCTACCGCGCGACCCGGCTGCCGGTGGAACTCGCCTCGACGCTGATCCCCGACGCCTACACCAGCCCGGCGTTCTTCGCCCTCGAGCAGGAGCGCGTGTTCGCCTCGAGCTGGGTGGCCGTGGGGCTCGTCGGCGACGTCGACGGGCCGAGCCGGTGCGTCGTCGTCGAGGTCGCCGGGCGCTCGATCCTGATCACCCGCAACCGCCACGGCGAGCTGCGCGGCTTCCACAACGTGTGCCGCCACCGCGCCACCAAGCTGCTCGACGGCGACGCCCGCGAAGTCGGCCGTCACCACCGGATCCGCTGTCCGTACCACAGCTGGACCTACGACACCGACGGTAACTGCCTGGGCACCCCGCTCTTCGAGGGCTCCGACGTCCCCGCCGGCCAGGAGCCCATCTTCGACACCTCGGTCGCCCGGGGCTTCGACAAGGCCGACTACGGCCTGCTGCCCGTGTCGGTCGACTCCTGGGGCTTCTTCCTGTTCGTCAACCTCTCCCCCGACGCCGAGCCGCTGACGACGGCGTTGGGCGACCTCCCCCGACGCTTCGCCGACTACCGCCTCCACGAGTGGATCCCGCAGCGCCGGCGCACCTACGACGTCGCCGCCAACCACAAGCTCGTCGGCGAGAACTTCATGGAGTACTACCACCTGCCCTGGGTCCACCCCGAGCTCAACCAGGTCTCCAGGTTCTCCGACCACTACCGCTGGCAGGGACCCGGCCGCTACACCGGGATGTGCACCACCCCGGTCTCGCGCAACACCGACGCCGGCGGCTGGGACGGGCTGCGCCGCGTGAGCACGCTCGGACCCGAGGACGCCGACAGCGGGCGCTTCGTCTGGCTCTTCCCCAGCACGGCCCTGGTGGTGCTGCCCAACCACGCGTTCGTGCTGTTCACCCGCCCCGTCGCGCCGAACCGCACCGTCGAGACCGCGGTGCTGCTCGCCCACCCCGAGTCCGTCGACGACCCGGGGGCCGGGGAAGGCCTCGAGCAACTGGAGAAGTTCTGGGACCTCATCAACCGCCAGGACCTCGAGATCGTCGAACGCGTCCAGGAAGGCCTGGCGAACCCCGCCTACCGCGGCGGGCGGATGTGCTTCCGCTTCGAGGAACCGCTGCACCGGTTCCAGAACATGGTCATCGACAAGATGGTCGGCCTCGACCGGGTCCCGGGCGGTGACGAGGACACGATGACCCGGATGTTCCCGGCCCCCTGACGCCGGCGACGGCAGCGCAGGACGCCGGCTGACGCCGCGCCGGGGCTGATCTCGCCCACCCCGGCGGGCGCGGGACTCGTCGGAGCCGGTCAGACCGGCATGGCCGGGTGGCCCGGCTGGGCGGTGTCCGGGGCCTCCATCTTGGGGTCGGCGCCGAAGCGGTTCGGACCGCGCGTCCCCTCGAGGCAGGCGAACACCAGCATGACGATCGCGCCGACCACCGGGATCAGCTGGATGAAGAACCACCAGCCCGAGCGGTCGGTGTCGTGCAGCCGCCGCACGGTCACGGCGATCGAGGGGATCAGCACGGCCAGGCCGTAGATCCCGCCCAGGATGCCCGGGCTGTAGCTCGCCGTGCCGCCCGCCGCGTAGAGGCTGGCGGTGCCGATCGCGCTGTCGATGATTCCCAGGATCACCGAGATGATCACGTTGACCAGGACGAACATCCAGAACTCGGTACGCCGGGCCCGTCCGCTGAAGTCGGCGTACTGCCGGAGCGCCTTCAGGTACCACTGCATGGCAATCGCCTCTCACGGAGCGTCATCGTTGATAAGTCTTGCCGCGCGGTCCTTATCGCCCATTGAGACTAACGCTGCAACGGTGAGTAAGAGGACCACCATGATGGCCTCGATCAGGGAACGGGTCCGTCACGCCGAGGTGACCTCCGGCCATGTGAGTACTTGTCGTCGCTATAGCCACCACAACTACTCACGTGCGCGGAGCGCACCGAGGGAATAGCCGCACGACGGGCCCGGGTTGCTGCTGCCATGAGGATCGGGATCGTCGGCGCCGGCATGATCGGCGGAACACTCACGCGGCGGCTCACCGCCCTCGGTCACGAGGTGCGGGTCGCGAACTCGCGGGCGCCCGAGACGCTGGCCGACCTGGCGGCGGAGACCGGTGCGACGCCGGTGTGGGCGCGCGACGCGGCGGCCGACGCGGACGTCGTCATCGTGAGCATCCCGCAGAAGAACACCCCGAACCTCGCGCCCGGGATCGTGTCCGCGGCGAAGCCGGGCGCGCCTGTCGTCGAGACCAACAACTACTACCCGCAGCAGCGCGACGGCCGGATCGAGGCACTGGAGAACGGCACCCCGGAGAGCGTCTGGGTCTCCGAGCTCCTCGGCACGCCGGTCTACAAGGTCTTCAACGGCATCTGGTGGAAGCACCTGCTCAACAGCGGCAAGCCGCAGGGCACCGAGGGCCGGATCGCGCTGCCGATCGCCGGTGCGGACGGTCCGGGGAAGGATGTCGTGTCCACGCTGGTCGACGAGCTGGGGTTCGACCCGGTCGACGCCGGCCCCCTCGAGGAGTCCTGGCGCCAGCAGCCGGGCACGCCGGTCTACGGCAAGGACTACGACGTCGAGCGCACCCGCGAGGCGCTCGCGGAGGCCAGCCCCGAGCGGCCGGCGGAGTTCCGGGCGGCCTGACGGCGGTCGGGCCTCAGGCGGTGCCCTCCACGAGGTCGTCGCCGAGACGCAGGGGCGGCAGTGCCCGCTCGATCTGCTCCCGGGTCGGTTCGAGCCACGGCGGCAGCCGCAGGTGGCGGCCCAGCTCGAGCAACGGCTCGTCGACGTCGAAGCCGGGCCGGTCGGTGGCGATCTCGAAGAGCACCCCGCCGGGCTCGCGGAAGTAGATCGAGGTGAAGTACCGCCGGTCGAGGACCGGGGTGACCTCCAGCCCGGCGTCGACGAGCTGGGTGCGCCACCGCTCCTGGGTCTCGCCGTCGGGGGCGCGGAAGGCGACGTGGTGGACGGTCCCGCCGGCCTGCAGTCCCTCCTGCGGGTCGGCGGTCGGCGTGACGTCGAGGACCGCGCCCGGCTCCCGGCCCATCTCGAAGCGGACCCGGTCCTCGCCGCCCTCCGCGCGCATGCCGAGCAGCCCGGTGAGCATCGAGGCGGTCGGGTCGCGGGGCACGTCGCGCCACGGGAAGAACGTCAGGATCGTCGACGGTCTCCCGGCCTCGTCGCCGTAGTAGAGGTGGTAGGTCTCCGGGTCGTCGAAGTTGACCGTGGTCTTGACCAGGCGCAGCCCGAGCACGCCCGTGTAGAAGTCCACGTTGCGCTGCGGGTCGGTCGCGATGGCCGTGACGTGGTGCAGGCCGTGCGGGGCGATGTCGGTCATGGGGCACGACTACCCGTTCGCGTGCGCGTCGGGGTCGCGGGACCGGGGTCTGTTCGGGGTCGGACCCGGAGCCGATGGCCCTTCGACCGACGCAGCATGGCCCGATGACGACGAACGAGACCCTGACCGACCACGACCGGATCGAGGCGGTGCTCGGCGCTCTCTCCGACGCCTGGAACGACAACGACGCCGACGCCTACGGGGCGCTCTTCACCGAGGACGCCAGCTACGTGACGTTCTTCGGCCAGGTCTCCCGGGGCCGCACGGCGATCGTCGACGGCCACCGATGGCTCTTCGCCCGCATGCCCGGCTCCCGGATGACCCACGGCGCCACAGCGGACCGCGAGATCCGGTTCCTCACCTCCGACACGGCCGTCGTCGTGGGCCAGGGACCCGGGACGATCGTGCCGGGACGGGAGTCGGCCACCGACCGCATCTCGACCGTCGGCTTCGTGGTCGTCCGGACCGACGCGGGCTGGCGCTTCGCGCACTTCCAGAACACCCGGCTGCAGGCACCACCGGCCTGACGTCGTCCCGCCCGCCCCGGCGGGTCATGGCCGGGCCACGAGGCGGGCGACCCCGGCGCCCACGGCACCGACCAGGCACAGCCCGGTGACGGCGAGCAGGTAGGCCGCGAGCCAGACGTGCTTGAAGACCTCGAAGTAGCCGTCGCCGAGCAGCGCGACGACGACGAGCCCGACCGCGGTCACCGCGCCGAGCCCGGCCGCCCGGCACCAGCGGGCCGCCACGGGCGCCCGGCGTCGCCACGCCACCGAGCTCGCGGCGGCGACGACGGCGAGCAGCACGAGCGCCGTCGGGAGCCACGCCGGCCGCCGGGTGTCGTCGAGGGTCCGGCGCAGGTCGGGCTGCCGGGCGCCCGACCAGCCGGGGTCCCCGCCGCCCGGGGAGAACCGGGCGGTGTCACCCGGGCCCGACGCGAGGTAGGGCAGGTCGGCGCGGGTGATGGCCTGCAGCCCGACCCCGACCGCCCGCGCCACCGCGCCCGGGTGGCGGGCCAGCGCCCTGTCGGCGGCCGCGCGCGTGGCGCCCGGCCGGTCGCGGATCGCCTCGGACCACCACCGACCCGTGGGGTGGGGCGGCCCGTTGAAGTAGCCGTTTCCGGTGTACGTGGCGGCCTCGGGCGGGAGGCCGAGCTCGGCGGGGGCGCCCGGCCCGAGCTCGGGCAGGGCGAGGGTGAACACGACGTCGTGGACGTTGGCGCCCTCGTAGGCGAGGTCCTGGAACCCGACGGCGGCGCCGACGGGCACGGCCACCCCGAGCAGGGTGAGCCCCGCGATCGCGGGGCCGACCAGGCGCCGCGGGCGGCGGCGGCCCACGGTCGCCGCCGCGCACACGACGACGGCGACGACGAGGACCGGCACGTAGGCCACCTTCGCGGTGGCGGCGATCCCGCCACCGGCCGCGGTCAGGAAAAGGGCGACGGTGCGGGCGGCCCGCTGCTCCGGGCCGGTGACCAGCAGCGTGGCGACGCCGCAGGCGACCGCGAGGGCGCCCAGCAGCCCGGCCGGCTCGCCGTAGGTGGAGACGAAGAACCGGGTGAACGCGGGCAGGGCGAGCGGCGCGACCGGCACGACGAGCACCGCCGCCCGGCACAGGCCGGACGCGGAGGCCGCCCACGCCGCGACGCCGACGACGAGCCCGACGAGCGCCGCGTACCACCACCCGACGCTGCTCAGCGCCAGCGTGCCGTCACCGCCGAGGGTGGCGGCGCGCAACACCGTCGCCGCCGACGACGGCGTCGACGCGGCGCAGGTCGGGGCGGCGCCGACGGCGAAGTCGGTGACCACGCCGCCCTTCCACGCCGCGAGCCGGTCGACGGTGCGCGGGACGAGCCCGAGTCCGCAGTAGAGCCGGAAGCCGTCGCCGTTGTCCTCCACACCGAAGGTCCGGCCCGTCGGCAGGCCGAGGGTGACGACGACGAGCGCGGTCGCCCCGAGGCCCGCCCCGAGGCCGAGGAGGGGCCGGCCGCCGGTCGTCACCGCCCTACAGTGCCCGGTCCCTGGACGGGTGAACCGGGCAGGGTGGGGTCAGGCGCGGACCAGCACCGCGCCCTGCGCCATCGCCCGGAGCTTCATCTCCGCCACCTGCGCCCCGACGCGGCCGAACCCGACGAAGGTCCCGAAGCCGCAGTCGGTGCTCGCGACGACACGCTCCGGGCCGACGACGGCCGCGAACCGCTCGAGGCGCTGGGCGATGAGCCGGGGGTGCTCGACGATGTTGTTGAGGGTGTCGACCACGCCCGGCAGGAGGACCGTGTCGTCGGGGATCGCGAGGGCGGCGAGGTCCTCCCACTCGTGCTCGTGGCGGGGGTTCGCGGCCTCGAAGGAGATCATCGTGGGGCGGCCGGCGAGCACGGGGGGGAGCAGCTCGGCGAGCGGGGCGTCGAGGTGGTGCGGGCCCTCGTAGTTGCCCCAGCACATGTGCAGGCGCACCCGCGTCGGGTCGATGCCCTCGAGCGCGCGGTCGATCGCGGCCACGTGGCGCTCCGCGAACGCGACCAGCCCGCGGCGCCGCACCTCGTCGCGACACCAGAACTCGGTGTGGGCGGCCATGGGGATGTCGGGGCAGTCGAGCTGGAGCAGCAGGCCCGCGTCGACGATCGCCCGGTACTCGACGGCCATGGCGTCGGCGAGCGCGTCGAGGTAGCTGTCGTAGTCGGGGTAGTGCAGGTTCGGGCTGCCGGTGGCGATGCAGCCCGGGGAGGCGGCCGGGACGAACGCGTCGCGGTGGCCGGTCTTGTCCAGCGCGAGGCGCAGGGTGTCGATGTCGCGCTGGACGGCCGCGGCGCCGACGTAGCTCAGCGGGCCCTCGCAGTTGGCGGGCATGATGTGCGCGCCGGCCTCGCCGCCGTACTGCGCGATCGCGAGCTCGGGCGCGGCCTCGAGGTCGTCGATGCTCCACGGCGGGGCCTGGCCGCCGAAGCCGTCGAGGCGCTCGCGCACGTAGTTGACGAATCCCGGCTTGCCCATCTCGCCGTCGGAGACGACGTCGATGCCGGCGGCGTGCTGCATGGCGACGACGTCGTGCACGGCGTCGGTGACGGCGGCCTCGAGCTCGGCCTCGTCGCCGGTCCCCTCCTGGTGGGCGTACATGAGGCGGGTCAGCGTCTCCGGGCGGGGCAGGCTGCCCACGTGGGTGGTGCGCACGCTCGTCATCAGCGGGTCCTCAAGGGGTCGTGGCCTGCTCGAACGCCGTCGGGCTGAAGCCCTCGAGCGCGGCGATCTTGGTCAGGACGGTCAGCCGGTCGGGACGCGGGATGGCGGGGTCGAGCTGCTGGTAGACGTTGAGGACGTTCTGCGCCAGGCGGCCGTGCTCGGGGAGGTCGGCGAAGCGCCCGAGGTCGATGGACGCGATCGCCTCGTCGACGTCGAGACCGTCCTCGAACCGGGCGCGCGCCTGGGTCTCGACCGAGACGAGGTACTCCCGCATCGTCGAGATCTCGCTCTTGCCGCTGACCGGGCCGTGGCCGGGCACGATCGTCTCGACGTCCATGTCGAGGATCCGGTCGAGCGCGGCGATCCAGCGGTCGATCGGGCCGGCCCAGGCGATCGGGGTGCCGCCGACGAAGAGGACGTCGCCGGCGTAGAGCAGCCGCGCGTCCGGCACGTGCACGAGCGCGTCGCCGGGGGTGTGCGCCGGGCCGACCTGGATCAGCCGCACCTCGCGACCGCCCACGTCGACGCTCTCCTCGCCGGAGAAGGTGCGGTCGGGGCCGGTGGCGGTGATCCCGTCGAGCTCGAAGGGCCCGAAGATGTGCCGGGCGAACTCGCCGAGGACGCCGTCGAGGTGCTTGACGCGGGCCACCGCGTCGAGGGCCTCCTGGGTCATCAGCTCGGCCGCCGCGGCCGAGGCGACGATCTCGACGTAGCGGTCGGCGACCAGCTCGTTGCCGTTGACGTGGTCCGGGTCGGAGTGGGTGTTGACCAGGATCCGCAGCGGGTGGTCCTCGAGGACCGGTGCGAGGCCGGCGAGCATCTCCCGGGTCAGCGCGAGGTCGAACAGCGTGTCGACCATGAGCGAGGTCCCCGAGCCGGTGACCAGTCCGGAGTTGCTCCACCCCCAGCTGCCGTCGGGCTGCAGCCACGCGTGGCAGCCCTGCCCGAGATCGTGGTGTCCCTGGCGGTAGTCGAGCGTGCCCATGCGACTCCTCAGTAGCCGGTGCCCTCAGTGGCCGGTACGTAGCGGGATCATCGGTTCGGCCTCGCGGACGACCTGGCGGGTCTCGCCCAGCGCCGGCGAGGACAGCGAGACGACGTCGCCCGGCGCCAGCCAGCCCGAGAAGGCGAACGGGTCGGCGGTGTCAACGTGCTCGAGCAGGCAACCGCCGGGGACGGTGCCCGACCCGATGACGTCCCCGGGCCGCAGGTCGGTGCCCCGGGACATGTAGGCCAGCTGCTCGCTCCAGCTCCAGTCCATGCTGGCGAGCGAGCCCTTGGCGATCTCGCGGCCGTTGACGGTGGCGGCGACCTCGAAGGTGTAGCCGTCGGGGCCGCGGTGGGGCGCGAGCTCGTCGACGGTGACGAGCGCGGGGCCGAGGGTGATCGCGGAGTCCTTCGCCTTGCCCATGCCGATGCCCTGCGCCATGTCGCGCATCTGGTGGTCGCGGGCGGTCCAGTCGTTGAAGAACGTGAAGCCGACGATGTGGTCGTCGGCGATCTCGGGGTGCAGGTCGCGCCCGCCGCGCCCGACGACGGCCCCGACCTCGAGCTCGAGGTCGAACATCCGGGAGCCCGGGGCGATCGGCACGTCGTCGTGGGGCCCGACGACCGCGGCCGGGTTGCCGAAGTAGAACGCGGGCGCCTGGGACCACGCCGGGTGCAGCTCCGGGGGCCGCCCGAGCGCGCGGTAGCAGCCGCGGAGGTGGTCGAGGAAGGACAGCCCGTCGCGGATCGACGGCGGCCGCGGGATCGGCGCGAGGAGCCGCACCTCGTCGAGTCGGCGGACCTCGGCGGGATCCCGACGGGCCGTGGCCGCGGCCTCGGCCAGCGCCTCGCCGTCGTCGCCGAGCAGCGACAGCAGGGTGACCTCGGGCGCGAGCCCGTGGACCCCGTCCTCGGTGAGGAGCCCGGTGCGCGGGCTCGAGCCGATCCCCGTCGCTCCGCTCGCTCCCGGCCCCCCCGCGTCGTACGTCACCCACTTCACGGCGGCCTCCACGCTGATCGACCACGAATTCGCACCCGAGTACAGGTTCGTGTCGGGACGCTACGGCGTGGTGTGACGCGAATCAAGACTCGGGTACGGATTCGTTGTGCTCTACTGAGCGTGATGGACGCGCAGGGCCCGGGGGCGGCCGTGGTCGAGGACCCGGCGGTCAGCACCCGGACCCGCAAGCGCCACGAGCGCCGGGACCGGGTCTACGCCGCCGCCATCGCCCTGTTCGTGGAGCGCGGCTTCGACGAGACCTCGATGGACGACATCGCCGCCCGGGCGGAGCTCGCGCGGACGACGGTCTTCAACCACTTCCCCCGCAAGGCGCTGTTCCTCGAGGAGTGGGCCCGGCGTCGCCGGGAGCGCGCCGCGCACGCGATCGACGGCACGGACCCGTCGACCCGCCCGCTGCGGGAGGTCCTCGAGCGGTACTTCACCGCGCTGGCCGCGGTGAACGCCGAGACGCGCACCGAGACCTCCGCGCTGATGTCGCTCTCGCTGAAGGTCCACGACGTCTTCCGCGGCCACACGCTGGGCCACGACCTCACCGAGATCGTGGCCGCCAGCGGGGAACCACTGCGCGCGAGCACCGACGCCGCCCAGGTCGGGCGGCTGCTCGCCCTGGGGTACTACTCCGCCGTCGTGCGGTGGATCCAGGTCGAGCCCGCGCCCTTCGACCTCGGCCGGGAGCTCGCCGCCGTGCTGGACACCGTGCTGTCCGGCGCGCTCGTCGACTGACGCGGGCGGACCCCGTCGCCGCTGCGCCATCATCGGCGGATGGCACGGGTCATCATGCAGGCGGTCGTGTCGGTGGACGGCTTCATCGCCCGCCCCGACGACTCCGTCGGGCCGCTGTTCGACTGGTACGGCAACGGTGACCACGAGGTGGTCGCCCGGCCCAGCGGCTGGACGTTCCGGGTGTCGGCCGCCTCGGCCGGCTACGTCCAGCCCTTCTGGGACGCCGTCGCCGTCACCGTGATCGGACGCCACCTGTTCGACACCACCGACGGCTGGGACGGCAACCCGGCCGCCGGGGACCAGCTCGTCGTCGTCACCCACCGGCCGTTGCCGCCGGAGTGGCTCGCCGCCCACCCGGACGCGCCGTTCCACACGGCGGGCTCGGTCGAGTCCGGGATCGCGCGGGCGAAGGAGCTCGCCGGCGACGGCCTGGTGTGCGTCACCGCCGGCGACGTCGGCGGGCAGGCGTTCTCGGCCGGGCTGGTGGACGAGGTCGCGATGGACGTCGCCCCGGTGGTCCTCGGCGAGGGGGTGCGCTTCTTCGGCGGCCACACCGGCACGGTCCTGCTCGACGATCCCGACCGGGTCGTGCCGGGCGACCGGGTGCTGCACCTGCACCACACGGTGAGGCGCTGAGGTTTGGCGTGCGCCCCGCACGCCGATCATCCGCGCCGTGACCGACGACTACGCGCACTGGCAGGACGTCACGACGCGCTGGAACGACAACGACATGTACGGGCACCTCAACAACGTCGTGCACCACTCGATCATGGACACGGTGGTCAACCGGTGGCTGATCGACAACGGGTGCCTCGATCCTCACGGCGGTGACACGGTCGGCCTCGTGATCGAGGTGGGCTGCGAGTACAAGGCCCAGGCGGGGTTCCCGGACGTCGTCTCGGTGGGCCTGCGGGTCGGTGAGCTGGGGGCGTCGAGCGTGCGGTTCGAGGTCGGGATGTACCGCAGCGACGGCACGCTGTTCTTCACCGGCCACTTCGTGCACGCCTTCGTCGACCGGGAGTCCGAGCAGACGGTTCGGATCGAGGGGGAACGGCGGGCGGCGCTGGAGGGGCTGCAGGGCGCCCCGGCCGGCCTCGGGGAGTAGGGCCGGCCCCCGCTGCCCGGGGGCTCCCCCCAGGGCGGGGACGGCGGTGCCTCCGTCACCGTGGTGTGCGGCGCCGGGACCGGTCGCCCCATCGTGAGGAGGAGACCATGACCATCCCCGTCGCCGAGTCGGAGTGGCCGTCGCTGCCGCGGGTGCGCTCGCACCAGCCGAGGGCGATCAGCTGCGCCGGGTGCGGCTTCACCGTCGGCGGACGCCGGTGCGACTCCTGCGGTCAGGGCTTCGCCATCCCGTCCTCCTGCCCCCGGTGCGGCACCGCGCTGCGGGGCAGCCGGGGGTGTTCGGTCTGCGGGGCGCCGGCGTCGTCGGAGATCGGCGCGCCCCTCCCGGTGCGGTCGGGCGTCGCAGGTCCGGGCACGCGACGGCACGCCGGTCACCACCTCGGTGCCCGGCGACCCCGGTGAGCCTGCCGGCTCTCGTCGAGGGACCGGGCGTCACCGGGATGTGACCGCAGCTGGGCCCGATGCTCGGTAGCGTGTCCTCCTGCAGATGCTGCACCCCGGCCCCCGGTGTTGCTCGATCCGACCCGGAGTGCTGAGTACATGGCTGTCCTGGACCCGTTGCGGCATACGGCCGCGGACCTGCTCGACCTGACCGGCGACGCCGTCGCCGCGCTCACCATCACCGCCGCCGGCGCCGTCACCCGGGCCGTCGGGCCCGGGCCCGGACCTCGCCTGCGGCTCGTGGACGACGCGAGGCCCCCGACCCGTAGCCCGCGCGGCGGATCTCCGTCGCCCTACCGGGGGCAGGCCCGGCGATGACCGTGACGATCGTCGGTGCACCCGCGCCACGTCGCCGCGTCGAGGGCCGTCACACCGTGCTGGTGGTCGGGGGCGAGCTCGACGCCGCATCGCTGCCCGAGCTCCGGCGTGCCCTCCGCGCGGCCGTCGACGAGGGCGCGACGGGGGTCGTCCTCGATATCGCCGCGGTCCAACGTTGTGACCGGGAGGGCCTGCTCGAGCTGGCCCGGCTCCGGGGACGCGACGCCGTGTGCCGCGCCTGCATCGTCGACGTGGTCGGCGCGCGCTGGACGCAGTTCGTTTCGGTCCTGTCCGCCGACCCGCCGCTGCTGCTCGAGACCACCCGGGCCCTGATCCGCGAGCTCCGCCGCCCCCACGTCGTCGAGACGGTCGCCGCCGGGTGAGGAACCCGCGCGCGGGGCGGGTCCGCGCGGGTCAGTCGCGGTGGCGACGCATGGCGACCGGGGCCCCGGCGAGGTCCTCCTCGTTGCACAGGAGCTTGACCTCGAAGTAGGGCGAGCCGGTCCCGTTGTCGTAGTCGAGGTGGATCGCGGACACGTCGAGGGACTCCCCGAGCCACGCCTCCGCCTCGCGCAACCAGGTCGCCGAACGCTCCAGGGCGGACGCGAGGTCGTTGTCCCGGAAGGCGACCGCCCGGTAGGGCACGTCCTCGATCTGGTCGAGGTCGGCCGTGGGGCGCGGGAGTCCGACGGCAACGCCCAGGTCGTCCAGCTGCAGCTCGTTCGCCAGCTCGCTCACGGCATCACCTTCTCTCGCCCGGCGGGAGCGCCGCAACTCCCCGTCGCGGGGGCAGCGCGGCCGTGACCTGCAGGAAGGCTCTCGACACGTATTGGCACGCCGGCCACTGCCCGACCCGGGTACGACCGCGACGAGAACGCGCCCGGTGGGTCTCGACCTGACGCCGGTGGGCAGGCATCCTCGATGCCATGACGGCACCGGTGGATCACCTGATGCGCCAGGCGGTCAAGGCCCGGCAGCGAGCCCAGACCGCCATCGGTGAGGCAGTGCGGGAAGCTCGGGCCGCGGGCTGGTCGTGGGAACGCATGTCCTCGGCGCTCGGTGGCTCCCCCAGTGCGCAGACCCTGCGCCTGACCTTCGACACGGGAGCAGCGGCCGAACCCGGATCGGCAGGGTGCTCCTGCTGCTCCGGGCAGCACGGCTCCTGTGCGTGTCAGGACGGCTCCTGCGGTTGACCTCCACCCCTCGCAGCCACGGGTGCCCTCGGACAGCCCCTGCCGATGAGCCCCTTCCGCGATCCGGGGCGGAGGTCGGGTCAGGCCATCTTTCCGCTGGTGTCGGCCCGGCTGCGGCTGGGCTGCACCCGCTTCGGCTCGCCGGGCATCTTCGGGTAGCCAGCCGCCAGTGCGGTGTGCTTACCAGCAACGACGCAGGTCACCGACGAGCCTTATGCACCAGGATATCGGGCGAGTTGTCGATCAGTTACACAGGACAGCGGGTGCACCCCTCAGCGTATAGGTCTCCGAAGGAGCAGGCGGTCTCATCCTTGTAGGCCGCGTCCTCGCCAGGGCGAGGCCACACAGCCCAGGTTGACCGTCTTAACGCGTACCTCCCCCAGCTGGGTGGGAAGAGAACCGACGTCCGGGCCCCTTGACCCCCAGACGGTCAGGCGGGCCGGTCCCCGTCGGTGCGCGTCGGTTTCCGTCGGCCGATATCAGACCGTCCCCCACGGCTGCATTCGGGTCTCGGGCCCCGTCGGTCCCTGTCGGTTCGCGTCAGCGTGGCAAGGCACGTGACACGCCCAAGATCAGTTAGGAGTGCGCCCTCAAGGTCCCGCGTGACGGTGGGTTGTCCGGATGTGTGGGGCGCCTGCCCTTGATCCTTTCCCAGCGGGCGCGCCCCGAGTGGATCATTCGCGGTCTGCCCCGTGCCAGAACAGGACCATCGCCATCTCGACGGCCAACGACCAGCAGGACACACCCACCAGGCTCACTGAACCAAGTCGTCCCGGACTGTGCGATCGGAAGCGGCACGAACACGAGCGTCGTACCGAGGACGAGACCGAACAGGCCCACGACCATGCACTTCACTGACGCCTCGGCGGACTTTTCCGCCTGTGCCTCGCTCGCCAGACGCGTAGCAAATGGCACCATGCCCGCCACGAGGACCGTCGGCAGGAACGCCAGGATCGCCGCTACGCCCTCTGTCGGCCGCCCATGGCCGAACCGGATGCCTACACCCA
>NZ_DASXJD010000007.1:0-53755 GCF_036497585.1 Actinomycetospora sp. | reverse complement strand
CGCGAGGTCGTACACCCCGCGCACGATCACGCCCTTGGACTCCTGCTCGTCCACCGCCGCGGCGAACTCCTCGGCGGCCGCGCGGCGGTCGTCGGGCAGGCGCGCCTGGTCGGTGCGGAAGACCGACCACATGGCGTAGCGGATCGTCGAGTTCAGCTCGTCGTAGTTCAGCCTGGCCACGCCGCCCATGGTGCCACGGAGGCCCGTCGGTCCGCGGTGACGGCGGCCGCTCCCCGCACCGTCGCGGAACCGTGTCGACGGCGCCGCCGCGGGACCGACCTGTCCGTGGGGGGAGGATCCGGTCGCTCTGTCCGACCGAAGGTGCCCCTCGCTCGGAACGGGTCCCGCCGGGGATTCCGGCCGAGGGCGCCCCTCGCCGCTCTATCCGACCGAAGGTGCCCCTCGCTCAGAACCAGAACGGGCCCGCAGGTGGGCCAGCACCTGCTCCGCGGCCGCGTCCGCCGTCGCGAGGCAGGCCGGCACCCCGACCCCGTGCAGCGCCGCCCCGGCCACCGCGAGCCCCGGGACCGCGGCCACCGCGTCCTCGATCGCGGCCACCGTCCCGCCGTGCCCGACGCCGTACTGCGGCAGCCCCCCGCCCCAGCGCGCCACCACCGTCTCCAGCGGTTCCACCCGGAGCCCCAGCAGCGGAGCGAGGTCGTCACGGACCGCCGTCACCAGCTCCTCGTCGTCCAGGTCCAGCGCGCGGGTGTCCCCGAAGCGCCCGACCGAGGCCCGGAGCACGAGCGCGTCGTCGGTGACCAGGTGCGGCCACTTGACCGAGGACACCGTCACCGCCTTGATCGTCCACGGCCTGCCGTCCGGGCGACGCTCCCCCGAGCCGAGGAGCACCCCGGAGCGCGCGCCGAGGTCGGTGCCCGGCGGCACCGCGAGGGCGACCACGGCGCTCGAGGCCAGCTCGATCCCGGCGGCGGCGCGGGCGGCCGCGGGGGCGACGTCCGCGAGCAGGCGCCGCAGCCCCGGAGCCGGCACCGCGAGCACCACCGCGTCGGCCTCGTGGAGCTCCTCCCCCGCCGGCCCGGACGCCGTCACCCGCCAGCCCTCGGGGGCGCGGGCGAGGCCGGTCACGGTGCGGGCCACGCGCACCTCGGCCCGGGCGGCGACGGCGAGTGCGGCGGGTAGGTCGGCGAGCCCGGTGCGCAGGGTCCCGAAGACGGGTGCCGGGGCCGTGCCCTCGACGGGGGCGGCGGGCAGGGCCTGCGCGGCGGCGCCGAGCAGGGAGGGGGCGCCGTGGTCGAGCGCGGCGGCCAGCGCGGGCACGGTGGCCCGGACGCCCAGGGCGTCGGCGCGCCCGGAGTAGACCCCGCCGAGGAGCGGGTCGACGAGCCGGTCGGTCACCTCGTCACCGAGCCGGGCCCGCACCAGCCCGCCCACCGTGTCGTCGCCGTCCCAGTGCAGCGGCCCGTGGGTGTCCTCGGCCGCGAGCGCAGCCCGCCCGGCCGGCGACAGCAGGTCGGCCACGGCGGGCGGGTCCGCGGGCACGCCCATGACGGTGCGGCGCGGCATCGCGTGGGTGGCCCCGCCCGCCCGGATCGCCGAGGACGCGGCCGAGGGGTGCACGACGTCGTCGGCGAGGCCGAGCTCGGTCAGCCGCGCGACGGCCTCCGGACGCCGGGCGAGGAAGGCCTCCGCGCCGACGTCGACCCGCACGCCCGCGAGGTCGACCGCGGCGAGCTTCCCGCCGAGCACCCGGGAGGCCTCGAGCACGGTGATCGCGGCGTCGTCCCCGAGGCGGGTGCGCAGGCGGTGTGCCGCGGCCAGCCCGCTCACCCCGCCGCCCACCACGACGACGCGCGGGGCGCGACCGTCGATCACGTGACCGGGAGGGCGTGCACCAGGTCGACGACGCGGGCGAGCGCGTCGGGATCGGTCTCGGGCAGCACGCCGTGCCCGAGGTTCACCACGTGGCCGGGAGCCGCCCGACCCTCGTCGACGATGCGCCGCACCTCGCGCTCGACCACCTCGGGGCCCGCGAACAGCACCGCCGGGTCGAGGTTGCCCTGGACCGCACGGCCGGGCCCGATGCGTCGCGTCGCCTCGTCGAGCGGGACGCGCCAGTCGACCCCGACGACGTCGGCGCCCGCCTCGCCCATCGCCGTGAGCAGCTCCCCGGTGCCCACCCCGAAGTGCACGCGGGGGACGCCGGCGTCGGCCAGGCCCGCGAGGACCTTCGCCGAGTGCGGCATGACGAGTGCCCGGTAGTCCCGCTCCGAGAGCGCGCCGGCCCAGGAGTCGAACAGCTGCACCGCGTCCACCCCGGCCTCGACCTGGGCGCGGAGGAACGTCAGCGTGAGGTCGGCGAGGTGGTCGAGCAGGGCGTGCCAGGTGGCGGGCTCGGCGTGCATGAGCGCCTTGGTGCGCTCGTGGTTGCGGCTCGGGCCGCCCTCGACGAGGTAGGACGCGAGCGTGAACGGCGCACCCGCGAAGCCGATAAGCGGGGTGTCGCCGAGCTCGCCCAGCAGCAGGCGCACGGCGTCCGCCACGGGCGCGACGGCGTCGGGCTCCAGGCGGGGCAGGGCCGCGACGTCGGCGTCGGTGCGGACCGGCTCGTCGATGACGGGGCCCGTGCCGGCCACGATGTCCACCCCGACGCCCGCGACCTTGAGCGGCACGACGATGTCGGAGTAGAGGACCGCGGCGTCCACCCCGTAGCGGCGCACCGGCTGCAGCGTGATCTCGGCGGCCAGGTCGGGCGTCAGACAGGACTCTAGCATCGCGGTGCCCTGGCGCGCCTGCCGGTACTCCGGGAGCGACCGGCCGGCCTGGCGCATGAACCAGACGGGCAGGCGCGTGGGGCGCTCACCCCGGGCGGCGGCGAGGAAGGCGGAGCCCGGGAGGGCACGTCGGGGGGACGGAGCGGCCGGATCCGCCGGGCCGCCCGACCCGGCGACCGTGCTCGAGGTCGGCGCACTCATGGTGCGTCCCAGTGTGCCAGCCACGCTCGGACCACCGGCGGCGCGTCGGTACTGCCGCCGGTGGCACGGGCCACCTACCCTCCGCGAGGTGACGGCTGCCGCGACCGCCCCCGAGACGTTCCGGCGGGCCGTGGAGTCGCTGGCCGCTCTGCGTCCCCGCCCCGAGATCGAGCTGCGCGACATGCGCCCGCCCCAGCGCCTCGCGCCGTGGTCGGCCGCGTGGAGCGCCGAGGTGGTGTCCCCGACGACGGACCCGGCCGACGACGAGCCCGAGGTGCTCGTCACCGGCCGCCTGGTGCTGCTGCACGACCCCGACGGCCAGGAGGCGTGGGACGGCACCTTGCGGCTGGTGACGTTCGTGCGCGCCGAGCTCGACCCCGAGCACGCGAACGACCCGCTGCTCCCCGAGGTCGCCTGGTCCTGGCTCACCGGCGCGCTGGAGGAGAGCGGCGCGGCCGCGACGGCGGTCGGCGGCACCGTCACCCAGACCTCCTCGGTGCGCTTCGGCGACATCTCGGGGCCCTCCCACGTCACCGACCTCGAGCTGCGCGCGTCGTGGACCCCGGTGCTCGCCGACTCCGGCGGCGGCGAGGACACCGACCTCACCGAGCACGGCACGGCGTTCACGACGGTGCTGGCGACCGCGGCCGGGCTCCCGCCGGTCGGCGTCGCGAGCCTCGCGGCGCGCCGTCCGGGCTGAGCCCTTCACAGCGTCCACACAGAGACATCGCGCTTCTGGTCGTCTCTGCGCGAAGCAGTTCACGTCAGTTCCGGAGCCCCCATTTCCCGGTACCACTGGTGCCGATGTCGCCATTTCCGCTGGCCACGGCACCGACATGTGTGCATCCGCCCGATGCGTCCGCGCTTCGCCAACGCGGGTGAACGACCCGCCGCGAGCGGGTCACACCCCCGCCGCCGAACGTCGCTGAGCCGTTACGGCTGATGTTGAACTGAGATTGCGTCAAAGGTTGCAACGGTCCTGCGGCGAACGGAGTCTTTGAGCACTCACCGTCACACTGACTACACTGAGTGTCACCAGGAGACGACGGAGCGTCGCGCGACCACGCCAACGAGTGACCAGATCGCCGTTCCGGGCGAAACTCCACCGAGCGAAGTTGGCCCTAATGCTCTCGTTAACTCGCCAGGGGGGATATGTTCTCCCGCGACGCACTTCCTCGGCCGTTCGGCGGCGCGGTCGGCGACCGGGGGTTCCGGGTGCGTCTCGTCGGGGGGCAAGACCGACTCCAGGGAGGTAGTTGACGTGGCTACCGTGGGCCCAGGGATGGCTCTACGAGGCGTCGCGAGCGGGCTGTTGCCACCGGCGATGGTTCCGCATCCGCGAGAAGAGATGTTCTCCGTGCTGGTGGTCGACGACCACCCGCTGCTGCGCGAGGCGATCGCGCAGCGGCTGTCCTCGATGGGCGCGGGCACCGTCCACGAGGCGGCCTCGATCGCCGAGGCACGGACGCGGGCCCTGGCCTCCGGGCCCTGCGACCTGGCGATCCTCGACCTCGGCCTGCCGGACGGCAGCGGGCTCGACCTGATCGCCGAGCTGCGGGCCCAGGGCTGGAACCGCGTGGTGGTGCTGGCGGCCTCGGACGACCCGTCCGCGGTACGGGCGGCGTTCCAGGCAGGCGCCCAGGCGTACCTGCTGAAGTCCGCCTCTCCGGGCATCGTCACCGACGGCGTGCGGCGCGTGCTCGAGGGCGGCCTCTATGCCGACCCCTCGGTGGCGCCACTCCTCGCGGCCGGCACCCGGGTACCGGCCACCGACAACACCCCACGGGAGCTGTCGGCCCGCGAGGTGGAGGTGCTCCAGCTGGTGGCCGACGGCCGCTCGAACAAGGAGATCGGTGACGCGCTGAGCCTCTCGGCCCTGACGGTCAAGAGCCACCTCTCGCGCATCGGTCGCAAGCTCGGCACGGGCGACCGCGCCCAGATGGTCGCGCTGGCCATGCGGGCCGGCGTCATCCGCTGAGCACGCCTGACGACCCCGGCCCCGCCGGGACGGCAGCAGGGGGCCGGGAGGCCGACGAGACGGAGTCCGGCGCGGACGTCGTCGACCTCCTGGCCCCTGCCGGGGGCGTGCCCGACCTGGTTACCGACCGGGCGGAACTGACCTCGCTCGCCGAGGCGATGGCCGCCGGCACCGGGCCGGTCGCCCTGGACGCCGAGCGGGCGTCGGGGTTCCGGTACTCCGCACGGGCCTACCTCGTGCAGCTGCGCCGTGAGGGCGCCGGCTCCGCCCTCGTCGATCCCATCGCCCTCGACGGCGACCTCACGGTCCTCGGCGACGCGCTGCGCGGCGTGGAGTGGGTGCTGCACGCCGCCTCCCAGGATCTGCCCTGCCTCGCCGAGGTCGGGATGCACCCGGACACGCTCTTCGACACCGAGCTGGCCGGGCGCCTCGCGGGCTACCCCCGCGTCGGTCTCGGGCCGCTCGCCGAGCGCCTGCTCGGCGTCCGGCTGCGCAAGGGCTACGGCGCGGCCGACTGGTCGACGCGGCCGCTGCCGGCCGACTGGCTGGTCTACGCCGCCCTCGACGTCGAACTGCTCGTGCCGATGCGAGACCTGCTCGCCGCCGAGCTCGAGCGCCAGGGCAAGTCCGGCTGGGCGGCCGAGGAGTTCGAGGCCGTCCGCCTCGCCGGCCCCCCACCGCGTCGCGCCGAGCCGTGGCGGCGCACCTCCGGGCTGCACAAGGTGCGCCGGCCCCGCCAGCTCGCCGTCGTGCGCTCGCTGTGGGAGTCGCGCGACCAGCTCGCCGCGTCCCGTGACGTCGCTCCCGGGCGGCTGCTGCCCGACGCGGCCATCGTCGAGGCCGCGGTGCGCGAGCCCGACTCCCAGGACACGTTGGCGGCCCTGCCGGTGTTCCGCGGGCGCGCCCAGCGCCGCCTCGCCGACCGCTGGTGGCGCGCGATCCGTGCGGGCGCCACGCTGCCCGACGCCGAGCTCCCCGAGTCCTCCCCCGCCGGGGACGGCCCTCCCCCCGCCAACCGCTGGGCCGACAAGGACCCCGACGCCGCCGCGCGCCTCACCGCCGCCCGCGCCCACCTCGCCGCTCTCGCCGAGCAGTGGGGCACCCCGGTCGAGAACCTCCTGCAGCCCGACCTCGTGCGACGGCTGTGCTGGACCCCGCCCGAGCACCTCGACGCGGGCTCGGTCGACGCGGCGCTCGCCGCCGGGGGGGCGCGCGACTGGCAGCGGGAGCTCGCCGTGCCGGGCCTCCTCGAGGCCCTGCACGCCGCCGCACCGGCGGCCGGGGACCGGTCCGGGCGCTCCGGGGACCCCGACGCCGCGGCGGAGTCCGGTGCGGGCGAGCCGCGCGGTGCACGGAGCGGGCCCGGTTCCCGGTCCCGACGCCGCCGCCGGCGCGAGCGGGACCGCGACCCGGCACCGGCGCCCGGCCAGGTCCGGGATCAGGTGGCGCCCCGGGATCAGGTCGTGGCCCGGGATCAGGTCGTGGCCCGGGATCAGGTCGGAACGGTCGCCCCCGTGTTCAGCGACCCCGACGCCTGATCCTCCGGCGCCGCCGGCAGCACCACCCGCACCGAGAGCCCGCCGCCCGGCACCGGCTCGGCGTCCACCGAGCCTCCGTGCGAGCGCACCACCGCGCGCACGATCGAGAGCCCCAGCCCGGATCCGGTCCCGACGCGGTCGGCCCCGCGCCGGAACGGCTCGAACAGGTCGGGCACCCGCGCCGGGTCGAGCTCGGGGCCCGACGAGGCGACGACGAGCTCCACCCGCGGGGGCCCGTCGTCCTCGGTCGCCTTGTCTTCGGTCGCCCGGTCGGGGAGGCGCCGCGCGCTCACCGCGAGCCAGCCGCCCTCGACGTTGTGGCGCACCGCGTTCTCGACGAGGTTGCCGACCACCCGCTCCAGCAGGGCGGCGTCCCCGACGACGACCGGGGCCTCCGAGGCCCGGGAGGTGGCGTCGACCCGCAGCCGCCGGCCCTCCACCTCGGCGCGGACGGCGTCGAGGGCCCGCTGGGCGGCGAGGTCGAGGTCCACGGGCTCGTCCGCGGCCGAGGGCCGGTGCTCGGCCGCCTCCGTGCGGGCGAGCAGCAGCAGCCCCTCGACGAGGCCCTCGGCGCGGCGGGTGGCGTCGCGCAGGACGCCCGCCATGCGGCGCAGCTCGGCCACGTCGGCGTCCGGGTCGGCGAGCGTCACGTCGATCTCGGTGCGCAGCACGGCGAGCGGGGTGCGCAGCTCGTGACTGGCGTTGGCGACGAAGCGCCGTTGCGCGTCGAAGGCCGCCTGGAGCCGGTCGAGCATGGCGTCGAAGGTGTCGGCGAGCTCGGCGACCTCGTCGCGCGGCCCCTCGAGGTCGATGCGCTCGTCCAGCGACTCCGCCGAGAGCCGCCGGGCGGTGGCGGTGACCTCGTGCACCGGACGCAGCACGTGCCCCGAGAGGACCCACGACACCATCGCCGCGGCCACCACCACCAGCGCGAACGCGATGGACCCGACCTGCAGCACCTCGGTGCGCGCGCTGCGCCCGAGCGCGGCGGCGATCTCCCCGGCCGGGACCGAGACGCCGTCGACGAGCACCGGGGTCTGTGGCGCCAGGGTCGGCAGCGACGCGGCTACCTCGCCGACGAGCATCCACCCCAGCCAGAGCAGCACCGCGCTGACGGCGGCCACGAGGCCGGTCGCGAGCAGGGTCAGGCGGACCCGCAGGCCGGGGCCGCGCCGCCGCCGCGCCCGCGCGGCCGCGGCGGATCTGCCCTCCTCGGGCGCGCGGTCGACACGGCGGAACACGGTCGCCGAGCCTACGTCCGCTCGCGGTGCCCCCGCGTGAGACGGGCGTCCGCGGCCGGAGCGCGCTCGGGGCGGGCCCAGGCGGCGACGCGGGACGCCAGCGGCGTGGCGTCGTTCCAGGCGCGGTAGACGGGGTCGCGCTCCAGCTCGGCGAGGGCCGCCGCGGCGAGGGCGTGCGCGGCGCGCCCGGCGGTGGTGTCCCCGTCATCGAGCCACCGACGCCCGAGCTCGAGCTCGGCACGCTCGTCACCGTCGAGCGCCTGCGCGAAGAGCGCCGTGACCTCGTCGCGCCCCGCCATCATCCCCTCCCCTCGACGTGGGACCTGCCGCCGCCGGCCGCGTCCCGCCCCGTTCAACGACCGGGACCCGCAGACGCCACGGGCCCGGTCCCACGCCTTCGCGGCGCGGGCCGGGCCCGTGACGAGCGCGGTGCGCGTGTCAGTTGATCGCGTGGATCGGGTTGGAGCACGACTTCGCGATGGCCGCGCCGTTGCCGTGGCCCGCCTTCGAGGCCACCGGGACCCCGACCGCGTTGTCCTGGACGGGCACCTGCACGCCGAGGACGTTCACGGGGACGTCGTTGTTGCAGGCCTCGCCCGTGGTGTTCGGGGCGAAGTCGCTCGAGTTGACCAGGCCCTTCTGGGTGGTCCCGGCGTCGGTGTGGTCGCTGGCGAACGCCATACCGGTGGTGGAGACGAGGCCGGAGCTGATCAGTGCGGCCGCCAGCACGGTCTTGCGCATCATGGCCATGGAGAGTTCCTCTCGTGGGGGAGCGCCGAGCGGCCGCTACCCTGCGCGACCGTTCGAATACGTGACGTCAACGCGTCGGGAACCGCATCAGTCACGGTTGTTGCATACGCATCCGCCGAACGGGTGACCGTCGTCCGATGGGGCATCCTCGTGGCATGGCGGTCGACGCGGACCCGGTCATCCTCGAGGTGGCGCTCAACGGTGCCACCGGGCCCGAGCAGAACCCCCACGTGCTGCTCGACGAGGCGGTGTCCCTGCTCGCGGCGCGCGGACGGCGTCCGGCGACGAGCGCCGAAGCCCGGGAGATGCTCGGGGTCCCCCGCGCCTAGACCGCGGCGTGGGTGTCGGTGCGGACCCGGTAGCCCGACCCCACCACGGTGTCGATGATGCCCGGCTCGCCCAGCTTCTTGCGCAGGGTCATGACGGTGACCCGCACCGTCGTCGTGAAGGGGTCGGCGTTCTCGTCCCAGACCCGCTCGAGCAGCTCCTCGGACGACACCACCGCGCCGCCGGCGGCGAGCAGCACCTCGAGGACGCCGAACTCCTTGCGGGTCAGGTCGACCGGACCGCCGTCGCGCAGCACGGTGCGCTTCGACGGGTCGAGCACCACACCGGCCGCCTCGAGCACCGGGGGCGTCGCGGGTGTAGCGCGGCGACCCAGGGCGCGGATGCGCGCCACGAGCTCGGGGAAGTCGAAGGGCTTGGCGAGGTAGTCGTCGGCGCCGAGGGCGAGACCGGCCACCTTGTCGCGCAGCGTCCCGCTGGCGGTCAGCATGATGACCCGTGTCACCCCGCCGGCCATCTCGGCGCACAGCTCGTCGCCGGAGCGGCCCGGGAGGTCGCGGTCGAGGACCACGACGTCGTATCGGGTCACCGAGGCCTTCTCCGAGCCGGAGTCGCCGTCGTAGGCGACGTCGACCGCCATGCCCTCACGGCGCAGTCCCCGGGCGAGGGCGTCCGCCAGGGCCTGCTCGTCCTCCACGATCAGAATCCGCACGTCCCCACCATGCCATCGCGGGCCTGAGCAGGAGCTGAGGATTCGCTGGGCGGATCTCGTCGATCCGGTGGGCCGACCCGGGGCTCGACGAGTGAACGGCGCCGTTCTGGCATCCAACGGCAGGAATGTGCCGTTGCTGCCGTGGAGGCCGAGCGGCGGGCCCGGGATCAGCGGCCGCCGTCCCCCGCCACCCGCGGGAGGGACGACACGACGGGCACCGGATGCTCCGACCCACCCTGCTTCCGGGCCAGACCCGAGACCCACTCCGTGATCCGCCGCGCGACGTCCTGATCGGTGAGCCCCGCCGAGGTGAGGATCGCGCCCCGGCTGTCGTGCGTCAGGAACCGCTGCTCGAGGGCGACCCGGCGCACCGGGACGTCGATCCCGGCCTCCGCGAGCCGGTCGGCCACCGCCGCACCGAACCCGCCGTGGCGCCCGCCGTCCTCGACGGTCACCACCAACCGGTGCCCGGCGGCCAGCTCACAGAGCACCTCCGGGACCGGCTGGCACCACCGCGGGTCGACCACGGTCACCCCGATCCCCTGCGCGGTCAGCCGGTCCGCGGCCTCGATTCCCAGCTGCCCGAAGGCGCCGACCGCGACGAGCAGGACGTCGGGCACACCCGGGGTCTCGTCCTCGTCGAGGCGCTCGAGCGCGGTGGGCCGCGGCGCGGCGCGGGAGAGCCGGCCGGGCTCGGCGAGCACGTCCACCACCCCCGGCCCGCCGGAGGTGGCCTCGCCACCCCGGCCGAGACGACGCAGCGCGGGCACCTCGCCCGGCACCGCGCCCTTCGACCAGCGCAGCGCGGTGGGGCCGTCGGCGATGTCGACCGCCTCGCGCAGCTCCTCGCGCAGGGTCACCGCGTCGCGCGGTGCCGCGACCCGCAGACCCGGCACGATGCCCATGACCGAGAGGTCCCACATGCCGTTGTGCGACGCGCCGTCGGACCCGGTCACCCCGGCCCGGTCGAGGACCACCGTCACCGGCTCGCGGTGCAGGGCCACGTCCATGAGCAGCTGGTCGAAGGCACGGTTGAGGAACGTGGAGTAGATCGCGACCACGGGGTGCAGCCCGCCGTGGGCCAGGCCGGCCGCGGAGGTCATGGCGTGTGCCTCGGCGATGCCGACGTCGAAGAGCCGCTCCGGGTAGGCCTCCCCGAACGCCGAGAGCCCGGTCGGGCCCGGCATGGCAGCGGTGATGGCGACGACGTCGGAGCGTTCCCGGCCGATCTCGAGCATCGCGTCGGTGAACACCGAGGTCCACTCGCGGGGCTTCGGGCCGACCGGCAGCCCGGTGTCGGGGTCGAGCACGCCGACCGAGTGCATCTGCTCGGCCTGGTCCTGCTCGGCCGAGGGGAAGCCGCGGCCCTTGTAGGTGACCGCGTGCACGATCACCGGCGCGCCGAAGTCCCGCGCGGCCGACAGCGCGGTTTCCAGGGCCTCGACGTCGTGCCCGTCCACCGGGCCGACGTACTTGATGCCGAGGTCGGAGAACAGCGCCTGGGGCGTGATCGCGTCCTTGACCCCGGCCTTGGCCGCGTGCACCGCCGAGTAGAGCCCCTTGCCGACCACCGGGATCTTCTGCAGCGCCCGCTTGCCGTGCTCGAGCGCCTCCTCGTAGCGGGGGGCCAGGCGCAGCGTCGAGAGCCGCTCGGAGAGCCCGCCGATGGTCGGGGCGTAGGAGCGGCCGTTGTCGTTGACGACGATGACGACGGGCCGGTCGGACCCGGCGATGTTGTTGAGCGCCTCCCAGCACATTCCGCCGGTGAGGGCGCCGTCGCCGACCACGGCCACGACCGAGCGCTCGCGGCCCAGCAGCGCGTCGGCCTTCGCGAGGCCGTCGGCCCAGGAGAGCGCGGTGGAGGCGTGGGAGTTCTCGACGTGGTCGTGCTCGCTCTCGGCCCGGCTCGGGTAGCCCGACAGGCCCCCGCCCTGGCGCAGGCCGTCGAACTCGCCCGAGCGCCCCGTGACGATCTTGTGGACGTAGCTCTGGTGCCCGGTGTCGAACACCAGGGCGTCACGCGGGGAGTCGAAGACCCGGTGCAGCGCGAGGGTCAGCTCGACGACCCCGAGGTTCGGGCCCAGGTGGCCGCCGGTGCGGCACACCGTGTCGACGAGGAAGCCGCGGATCTCGGCGGCGAGGGAGTCGACCTGGTCGGCGGCCAGCGTCTTCAGGTCGGCCGGGGTGCTGACGCGCTGCAGCAGGCTCACTGCTCCTCGCCTCATCTCTCACGGGTCCCGGATCGGGCCCGGCGGCGCGGGCCTCGGTCAGTCTACGGAGAACGCGGCCCGGCGCAGGCCCCGCGCGACGAGCGGGTGAGCGTCAGACCCTCCCCGGGCCGTCACACGGTTCGCGGACGACGCGCCACGTAGACCACCGCGGGCGGCACGTTGGCCCACACGGTGCGGCTGACCACCACCTCCTCGAAGGTGGCCTCGAGGTTGCGCTGCACCTGCTTCGCCGTCGGGAAGAACCGGATCCAGGCGTGGGCGAGCTGTGTCACGGCGCCGCCGGGAGCGGCCATCCGGGCCAGCAGCGGGAAGATCGACCGGTCCTTCGGCGCGGTCGCGAGCCAGGGCAGCCCGGACACCGACAGGTCCGCCCGCACGCCCTCGGCGAGCAGCTTCTCGACGGCGGCGTGGGCGTCGTCGCAGATGACCTCCACCTCGGGGTGGCGCTCGCGCAGCACCGCGGCCATCGCCTCGTCGAACTCGATCGCGATGTGGCGCCCACGGCCCTGCAGCCGCTTCTGGATCTCGTCGGTCACCGACCCGGTGCCGGCGCCGAGGTCGACGACGACGGGGTCGCCGGTCACGGGCAGCGGCGCGATGGCCTGCCGGCACAGCGGCGGGAAGCTGGGGAAGAGGGCCGCGACGTGCAGCGGGTCGCGGAGGAAGGCCTGGCTGAAGTGACGGATCTCGGTCACCGGGGCTCCTGGGCTGGTGCGTCGGGGAGGGTGGACGGCGCGGTGAGCTCGTGCCCCGCCGCGACGACGGCGGCGAGCAGGGCGCGGGCCACCTCGCCGACCATGGCGTCGTCGGGCGAGAACGCCGGGTGGTGCAGTCCGGGGGCGCTGCCGAGCACGGCGTCGGGGTCGGCCGTGCCCACGAACAGCATCATGGCCGGGAGACGCAGGCCGGCGGAGCTGGACCCGTCGGGAGCGACGGGCGGGGCGTCCTCGCCCGCCGCGTAGTGGGAGAAGTCGTCCGCGCCGCACGAGCGGAACAGGGTGTCCAGCGTCAGCCCGGCGACGGCGCGCTCGCCCCGGCGCCGTCCGCCCAGGGCGGCCGCGATCGCCGGCGTCAGCCGGTCGTCGTTGACGACGGCGGGCTCGTTGGGGACCACCCGCATCTCGCCGGTGCAGCCGTGCGCGGCCGCGGTGTGCTCGACGACGTCGCGGACCGCGGCGAGGATCCCGTCGCGGTCGGCGTCGAGGGCCCGGACGGTGCCGCGGGCGGTCGCCTCGGCGGGGACGACGTTGGGCGCGCTGCCCGCCGTCATCTGGCCGATGGTGACCACGCCGGCCTCCAGCGGGTTGACCCGCCGGGACACCACGTGCTGGATCGAGACCACGACCTGCGCGAGCGCGAGCACGGGGTCCCGGGTGCGGTGCGGGTAGCCGCCGTGCCCGGCCCGGCCGTGCACCGCGATCTCGATCTCGTCGGCCGAGGCGTTCACCGGCCCCGGCCGGGCCGAGACCACCCCGCGGGGCAGCTCCGGCTGCACGTGGACGCCCAGCACCGCGGCGGGGGTGTGCGCGCGGAACGCCGCGGAGGCGACGACGTCGGCCGCGCCGCTGGGCGCCTTCTCCTCCCGGGGCTGGAAGACCGCGAGCAGCGGGGCGGGCAGCAGCTCCGGGCCGGTCGCGGCGACCGCCCGGGCGAGCGCCACGAGGGCGGCGACGTGGACGTCGTGGCCGCACACGTGGGCGGCGGGGCCGGTGGCGGCGAACGGCAGGCCGGTCTGCTCCACCACGGGCAGGGCGTCGAGCTCGGCGCGCACGGCGACGGCGGGTCCCGGGCCGCCGAGGCGCAGCATCGCCCCGGTGTCCGCGACGGGCTCCAGCGGCACCCCGAGGGCCGCGGCGACCGCGTCGCGGGAGTCGGCCTCGTCGCCGGAGACCCGCGGTTCGCGGTGCAGCACCTGCCGCAGCTCCACCGCGGCGTCGAGCTCGGCCTCGAGCGCGGCGGCCAGGGCCGGGGGCACCGTCCGAGCGGTCACGCCGGCATCCGCGGATAGACCCGGCGGGCGTTGTCGCGAGCGATCATGGTGGCCACCCGTTCGGCGTCGGCAGGAGACATCTCGTCGGTCGCGCAGGCCTGCTCGAGCAGCCCGCCGAGGGCCGCGCGGAAGCGCAGCGCGCCCAGCAGGTGCAGCTCGGGCAGGCCGTAGGCGTCCGAGGCGTAGAGCACCTTGGCAAAGGGAGCGAGCTCGAGCATCTCGGCGATCACCGAGCGGGCGCGGGCACCGACGTAGGGCACGGCGAGGCTCACGTCGACGTGTACGCCGGAGAACACCTGGGCGAGCCAGGCCGCCTGCCGGTGGTACGGGTAGGTGTGCAACAGCATCAGCGGCACGCCGAGGGGCTCGACGAGGCGCGCGAAGCCGGTGAGCAGCGCCGGGTCGGACCGGTGCAGGTCCTCGTCGGCGTCGCCGAACCCGGTGTGCAGCTGCAGCGGCAACCCGGTGTCGAGGCCGGCCCAGATGCCGTGGCGCAACAGCACCGGGTCGCGCAGCGGAGCGCGCCGGGCGGCCCGCCGCGGCAGCCACTCCCCGGCGGCGGCGACCACCTCCGCGGGCCCGGGCCGCCGCGGGTCGACGTCGAGGCCGGCGCGGTAGGCGAGCACCGTCTTGCAGGCGACGGCGAGCGGGCGCCGCTGCGGGGCGGTGCGTCGCACGACCTCGGCGGCCACCGCGTCGCCGTAGCCCGCGGCGTCGATCCCGGCGTCGGCGACGTCCTCGGCGACCGCCTCGAGGCGCACCACCTCGCCGACCGGCGCCCCCGCGGTCGCGCACAGCTCGTCCAGCCCGAGCAGGCCGTCCGCCGCGAACCCGTGGTCGACCAGCAGCGACTCGGTGCCCGCGGCGCGCAGCAGGGCCCGCGACACCGGCGCCGTGCCGATCTCGGCGCGGCGCGCCAGGTACTCGTCCGCGTCGGCGTGCGGCGGCAGACCCAGCACCGGAGAGCACCAGCGGCGCACCGAGAACCCGAGCGCGGAGTCGAACGCCGAGGTCCCGGGCGCCGGCCCCTCCCCCTCGGTGAGCAGGGCCTCGAAGGCCGGGCGGTCCAGCTCGGCGGCCGCGATCGAGTGGCAGTGGTGGTCCACCAGCCCCACGCCGTCGAGGAAGCTGACCGGCCCGGCCGGGACGAGGCCCAGGGCGACGAGGCCCTCCGGAGGGGTCGGACAGCTCACCCGGGATCCCGCGGGTCGAGCTCCCTCGCCAGCGTCGCCACGCACTCCACGAGGTGGGTCATCGGGAAGGCGTCGAACACCCGCAGCTGCTCGAGCCGGTAGCCGGTCTCGGCGAGCGCCGCGACGTCCCTCGCCAGGGCGGCCGGGTCGCAGGCCACGTGCACGATGCGCCGCGCCCCGACGGCCCCGAGACGCGCGGCGAGCTGACGCCCCAGTCCCTTGCGGGGCGGGTCGGCGACGATGACGTCGGGGGCCCCGTCGGAACGCACCAGGAAGTCCAGCACCTTCTCGACCCGCCCCCGCACGACGCGGCACGCCGGCAGGTCGGCGAGGTTCGCCCCGGCCGCGGCGGTGGCGTCGGGGTCGGACTCGACGTCCACCACGAGGCCGTCGGGCCCCACCCGCTCCGCCAGCGCCGCGGCGATCAGCCCGGCGCCGCCGTAGAGGTCCCACACCGTCTCGCCGGGACCCAGGTCGCCGACCCCCTCCAGCGCGGCCGTCACCACAGCGTCCGCCGCACCCGGGTGGACCTGCCAGAACGCGGGGGCGGGGAGCTCCCAGTCACGCCCCGCGGCGTGCTCGTGGGCCACCCCGGAACCCAGCTCGGGGTGCCGCTCGCCCTCGAAGAGCTCCGCGGCGTGGGTCTGGCCGGCCGCGTCGCGCACGATCTCGATCTCCGCGGTCGGCGTCCACTCCCGCTCGAGCACCGGCTCGAGCGCGCCGGGGGCCGCGATGGGGCACATGCCGACCGGGAGCACCTCGTGGCTGCGGTGGGCCCGCAGCCCGGGGCGGCCGTCGTCGGTGACCGCCATCCGCAGCCGGGTGCGCCAGCCCAGCGGCCCGCCGGGCAGGGCCTCGCAGACGACCTCCCGCTCGATACCGGCCAGGTGGGCGAGCTGCTCGGCCACGACGGCGGCCTTGAGGGCACGCTGGGTGTCGTGGTCGGCGTGCTGGAAGTCGCAGCCCCCGCACCCGCCGGGCCCGGCCCACGGGCAGGGCGGTTCGACCCGCCCCGGCGCCGCCCGCAGCACCGTCACCGCGTCGGCGCGGCAGAAGGACCCGCCGCCGTCCTCGGTGACCACGGCGTGGACCCGCTCCCCGGGCAGGGCGTGGCGCACGAAGACCACGCGGCCCTCGTAGCGGGCCACGCAGTGCCCGCCGTGGGCGACCGCGCCCACCTCGACGTCGAGCATGCGGTCGACCCAGGACTCCGCCGCCTCCCGGACCGGCTCGGCCGCCGGCACCGTCGTCACGGGGCCGCCCGGTTCAGCGGACATCGGCACCCGGGCGCGGGGGCGCCCCGTCCGGACCCGCGGGGTCCTTCGGCGAGGTCGTCCTGCCGGAGCCGGGGCGCAGCGGCGGCACGGCCCCCGTCGCGGAGGAGTCGCGCCGCGGGCCGGCCCCGCCCGCGCCGGGCAGCGGCGCCTCGTAGCCGCGTCGGGCCGACCCGGGGGCGGCCGGGGGACGCCGGGCCGCCGCACGGGCCGAGGACTCCAGCTGCCAGGGCACGCTGACGACCATCACACCCTTCTGGAACAGCAGCCTGCCCTTGAGGCGCAGGGCACTCTGGTTGTGCAGCACCTGCTCCCACCAGCGCCCCAGCACGTACTCCGGGATGAAGACCGTGACGACGTCGCGCGGGTTGTCGGTCCGGATGCGCTTGACGTACTGCAGGATCGGCCGCGTGATCTCGCGATAGGGGGATTCCAGCACCTTGAGCGGCACCGGGAGCTGGCGGGCCTCCCAGTCCGTGACGACCTTGCGGGTGTCGGCGTCGTCGACGTTGACCGTGACCGCCTCGAGGACGTCCGGCCGGGTCGCGCGGGCGTAGGCGACCGCCCGCAGCGTGGGCTTGTGCACCGTCGAGACCAGCACGATCGCGTGGTTGCGGCTGGGCAGGACGCCCTCGAGGACGCCGTCGGGGGCCGCGATCTCCTCGGCCACCCGGTCGTAGTGCTTGCGGATCGAGAGCATCAGCGCGAAGGCGAGCGCACCCGCGACGATCGCGATCCAGGCGCCCACCATGAACTTGGTGATCAGGACGACGACGAGGACGACCCCGGTCATCGTCGCGCCGAACCCCGACACCAGCCGCGCCCGGTGCAGGCGGCGCCGCTCGCCCTCCCCGGTCTCGGTGCGCAGCAGCCGGTTCCAGTGCCGCACCATCCCGGTCTGGCTCAGGGTGAACGACACGAACACCCCGACGGTGTAGAGCGGGATGAGGGCCGTGACCTGCGCGCCGAACCCGACGACGAGCACGATCGCGAAGAACGCCAGGAAGAGGATCCCGTTCGAGAACGCCAGCCGGTCGCCGCGGGTGTGCAGCTGGCGGGGCAGGTAGCGGTCCTGGGCGAGGATCGAGCCCAGCACCGGGAACCCGTTGAAGGCGGTGTTCGCGGCGAGCACCAGGATCAGCGCGGTGAAGATCGTCACGGCCCAGAACCCCGGCGGGAAGCCGTGGAAGATCGTCTGGGCGAGCTGGGCGATCAGCGTCTCCTGCTTGTAGCCCGGCGGGGCGTTGACCAGCTGGGTGTCCGGGTCCTCGGCCATGTGCACCCCGGTGGCCCGAGCCAGGGCGAGCATCCCGCTGAAGAGGCAGATCGCGATGAGTCCGAGCATCGCGAGCGTCGTCGCCGCGTTGCGCGACTTCGGCTTGCGGAACGCCGGGACGCCGTTGGAGATCGCCTCGACGCCGGTCAGGGCGGCGCATCCCTGGGTGAACGAGCGCAGCACCAGGAACATCAGCGCGAACTGCGAGAGCTGCGTCTCCTCGCCCACCACGCCGACCGCGGCACTGGGCGCCGTCATGTCGGCCCCGATCCCCAGCCGCACGGCTCCGACGACGAGCATCGCGACCAGGCTGAAGATGAACAGGTAGGTGGGGACCGCGAACGCGATCCCGGACTCGCGCACGCCCCGCAGGTTGACCGCCGTGAGGACGACGATCGCCGCCACGCAGAACAGCACCTTGTGCGTGCCGACGAACGGGATGAGCGCGCCGAGGTTGTCCGCCGCCGAGGACATCGACACCGCGACGGTGAGCGTGTAGTCGACGAGCAGCGCCGAACCGACCGTGAGGCCCGCGTAGCGCCCGAGGTTCACCGTCGCGATCTCGTAGTCGCCGCCGCCCGAGGGGTACGCGTGGACGTTCTGGCGGTAGCTCACCACCACCGTGGCGAGCACCAGGACGACCGCGACGCCGATCCACGGCGAGAACACGTAGGCGCCCAGCCCGGCCAGCGAGAGGGTGACCAGCACCTCCTGCGGCGCGTAGGCCACGGAGGACAGGGCGTCGGAGGCGAACACCGGCAGCGCGATGCGTTTGCGCAGCAGCGTGTCCGAGAGCTCGTCGCTGCGGAACGGGAGTCCGAGCACGAGGCGTTTCGCGGCGGTCGCGAGCCTGGGCACGGCGCAGAGCGTAGGCCGCGCACGTTGTCCACGGGCAGGGCGACCGGCCCGGGTCGCACCAGCGCCTGTCGCGTCGGTCCGCTCCCGTCCCGGGTGTCCGGACCGAACCTCCGATCACCCGTTGCCGCACGGATCGTCGTGGGCACCCGATAGCGTGCGCCCGGCGAGCGACGCCGCGGCGACGCGTGGTCGGGTCGAGGTCGGGGCGACCGGGGCCGGAAGGGCCCCCGGGTGCGACGGGAGGACGCGTGCACATCGTCGTCATGGGCTGCGGCCGCGTGGGGTCGGCGCTGGCCCTGTCGCTGGAGCGCCTCGGCCACGACGTCGCGGTCGTCGACCGCGATCCGCAGGCGTTCCGCCGCCTGGGCAACGACTTCCACGGTCAGGAGGTCGTCGGCGTCGGGTTCGACCGCGAGGTCCTCACCTCCGCCGGCATCCACCGGGCCCAGGCGTTCGCGGCCGTCTCCTCGGGAGACAATTCCAACATCATCTCCGCGCGGGTCGCGCGCGAGACCTTCGGCGTGGAGACCGTCGTGGCGCGGATCTACGACGCCAAGCGCGCCGCGGTCTACGAGCGGCTCGGCATCCCGACGGTGGCCACGGTCCCGTGGACCACCGACCGCTTCCTGCGGATGCTGCTGCCCGACGGCGTCGCCACCGCCTGGCGCGACCCGTCGGGCACCGTCGCGATCATGCAGCTGCCGTTCCACGAGGACTGGTCCGGACACCCGGTCACCGAGCTCGAGGAGGCGACCGGCAGCCGCGTCGCCTTCATCGTCCGGTTCGGCACCGGGGTGCTGACGCGGGCCGACACCGTGATCCAGGCCGACGACGTCGTCTACGCGGCCGCCGTCAGCGGCACCGTCGCGACGGTCACCCAGGCGGCGCAGACCGCGCCCGTGGAGCGGGGGTAGCGCAGATGCGGGAGACGGAGTTCGGGGTGACAGGGTGCGCGTGACTATCGCCGGGGCCGGCGCCGTGGGGCGCTCCATCGCGAGCGAGCTCATCGAGAACGGCCACGAGGTGATGCTCGTCGAGCGCGACCTCGCCGAGGTCGAGCCCGAGGCGGTGCCCCAGGCCGAGTGGGTGCACGCCGACGCCTGCGAGGTCGCATCGCTCGAGGACGCGCAGGTCCAGGACTGCGACGTCGTCATCGCGGCCACCGGGGACGACAAGGTCAACCTCGTGGTGTCGCTGCTCGCGAAGACCGAGTTCGCGGTACGCCGGGTGGTCGCCCGGGTCAACGACCCCCGCAACGAGTGGCTGTTCACCGAGGCCTGGGGCGTCGACGTGGCGGTGTCGACGCCGCGCATGCTCGCCGCGATGGTCGAGGAGGCGGTGTCGGTCGGCGACCTCGTGCGGCTGCTGACCCTGCGCCAGGGCAAGGCGAACCTCGTGGAGGTGACGCTGCCCTCGGACACCCCGCTCGCCGGCCGGCCGGTGCGCGACGTCCCGCTGCCCCCCGACGCCGCGCTGGTGGCGATCCTGCGCGGCGGGCGGGTGATCGTCCCGCAGTCCGACGACCCGCTCGAGGGCGGCGACGAGATGCTCTTCGTCGCGGGCGAGGGTGTCGAGCGGGAGATCCACACGGTGCTGACCACGCGGGACGAGGGCGGTCAGGAGCTGATCTGACGTGCTCGAGGGGGCGATCACGCTGCCCGGGGGCGGCCTCGTCCGCGGTCGGGGGCTGCGGGGCGGGGTGCCGCCCGGCCCGTTGCCCGCCTTCGGCCTCTACCTCGGCTCGCGCCGCGCCGCCCGGCGTCAGGATCCGGACCTGACCTGGCCGCGCCGCTGGCTCGTCTGGCCCGACTTCCGGCTCCCCCGCCACCCGCGCGAGGCCGCCGACTCGATCGTCGGGACCCACCACCGCATCGTCGCGGTCGGTGAGGACGTCGAGGTGGCCTGCGGCGGCGGGGTCGGACGCACCGGCACCGTCCTCGCCTGCCTCGCGGTCCTCGACGGGCTCGCTCCCGATGACGCCGTGGCCTGGGTGCGGGCGCACCACCACCGGCGGGCCGTCGAGACGCGGGGCCAGCGCCGGTGGGTGCAGGCCTTCGCGGCGAAGCACGGAGAGGGCCGCCCCGACGACGGGTGAACGGCGCCGTTCTGACGTCAGACGTCACGATCGTGCCGTTGCTGTCATGAACCGCCCCGCTCCCCCGACGCCCGGGCGTGGTGACGGGCGGCCTTGGCGCGGTTGCCGCACGTCGCCATCGAGCACCACCGCCTGCGCCTCGACGGGGACGGGTCGAGGAAGAGCCACGAGCAGCGCCCGCAGAGCCCGATCCGGGTCCGCTCCTCGCCCGCGAGCAGGGCCGCCGTCGCCAGGGCGAGGCGCCGGCCGGGCAGCGCGAGCCCGGCGTCGTCCACCGTCACCGACCACGCCGGCCCCCGCGTCGGGTCCGGGGCGAGGCGGGCGGCGCGGTGGGCCCCCGCGACGTCGTCGGCGACGCGGGCCCGGTCGGCGTCGTCGACCTCCCCGCCGGTGACGGCGGCCGCCAGCCACCGGTGCAACGCGTCCCGCTGGCGGTGCACCGCCGCCAGCGCCTGCGCCGCCTCGTCTGGGCGCCGTTCCGCGAGGGCCGACAGCGCCGCCGCCTCGTCGTCGTCGACCACCTCGGCCGCGCGCGCCCAGACCACGAGGTCGGCGTAGGCCACCAGCCACTCGACCCGCTCGCGGGTGGACCCGCCCACGGTGTTGGTGAAGTCGAGCGTCGGGTGTCCCCCGACGAACGACTCTGGTCCCCACACCACGCTTGACACCTCCTCGATCGCTGCCTAACCCTAATACTGATGAAAGGGGTCACACCATGGACTTGACGGAGACCTTCACCTTCCGTGGCGACCGGGTGCGCTGGGGTGCGCTCGGCGAGGGCGACCCGCTGGTGCTCGTGCACGGGACGCCGTTCTCCTCGGTGGTGTGGCGGCGGATCGCCCCGCACCTGGCGCGGCGGCGGCGCGTGTACGCGTTCGACCTGCTGGGCTACGGCGTCTCGGACAAGCACGAGAACCAGGACGTGTCGCTCGGGGTGCAGAACGAGTTGTTCGCGGCGCTGCTCGACCACTGGGGGCTGGCGCGGCCCGACGTCGTCGCCCACGACTTCGGCGGCGCCACCGCGCTGCGCACCCACCTGCTGGACGGGCACGACTACCGCACCCTGACCCTGATCGACCCGGTCGCGCTCAGTCCGTCGGGTTCCCAGCTCGTGCAGGCCGCCCGCGGCCACGCGGACGCCTACGCCGCGATGCCGCCCTACGTGCACGAGGCGGTGCTGCGGGCCTACGTCGCGGCGGGGGTCCGCCGCACCCTCGACGATGCCGAGATGCGCCGCTACCTCGACCCGTGGCTCGGGGAGGTCGGGCAGCCGGCGTTCTACCGGCAGATCGCACAGATGCACGACCGCTACACCGACGCTATCCAGGACCGCTTCGGCGAACTGCGCTGCCCGGTGACGATCCTCTGGGGTGCGCAGGACGCCTGGATCCCGGTGGCGCGGGCGTACGACCTCGCCGATCGGATCCTCGGCGCCGACCTGCGGGTGGTCGACGACGCCGGGCACCTGCTGCAGGAGGACAGCCCGGAGACGGTGGTCGCGACGGTGCTGGAGGCGCTCGACGCGGTGCCGGCCTGACCCCTGGCGGAGAGCACCGACACCGAAGCCGTGATCGCTGCGAGACTCCCCCCGTGGCCCACCCGGCGGCGCCCCGCCCGACCCTGCCCGACGCCACGGTGCCCCCCGCGCCACGCCCCGCCCGGCGTCGTCCCCTCCTGCACCCGGGTGGCCTGCTGCTGGGGACCGCGCTCGGCGCGCTCGCGATGACGCCCTCCCTGATCCCGCGCACCGGCTTCGTCCAGGGTCTGGTGTGCGGGGTGATGCTCGCCGCCGGCTACTTCGTCGGGGTCGTGCTCGGCCTGCTGGTACGTCCGCTCGTACGGCGGACCGGGCGCCGCCTCAACGGGGCCGCGTGGGTGCTCCTCACGGTGGTGGTGCTCGTCGTGTGGGCCGTCGCGGGATTCCTGGGGTTCCGGTGGCAGGCCGACCAGGCGGGGCTGCTCGGCGTCGCCGCCCCCCGCGCCATCGACTGGCTGCTCGCCTTCCCGGTGGCGCTCGGCGTCCTCGTCGTGCTGCTCCTGCTGGTCCGCGGCGTGCGGGCGCTCCCCCGGTGGCCGCGACGCGTCGTCGGCGTGGCGGTGGTCCTCGTCGTCGTCCTCCCCGGGATCTCGCTGGCGGGTGTCCCCGGGGTCAACCCGGCCCGTTCCGTCCTCGACCGCGCGTTCACGGCGCAGAACGAGGGCGTGTTCGGCGGAGCGACGCAGCCCGCCGACCCGCTGCGCTCCGGCTCCCCCGCCTCGCTGGTCAGCTGGGAGAGCCTCGGACGGGGCGGGCGCACCTTCGTCACCACCACGCCGTCGCCCGCCGACCTGGCGCGGGCCTCCGGACACCCCGCCCTCGACCCGATCCGGGTCTACGTCGGGCTCGGCGCCTCGGCGGACGCCCGGGAGCGCGCGCAGCTCGCCGTGCGCGAGCTCGCCCGGACCGGGGCGTTCTCCCGGCCGGTGATCGGCGTCGTCACCTCCACCGGCACCGGGTTCGCCGACGCCGAGGCCGTGAACGCCCTCGAGCTCGCCTGGGGCGGGGACACCGCGCTGGTGTCCAGCCAGTACTCGCTGCTGCCGAGCGGGCTGTCGTTCCTGCTCGACGGCGACCGGGTCCGCGAGGCGGGCACGACGATGTTCGACGCGGTCCGTGCCGCGGTCGACGCGTTGCCCCCCGGGTCGCCCCGCCCGCAGGTCGTCGTGTTCGGGGAGTCGCTCGGCTCGCTGGGATCGCAGGCCGCCTTCCCGACGGTGGAGGCGGTGCGGTCGCGGGCCGACGGCGCCCTGTGGAACGGCCCGCCGAACTCCTCCGACCTCTGGCACGGGCTCGTCGCGCGTCGCGACCCCGGCGGCCCCGAGATCCGGCCGGTGGTCGAGGGCGGGCGCACGGTCCGCTTCGGCGGCGGGTCGGCCACGCCGCTCCTGACGACGACGCCGCCGGCCCCCTGGCCGGACCCACGCGCGGTCTACCTGCAGCACCCCAGCGACCCGGTGGTCTGGTGGAGCTGGGATCTGCTCTGGTCCCGGTCCGACTGGCTCGCCCAACCGCGCGGCGAGGACGTCCTGCCGAGCGTGCGCTGGTACCCGCTGGTGACCTTCTGGCAGCTCGCGATGGACATGATCCGGGCCCAGACCGTCCCGTTCGGCCACGGCCACAACTACGGCCCGGAGTCGCTCGACGCGTGGATGGACGTGGTTCCGCCGCCGGGCTGGACCCCGGCCGACACCGCCCGGGTGCACGCCGTCCAGCAGGTGCCGGACCCCACCCGCTGATCGGTGCGTCAGCACCTGCCGTTGATCCACTCGACAGGCTCGAGTGGTCTCTTTGCTCTCGAACTCGTGTTCGAACGGCGGCTGTTGTCGCAGCTCAGGGCCTCGTAGCCTGATCACATGAGCTCCCCGAGTGCCGCGGACGAGGCGGTGATCGCCCGGGTCCGTGAGGCCGTGACCGCCGCACGGGAGGCCGAGTACGCCCTGCTGGTCGCTCTCGGGGAGCTCGCCGGGTCCGGGGCCTGGGAGGCCACCGGGCACCGCAAGCCCGCTCGGCTGGTCGAGGAACTCTGTCGGGTCGACCCGGCCCACGCCCACCGCCTGGTGGTGCACTCCGAGCACGTCCTCGCGACGGTGACCCTCACCGGCCACGACGTGCCACCCCGGCTGCCTCACGCGGCCCGGCTGGCCGCCGCCGGGGCAATCGGCGAGGAACACCTCCGGGTGCTGGTGCGCGCCCGGGAGCGGGTGGAGCGGATCCCCGGGATCGAGCCCCGGCAGCTCGCCGAGGCCGAGGAACTGCTCGCCGAGTCCGCCCGATCGCTGTCGCCCTGCGCTCTCGAGCGGGTCGTGGAGCAGCTGCTCGCCCGACTGGATCCCGATGGTGCGCCCCCCGAGGAGGAGCCCGAGCCGGCCGACGAGCTCCTGGTCACCCGCCGCCGCGACGGCACGCTCGCGTTCACCGGCCGCGTGCACGGGATCGCCGACGTCGAGCTGGTGCTGGAGACCCTCGACGCGCTCTCCGGGCCCGCCGGGTCCGACGACCCCCGCACCCTGGCCCAACGCCGCGCCGAAGCCCTGCTCGACCTCTGCGATCAGGCCCGCGGCTCGGGCGGCATCGCCGATGAACCCCGGGAGGTCCAGGACCCGTTCGGTGACGGCCCGGTCGACGAGGACGCGGACCGCCGCATCGACTGGCGCGACCAGCGCGACGAGGACTCCGACAGCTCCCACCGGCACGGCTGGCTACGCCCCGTCCCCGAGGGCCCGCCACCGCAGCCGCCCGAGCCGTCCCCACCCGCGGGTCCGGCCCGGCCGACCGACCCGTCGACCCCGGCCGACCCGCCAGACGCGGCCCAGCCGGCCGACGACGGCTCGCCCCCGCCGGGGGCGTCCGGGTCCACCCGGCAGCGACCGATGCCGCCCATCCCCTCCCGCGCCCAGATCGCGGTGACGATCCCGCTCGAGTGGCTCCGCGAACGCACCGGCCACGCCCTCCTCGACTCCGGGCGCCTCCTCGACCCGGCGACCGCCCGCCGCGTCGCCTGCGACGCCACCGTGATCCCTGTCGTCCTGGGCAGCCGGAGCGAGCCCGTCGAGCTCGGCCGGGCGGCCTACGCAGTCACCGAGGCCCTACGCCGGCTGCTGGTCATGCGCGACCGCGGATGCGCCCACCCGGGCTGCACGCGCCGGGCCAACCGCTGCCACGCCCACCACATCCGCCACGGGGTCGACGGCGGCCCCACCGACCCGGACAACCTAGTCCTGCTGTGTCGATATCACCACCACCTGGTCCACCACGCGGCTGGGAGATACGGATGATCGAGGGCCGGCCCTGGTTCGTCCCGCCGCGCTGGACCGACCCGCAGCGAAGGCCTGTCCCGGGCGGCGCCACCCTGCCGGACGCCCGGGCAGCGTGAGGTGCACGGCGGCCGGGGTCCTCAGGCGGCAGCGGCGTCCGTGCCCTCCGCGTCGGCCTCGGCGCGCTGGGCCTTGGCCTCCTCGGTGGCCCGCCGGATGGCCCACACCGTCACCGCGGCGGCCAGCACCGCGAGCGGCACCCCCATGGCCAGGCGCACCCACCCGAGCCAGGTGTCGGCGTAGGCCGAGTCGTAGAGCCACTGCTGGACGACGAAGCGCGCGCCGAAGACGACGACCCAGGCGAGGGTCGCGATGTCGTACCCGCGCCGCAGCCGGGGCGAGCGCCGCCAGCCCTGGCCGTCACCGTTGACCAGGTGCCAGAGCGTCCCGACCAGCGGCCACCGCACCACCATCGAGATCAGGAAGACGCCGCCGTAGAGGAGGCTGGTCCAGATGCCGAGCAGGAAGAATCCCTTGGCCTGCCCGGTGCGCCACGCGATGAACGCGCACACCGCGACGCCGAAGAGACCGGAGAAGGCCGGCTGCAGCTTCTCCCCGCGGACGAGCCGGTACGCGGCCACCGCGACCGCCGACGCGACGGCGGCGACGATCGAGGCCACCAGCGTGTGGAAGATCGCCTGGACGATCACGAACACGATGACCGGGACCGCCGAGGAGATGACCCCGGTGACGCCGCCCATCTGTTCCAGCAGCGTGGGGGCGCGCTCCTCGGCCTCCTCGGAGCCGTCGCCGTCGGGCCCCTCGGGCTCGTGGTCGGCCTTCTCCGGGGCCGCGGGCCGACCGACCCGGCCGTCCCGGACGGGCCGGCTGTCCGCCCGGCCGAACACCGGCGCCGTCGGGGCGTCGGGGCGCGGCGGACGCGGGGCGAGCGGCCGTCCCACGGTGCGCGATCCGGCCGGGTCCGTCTCGTCGGCCGCGGTGAAGGCGTCCGTCGCCGGGTCCTCCGGGCGGGCGTGGCGCCCCCCGGCCTGGTGGCGGGGCTGGCCGGTGTCGGGATGGCGGATGGTCGTGCTCCCTCAGGGCGCTCGCTGCAGCTCGTAGTACGGGTTGTAGATGACCTTCCGGCCGTCGCGGACGGCGACCCGTCCGCTGGCCCGCAGCGTGCGTCCCGGCTCGATGCCGGGGATGCGCCGCCGACCCATCCACACCAGGGTGACACCGTCGGTGCCGTCGAAGAGCTCCGCCTCCAACGTGGCGACCGAGTCCCGCGGGCAGATCTCGACGGACCGCAGGCGGCCCTTGACCGTGATCGCCTCGCCGGAGCCGGCGCAGTCGCCCGCCAGGTGGCACCCGGAGCGCTCCGCCTCGGCGGAGAGGTCCGCGGCGTCCAGGTCGGACACGTCGGAGGTGAGCTTGCGGACCATCCGTGACACGAACCCCGAGCTCTTGCCCATCGTCCGCTCCTCGTGAAGGACACCGCGGCCACCGCGGTGCCGTCCGGACCCGCCGTCGGGTCCGAGGTCAGAGTAGCTCCGTTCAGCTGCGGCCGGGTGAGGTGCCGGGGTCGCTGCGCTGCGGGAGCATCATCGGGATCACCGGACCGTCCGGCGAGGTGATCTGCCGGGGACGGGTCGGCAACGACTGGAACAGCGACTCGCGGAAGACCTCGGGGACGTCCTCGGGCACCTCGAGGGGCAGCAGCGAGCGCGCGGGCAGCGGATCGGGCGAGCGCACCACGACGGTGCCGCGCATCATCTCGCGGAGCATCCCGTGCAGGGCCAGGGCGTGCACGGCCGGACCGGTGCCGACGCCGCGCAGCAGCCACCGCGGCCCCTCCGCGGCGACGACACGGGCCACGACGTCACCGTTGCGGGCGACGAGCTCGCGGCCCCACTCGCCGCGGTCGCGCCGGATGGTGGCGCCCTCGGCCTGCAGTTGGGTGGCCAGCTCCTCGATGAGCTCTCCCCACAGCCCGCCGGTGCGGGGCGCGGCGAAGGCGCTGACGGTGAGGCGGCCCTCGGGCAGCATCGCGTGGACCGCCCGGAGGGGACCGCTCGGGTCCGGCTCGCAGACCAGCTTCGTGTTCGGCGGCACCGGCAGCTGGACCGACCCGAGGTCCAGACGCAGCCGTCCGTCGCGCGGTGCCTCCTCGGAGTCCCAGGGACCCCTGTGGTGGTGGATGTGGCGACCCGCGGGCTCCGCCGACCCCGGCACCTGGGCGATCCGGCCCTTGCGGTGCTTCCCGCGTGACGGCTCGGTCACGACCACTCCACCTCAGAGCTCCTCTGCCAGCGGCCGGTCCCGGCCGTCGTCGTCGTGGGCACCGGCGGTGTCCTCCGACTCCTCAATACCCTGCCCGTAACCGTTCCGTGACCTCGACCCGCCGACATCACCCGTCCGGCTCCATCCACCGGAGGAACCGAAGCCGCCGCCGCCCCGCTGTGAGGTCGGGAGCTCGTCCACGACGCGCACCGTCGGCAGCTCGACCCGCTGGACGACCAGCTGGGCGATGCGGTCGCCGCGGTGGAGCACGACGGGCCGCGCGGGGTCGTGGTTGACCAGGCAGACCCGGATCTCCCCGCGGTATCCCGCGTCGACGGTGCCGGGCGCGTTGAGCAGCCCCAGCCCCTCCCGGGCGGCGAGCCCGGAACGCGGGCACACGAACGCGGCGTAGCCCGTCGGGAGGGCCACCGAGACCCCGGTGCCGACGAGGGCCCGCTCCCCCGGCGCAATCTCCACGTCGGTGCGGGCGTACAGGTCGAGGCCGGCGTCGTCGGGGTGCGTCCGCCGGGGGACGGGCAGCCCCGGGTCCAGGCGGACCAGGTCGAGCTCCAGCACGATCGGCCAGATTACCCTGGGTTTCGTGACCTCCTCCCGCCCGTCCGCGCCCGCGCGGCCGGCACCCCCGCCGGGGCTCGAGCGCCTCGGGCTGCCGTGGTGGGCGTGGCCTCCCGGTCTGCTCGCGGGCGCGCTCGTGGGGATCGAGGCCAACATGGGGCTGCCGAAGGTGCCCTTCTGGATCCCCTACCTCATCGTGATGCCCCTGGCCGTCCTGGTGCTGTGGCGGCTGGGACGACGGCACGTCGGGGTCGGGCCCGGTCCCGACGGCGAGCCGGAGGTCTGGGCGGGGGCCGCGCACATCCCGACACGGTTCGTGGGGCGCGCGGACGTCGTGCGGGACGAGGACAAGCGGGTGGCGCTGGGCCCGCAGCTCGACCCCGCCGCCTACGTGCTCCACCGGCCCTGGGTCCCCGCCGCGGTCCGCCTCGAGATCCTCGACCCCGACGACCCGACGCCCTACTGGGTCGTCTCCACCCGCCGGCCCGAGCGCCTGCTCGCGGCGATCCGCGGTGAGACCTGACCCGGGGTCCGGTCACGCGAAAGGGCCCGGCGCGGGTGGGACACCCGGGCCGGGCCCGTCGTGGTCGTGGGTCGTCAGGGGTGCCCGGTCAGGGGTGCCCGGTCAGGAGTGGCGATCAGGGGGTGCTCGGCGGGGTCGCCGGCCCGTGGACGGTAGAGGTCAGGCCGCGCAGTCGCGGCAGATGAACGCGTTGCCGCGCGTCTCCGCGAGCCTGCTGCGGTGGTGGACCAGGAAGCAGCTGCCGCAGGTGAACTCGTCGGCCTGCTTGGGCAGCACCCGGACCGTCAGCTCCTCACCGGACAGGTCGGCGCCCGGGAGCTCGAAGCTCTCCGCGGTGTCGGTCTCGTCGACGTCGACGGCCGCGGACTGCGCCTCGTTCCGCCGTGCCTTGAGCTCCTCGAGCGAATCCTCGCCCATCTCGTCGGACTCGTTGCGGCGCGGGGCGTCGTAGTCGGTCGCCATTTGGTGTGTCCCACCCTCGTATTGCTGTGTTCTCGTGCGGCTGCACAACGCGGGACGACACCGGTTTGTGCCGGTGCCGTCGAGTGACGCGGGTCTCATCGACGACGGGTGCGGACACTGCCGCGCCGCGAGGCGGCAGGAGGGTAAACCACGGACCCGGGGGAGGGCCCCTCGATCCGCTGCGCCGAAGGTGTGATGTCGGGCGCCCACCCGTCGACGCCACGTGCCGGTCGGGGCGCCCGGTGCGGCACCGGCCGGACGCACCGGGTGCGCCACTAGGGTGTGGGCCGTGGCCGCCTCCCTCTCGCGGGCCGGCGGCGGGTACCGGCGCCGGCACCTGCTGCCCATGGGCCTGCTGGTGCTCGTCCTCGCCGTCGCCAGCATCCTGACCTGGATCGTCGTCTTCGCGAGCTCCACCGCCACGTCGGTGACATCGTGCAACGCACCCGTCTCGGGCGGCGGCAGCGTGCAGTCGCGGACCGCGCTGGACTCGACACCCGCCGCGCCGCCCGCGGATACCGCGACGCGCGTGCTCAACGGCGCGGGCCAGCGCGGGTCCGCGCAGCTGGCCGCGGTGGAGCTCGGCGAGCTCGGGATCCCGGAGGCGGCCCAGCCGGACAACGACCCGCTCTACCCCGGCCAGGACCTCTCCTGCGTGGGTCAGATCCGCTACGGCCCGGCCGGGGCCTCGGCGGCGCGCACCCTCTCGCTCGTCGTGCCGTGCGCCGAGCTCGTCGAGGACACCCGGCAGGGGGCCGCGGTCGACCTGGCCCTCGGCAGCGACTTCCGCGACATCACCCCGACCCAGGGCGTCACCCAGGCCCTCAAGGCCCTCGGCCAGGGCAGCGCGTCGGGCACCGACCCGAGCTCACTGTCCGGCCTGCGCGACGTGGACTGCTCCGCGTAGGTGCGCTCGCGCTCGTGAGCACTAATCCGTCCTATAGGGCGGAATAGTGCTCACAGGCCGGAGGCACCCAGCGAGCGGAGCAGCTCAGCCAGCTCTGCGGCGATCCCCGGCCCGGCGGCGAGCACGGCCTCGAGTCCCAGCCCGTCGGCGTCGGTGACCGACGGCCGGCGGACCACCGCACCCGCCTCCTCGGCGATCAGCGCCCCGGCCGCCCAGTCCCAGTGGTGCAGGCCGTGCTCGTAGTAGGCGTCGACCCAGCCCGCCGCGACCGAGCACAGGTCCAGCGAGGCGCACCCCTGGCGGCGGACGTCGCCGATCCGCCCGGCGATGCGGGAGACGAGCGCCGCCTGCCGTGCGCGCCGGTCCGGGTCGTAGTTCAGACCGGTGGCGACGACGGCGACGCCGGGCCGCGTCAGGGCGGACGCCCGCAGCGTCCGGCCGTCGAGCTGCGCGCCGTGGCCGGCCGCGGCACTCCACACCCGCCCGGACACCGGCTCGACGACGGCCCCCGCGAGGGCGCGGCCGTCGACCTCGGCCCCGATCGACACCGCGAACCAGGGCAGGCCGTGGGCGTAGTTCACGGTGCCGTCGATGGGGTCGACGACCCAGCGGACCTGCCCGGCCGCGGGCTCGGCGTCCGCGCCGCCCTCCTCGCCGAGGACGACGTCGTCGGGACGCAGCGCACCGAGGCGTTCCCGGATCAGCGCCTCGCACTCCTGGTCGCCGGCGGTGACGACGTCCGTGGCGGAGCTCTTCGTCGGCAGGTCGGCCACCGAGCCGTCCCCCACCACGCGGTCCCGCACCGCGAGCGCGAGCTCCGCCGCCTCCCGGGCCACCCCGACGGCCAGTTTCTCGAGCGTGCGGACGTCCTGATCGTTCACGTGTTCCATCGCACCACAGGTGACTAGGCTCCCGGGTCAGCGCGAGAGGGGGCCCACGTGAACGACGCATGGCGACTCGGGATCGACGTCGGGGGGACCGGGGTCAAGGGCAACGTCGTCGACACCACCTCCGGCGATCTGATGGCCGACCGCGTGCGGATCGAGACGCCCCACCCCGCCACCCCCGAGGCGGTGGTCGACACGGTCGCCGCGGTCGTCGAGGCGCACGGGTGGGAGGGCGCGGTCGGGATCACGCTGCCCTCGGTGGTCAAGGACGGCATCGCCCACACCGCGGCCAACATCGACCCGAGCTGGCCCGGCACGGACGCCCTGGCCCTGTTCGGGGAGCGGCTGGGGCGGCGCACCGTGCACGTGCTCAACGACGCCGACGCGGCCGGGCTGGCCGAGGTGCGGTTCGGGGCCGGGCAGGGGGTGGCCGGGGTGGTCTGCATGCTCACCATCGGCACCGGGATCGGGAGCGCGGTCTTCCACGACGGGGTCCTGCTGCCCTCCACCGAGTTCGGTCATCTCCAGGTCGACGGGCACGACGCCGAGACCCGCGCGTCGGCGTCGGCCCGGGAGCGGGAGGAGCTGAGCTGGGGGAAGTGGGCGAAGCGGTTCTCGCGCTACCTGCAGGTCCTCGAGGACCTGCTCTGGCCGGATCTGTTCGTCCTCGGCGGCGGCGTGAGCAAGAAACCGGACAAGTGGGTGCCGCTGCTCGAGGCGCGCACCCGGATCGTCCCCGCCCAGCTGCAGAACCAGGCCGGGATCGTCGGCGCGGCGATGGCCGCGATGGAGGGGACGAGCCCCTGAGCTGCGGATTCCCGCCCGATCGGGATCTCCCCGGGCCTTGCGCCGAGTGGACGCGACGACTGGTCGACGTGAGGTACCGGCGGCGGTCACCCGGCGTCGTTACAATAGAGCGCAGCCCAGGACGGCACGCCGCCGGAGCCGGGTCCGGAGCCGTTCCCGACACGCCCCGTCGTGACCGTCCGCGCCCCCGTCGATCCGGTGTCCGTCCCGCAGTTCGTTCGTCGCGAAAGGTCGTACGTGGCAGCCGCAGATTCCGCTTCCCGCCGTCGGGCCACCACCGCCACGGCTGAGCAGCCCTCCTCGCTCGCGGTGGTGACCACCGAGGACGCGGACGCCCCCGCGACGGCGAAGACCGCGACCAAGTCGCGGGCCACGAAGTCCGCCGCACGCCCGGCGAAGTCCGGCGCGGCGGCCAAGGGCGCCAAGAAGGCGCCCGCCAAGAAGGCCGGTTCGGCCGACGCCCCCGCCGAGGGTGGCGAGGCCGAGCTCGAGGCCCCCGAGGGCGAGCTCGAGGAGGCCGCCCCCGGTGCCGAGGACCTGACCGACGAGGTCGAGGCGCTCGGGGCCGAGGTCGTCGAGGCGGTCGACGTCGAGGCCGAGGAGCCCTCCGAGGAGGACAAGAAGTCCGGCGACTTCGTCTGGGACGAGGAGGAGTCCGAGGCGCTGCGCCAGGCGCGCAAGGACGCGGAGCTCACCGCCTCGGCCGACTCGGTCCGCGCCTACCTCAAGCAGATCGGCAAGGTGGCGCTGCTCAACGCCGAGGAGGAGGTCGAGCTCGCCAAGCGGATCGAGGCCGGCCTCTACGCGGCGGAGCGCCTGCGCAAGGTCGCCGAGGCCGGGCAGGAGCTCGCGACGCAGATGCGGCGCGACCTGCGCTGGATCGTCCGGGACGGCGAGCGCGCCAAGTCCCACCTGCTCGAGGCCAACCTCCGCCTCGTCGTCTCGCTCGCCAAGCGCTACACCGGCCGCGGCATGGCGTTCCTGGACCTCATCCAGGAGGGCAACCTCGGTCTGATCCGTGCGGTCGAGAAGTTCGACTACACCAAGGGCTACAAGTTCTCCACCTACGCGACGTGGTGGATCCGCCAGGCCATCACCCGCGCCATGGCCGACCAGGCCCGCACCATCCGCATCCCGGTGCACATGGTCGAGGTCATCAACAAGCTGGGCCGGATACAGCGTGAGCTGCTCCAGGACCTGGGCCGCGAGCCCACCCCGGAAGAGCTGGCCAAGGAAATGGACATCACCCCGGACAAGGTGCTGGAGATCCAGCAGTACGCCCGGGAGCCCATCAGCCTCGACCAGACCATCGGCGACGAGGGCGACTCGCAGCTCGGTGACTTCATCGAGGACTCCGAGGCCGTCGTCGCGGTCGACGCGGTGTCGTTCACGCTGCTGCAGGACCAGCTGCAGTCGGTCCTCGCGACGCTCTCCGAGCGCGAGGCCGGCGTCGTCCGGCTGCGCTTCGGCCTCACCGACGGCCAGCCGCGCACCCTCGACGAGATCGGCCAGGTCTACGGCGTCACGCGCGAGCGCATCCGCCAGATCGAGTCGAAGACGATGTCGAAGCTGCGGCACCCCTCGCGGTCCCAGGTGCTGCGCGACTACCTGGACTGAGTTCCCGCAGATCACGACGACGGCCCCCGAGCTGCGGCTCGGGGGCCCTCGTCGTCCCTGACCACGTCAGCGGCGCCGGGTGACGGCCCCACCGACGGCCCCGAGCAGCGCGCCGAGCCCCAGCAGCCCCGCCGTGGCCCCGGCCGAGGGGCCGCGGACGACGGTGACGGCGGGCCGGACCACCACCGGCGCCGGCTCCGGGACCGGCTCGGGCTCGTTCTCCGGCGCCGTCGCCGCCCACGCCGCCACGAGCAGGACGAACCGTGACACGACGTTGGCGAAGACGAGCAGCCCGAGGATCGGACCGAAGGCCGCCCACGCGGGCGAGGACGTCACGGCGCCCAGGTAGACCGACATCACCTCCTGGAGGATCACCAGCCCGACCGCGCCGATCGCGGCCGCCCGCACCGCGCTGCGCACCGTCACCGGTTGCCGGGGCAGCCGGGCGATGACCCAGACCAGGACCAGCCAGTTCGCGAGGAGGGTCAGCGCCAGGCCGACCACGACGACGAGGGCGTCGCCCCCCGGGCCCCCGCCGAGGCCGAGGAGCCCGAGGACCCGGTCCGACACCAGCGTGCCGGCCGCGACGACCGCGAACGACACGGCGACGGCCAGGCCGAGCCCCAGCATGGCCAGCAGGTCGAGCCCGTACCGCCGGACCATCGACGGCGGCTCCACCCGCTGGTCCCACTGGGCGGTGAGCGCCTCCCGCAGGTTGGTCATCCAGCCCAGTCCGGCGTAGACGGCGATGACGAGGCCGACGATCCCGATGGCGCTCCCCTGGTCGATCGCCGTGTCGACGACCGAGTTGACCAGCGGCGCGAGCGCGGGCGGCACGGTCTGGGCGATTCCGGCCCGCAGCTGGGCGAGGAGCTGCTCGTCGCTGAACAGGATGCGCCCGGCGACGGCGAAGGCGATCATCAGCAACGGCACCAACGCGAGCACGCTGAAGTAGGTGATCGCGGCGGCGTAGTGGTCGCCGTGGCGCTCGACGTAGCGGGTGCCCGCCCGCACGAGGTGGTCCAGCCCCGGGCGCCGGGCTCGCCAGACCTCCAGTCGCGTGGGCTCGTGCTCGTCCTGACCGCTCATCGTGCCGCCCTCCTCGCCCCCCGGAGGGGATCCGAGCCGCTGGCCCCGGGAGTCGCCAGAGGCCCGGAGGTCCGGCGAGGCCGGGTCCACCGGCCCTGGACCGGCCGGAGTGGGCCCGACACCGTCGACGCCGTCCTGCACAGACACCTGGGGGGCCGATGTCCGCTGCTGCTCGGGCCCGGCTCCGTGTGCTGACAGGTGGTCTCGCGGTCCTGGTCCTCCTGCTGGCCGCGTGCACCAACGCCGCGAGCACGCCCACGCCGCCGACCAGTCCGGCTCCGACCTCGGCTCCGACCTCGACGGCACCGCCGGCGGGGGGCGCCACCGGGGACGCCGCGGCGCTGCAGAACAGCTTCGTCGACGTGGTCAACCGGGTGCGCCCCTCGGTCGTGGAGATCGTCACCGCGGACGGGCTGGGCTCGGGAGTCATCTACGACGCGCAGGGCGACGTGGTCACCAACTCCCACGTCGTGGGCCGGAACACCCGGTTCCAGCTGCAGCTCGCCAGCGGCGGGACCTTCTACCCCGCCACCCTCGTCGGAACGTATCCCCCCGACGACCTCGCCGTGGTCCACTTCCAGCCGCCGCCGGGGGCGCCGGGCCCGGCGACGTTCGCGGACTCCAGCCGGCTGCAGGTCGGCGACCTCGTCCTCGCCATGGGCAATCCCCTCGGGCTGGCGGGCAGCGTGAGCGACGGGATCATCTCGGCCACCGGGCGCACCGTCGGCGAACCGGCCGACCAGACCTCTCCAGGTGCGACCCTGCCGGATGCGGTCCAGACGAGCGCCCCGATCAACCCCGGCAACAGCGGGGGCGCCCTGGTCGACCTCGACGGGCACGTCGTCGGCATCCCGACGCTGGCCGCCACCACCGGGCAGAGCGGCGGCACCGCCGCCGGCATCGGCTTCGCGATCCCGAGCAACATCGTCACCGACATCGCGGGCCAGCTGGTGACCGACCACCGCGTCGTCAACTCGCACCGCGCCGCCCTCGGCGTGACCGTCACGGGCGTCGTGAACGCCGACGGCGCACCGGCCGGGACCGGGATCAGCGCGGTCGCCCCCGGTGGGCCGGCGGCCGCGGCCGGCCTCGTCGCGGGTGACGTGATCACGGCGATCAACGGCACGCCCACCCCGACGCCGGCCGACCTCACGGCCGCGCTCGCCACCTTCACCCCCGGCCAGCAGGTCACCCTCACCGTCACCTCGGGGGCGGGCCCGCCGCGCCAGGTCCCCGTCACCCTGGGCCAATTGCCCGGGACGTGACCCGGGACCGCCCCGTCAGGAATCCTCGACGTCGTCACCCGGGCGCTCGCCCCGCGGCCACCGCGCCACCGTCCCGAGGAGCGCCCGGCGCCAGGGCGGGATGCCCTCGATCTCGACCTCCAGCGAGAAGCTCAGGAACGTGCGGATGACCACGACGAGGCCGAGTACGGCGACGTTCTCGAGCGTCGGGGCCACCGCGATCGTCCGGACGAGGTCGGCCGCGACCAGGACCTCCACCCCGAGCAGCAGCGTGCCGCCGAAGGACGCGCGCAACGTGCGGTAGGCCCGGTGGCCCGAGCGGGTGCGGACCCACACCGACCCGGCGACGACGAGCGAGGCCACGAGGCCGACCACGAGCAGGACGACCGCGAGCACCTCGAAACCCTGGGCGACCCGCTCCATCACCTCGAGGAACGTCGTTGCCGTGTGCACCCGTTCAGGCTTCCTCGAGGGCCGCCCCGAGCTCCTGGACCACCCGGTGGTCGCGGTCGCGGGCCAGCACGTGCCCCAGCCCGAGCAGCCCGGCGACGGGCCACGGCACGAGACCGGTCGCGGCGAGCCCGCCGACGGCGGCGAGGAAGACCAGGCTGCCAGTGGGTGGCCAGCCCACGGGACCGATCAGCGGGACGTCGACTCTCCAGCCCACCCGCGCTCCGTCGGCCTCCGAGGTGTTCATGTCCCTGAGCCAACTACCCGGGGCACCCCACGCGCGCCGGGCGAGCGCCGGTCAGGAGGGGACCGATCGTCCCGGACCTCCCGGGCCCTCCGTCCCCTTCCCGGTCCGCGCACCGGTGCCGGGCCTCACCTCGACGCCCGACACCCCGACACACCCCGGCTCGCGCCCCGTGTCGGCCGGAGGGAGAGCGCTGATGTTCGCGGAGGCGATCCCGTCGGCGCTGGGGGCGGGCGCCGCCGGCGCCTTCGGGAGCTACCTCGTCGTCTCCGCCGTCGTCCACCTCGTCTGACGCGGACGGGTGCTACCGGCGGGGAACCGCCGGTTTCGAGGAGCTCTCCCACAGCTCCCCGCCGGTGAGCACGTAGACGAACGGCACGATCGGCACCAGCGCGAGGACCGCCCAGACGATCTTGGCGGTCCCGCTGAGCTCGGGGCGCACGACGAGATTGAGCCAGACGAGCACGACCGCCACCGGGTGGATGAAGCACACCAGGAGCTCGGCGAGCTTCTTCATCGGCGCTGCCTCCAGCGAGGAGGGACGGTCTGGGACCACCGCCCGGTCCGGCGAGACTAGCCACGAACCCGGGCCCGGCCAATGCCGCCGCCGACGCCGCTACCGTGGCGCCGTGGACGACTTCCTGGGGCCGGCGGGCCGGAACGAGCGGGTCCGGCCCGAGGAGCGCCGCCGCTACCAGTTCGGGCTCGGCTTCAACGTCGTCGCCGGGATCATCTGGCTCGTCATGTACGTCGCCACCGGCGCCTGGTACTTCGCGGTCCTCCTCGCGGTGTGCGCGGTGATCGCGGGCCTCTCCGGCTACGCGCTCCTGGCGTTGCGATCCGGCTCAGGGAAGTAGCACGAAGCCCTCCCGGGCCGCGGCGTCGCGCAGCGCACCGTCGAACGCCGCGAAGGTCCGCACGCGGTCGTCGGCGAGCGCCGCGGCGCGGGCCGAGGCGAGCTGGACGGCGTCGTACGCGCGCAGCCCGTGGACGCCGGCCAGGCGGGCCGCGTCGTCGAGGACGGGGGCGGCGGGCGCGACGACGCCGAAGCGCGAGCGGGGGCCGTGGTAGTCGGACTCGAAGTGCGCGACGAGCGTCGCGGCCGCCCGGGCGCCGTAGGCACCGCGCCGGTGTCCCCGCCACAGGGCGGCAGGGACCTCGACGCGGGCCAACTGCGAGACGACGAGCGGCGCCCACCCCGGCACCGCTTCGTGGTGATCCTCGTCGACGTACAGCTTCACCAGCGCTGAGGAGTCCGCGAACGTGCTCACCCACGGTCCTCGGACAGGAGCTCCGCCAGGTGGATTCCGCTGCCCGCGACCTCCCGCCGTGCTTCGGCCACGGCGACCGGGTCCGGCGCGCCCACGGCCGGCGTCGGTGCCGCGAGGATGCCCGCCCGGGCGAGCCGTTCGCGCAGGCTCGACATCTCGTCGTCGGCGGTGTCCGGGTCGACGACGGCGCTCAGGACCCGGGTCAGGTACTCGTTGAGGCTCCGCCCCTCCCGGGCCGCCACGGCCTTGACCTGCGACACCAGCTCGTCGGGAGCGCGCCAGCTCACCTGCGCCATGCCTGCATGCTAGCAAGCGCGCTGTCACGACGAAGCCGGGAACCTGCCCGCACCTGACATGCTGTCGCCCATGACCCAGCACCCCGAGGCCGACGACCTCCCCGGTCCCGACCCGGCCGCCGTCCACGAGCGCTCGGTGGCCGTCATCCGGGCCATGGACGCGGGTGACCTCGAGGCCGTCGGAGGGCTGCTCTCCGAGCTCGGGGGCCCGGAGGAGTACGCCGCGCAGGTGGTCAGCCTCGCGAGCCTCGCGCGCCTGCTGCTCGACCAGGTGCCCCAGACCGGTCCGGAGAACGACGACGCCCGCGTGGCGATGCTCGACGAGCTCGCCCGCGTCCTCGTCGCCGCCGAGACCCCCTGAGCGGCGCCGCCGGGGCACCGGCCTCCCGAGACCGAGCCGCGCGGCACCCACCCCGACAGCGGGCGCCGGCGCCGTGGGCGAAGATCGGGGGGTGAGCACCGCGGACGTCCTGACCCCCGGCAGCCCCGCGACGGCCGAGGACGCCGCCCTGGCCCGGGAGCTCGCCGCGGCCACCGGCGAGCTGCTGCTCGACCTGCGGGACCGGACGGCACCGGGCCGGGACCGGGAATACGCCGGCGACGCGGACGCGCACGCCTACCTGACCCGCGAGCTCGCCCACCGCCGTCCCGACGACGCCGTGCTCTCCGAGGAGGGCTCGCTCGACCCCCGCGCCCGCCGCGGGGCGCACCGTCTCTGGATCGTCGACCCCCTCGACGGGTCCAGCGGGTTCGGGCGGGGCACCGACGAGTGGGGGGTGCACGTCGCGCTCGTGATCGACGGGCGGCTCGCGGCGGGCGCGGTCTCGGTGCCGGGGATGGACGCGCTCGTCGACTCGGCCACTGTCGAGCCGGTGCCGGACACCCCGCTTCCCGACGACGGTTCCCTGGCGGTCACCGTGAGCCGGTCCCGGCCGCCGGCGGAGCTGCGCGACGTCGAGCGGGCGTTCGGGGTCCGGCTGGTCCGGCGCTCCGCGGCGGGGGTGAAGATGCTGACGGTGCTGCGCGGCGAGGCCGACGTCTACCTGCACTCGGGCGGACAGTACGAGTGGGACAACGCCGCGCCGATGGCGGTCGCGATGGCGGCGGGGCTGCGCGCCACCCGGATCGACGGCACCGAGGTCCCGTACGGGCGCGACGACCCCTACTCCCCCGACCTGCTCATCGCCCGCCCGACCGTGCACGCGGCGGTGCTGGAGGCGCTGCGGCACTGACCCCCGGGTCCTAGTGGCGCCGGGCCGACACCAGCTCCTCGAGGACCTCGACGACCTCGTCGGCATCGGCGATCCGGCGCAGGCCGTCGTCCTCGGGGTCCTCGTCGTCGTCGACGAGCACCCCGACGTCGTCGGGTCCGAGCCCGGCCAGCGACTCCGGCTCGACGTCGATCACCAGCGCGACGCCGCCGACCTCCCGGCGCAGGTCGGTCAGGTCCCCGGGCCCGCACATCCGCAGGCCGCCCTTGGCGCCCGAGAGGAACATCAGCTCCGACACCTCCTCGGCCGAGCGCCGCGAGATCACTGCGACCGTGGTGCCGGGCAGCGCCAGCAGCACGTTCAGCGCCTCGGAGGACTGCTGGACCGCGCGGTCGTCGCCGTCGGGTGACAGGGCGCCCTCGAACCGGCAGGCGACGAGCAGCGTGGGCGCCTCGCCCAGCGCCGCCGTGTCCGCGAGCAGTTCCTCGAGATCCGTCTCCACACCGCCTCCTCGCCCGGTCGACCGGAGCGGACGCTGCCACGCACCCGCCGTCGTCGCCAAGATCTGCCTGGGGGATGCAGGGTCTGCCCGTCGTCGTCGCCGCCCACCGGGTAGGCAGGGTCCATGACCTCTTCGCTCCCCGTCCTGCCCACCGGCCTGTGCCTCGGCGGCAACGTCTTCGGCTGGACCGCGGACGAATCGACCTCCTTCGACCTGCTCGACGCGTTCGTCGCCGCGGGCGGGCAGATGATCGACAGCGCGGACAGCTACATGGCGCGGGCCGAGGGCCTGTCCGGCGGCGAGTCCGAGACCGTGATCGGCCGGTGGCTCGCGCGGCGCGGCCGTCGCGACGACGTCGTGGTCGCGACGAAGGTCGGGTCCTGGGCGGAGCGCAAGGGTCTCGGCCCCGACAACATCAAGGCGGCCTGCGACGACTCGCTGCGTCGCCTGCAGACCGACCACATCGACCTCTACTACGCCCACCGCGACGACATGGACACCCCGCAGGAGGACTACCTCGCCGCGTTCGACGAGCTCGTCCGCGCCGGGAAGGTCCGGGCGATCGGCGCGTCGAACTTCGAGGCCGACCGGCTCGCGAGCGCGCTGGAGATCTCCGACAAGCACGACCTCGCGCGGTTCGCGGCCGTACAGCCCCACTACAACCTCGTCGAGCGCGCGTACGAGGCCGAGCAGGCGCCGGTGGTCGAGCGGGAGGGCCTCGTCTGCTACCCGTACTTCGGGCTCGCCAAGGGGTTCCTCACGGGCAAGTACCGGCCCGAGGGCGGGGACGTCGACACCGGCGCGGCCAGCGGCACGATGGCCAACGCCCGCGCCGAGGCCGCCCGCAGCTACCTCGACGACCGCGGGGAGGCGCTGCTCGGCGTCCTCGACGAGATCGCCGCCGCGCACGACGTCCCGGTCGCCGCGGTCTCGCTGGCGTGGCTGGCGGCCCAGCGGACGGTGGCCGCGCCCATCGCCAGCGCCCGCACCCTGGCCCAGCTCGGCGAGATCCTCCCGACGCTGCACCTGCGGCTGTCCGACGACGAGCTGGATGCGCTCCGGCGCTCGTGACCGGCAGGTGGGCTCCGCCCAGGTGAGCACCAAGCGCACCTAATACTTCCAGCGCCAGGCGGCGAGGACGTCCTCGGTCTCCTTCTCCTCCGCCCAGGCGGCCTCGGCGCGCCGCACGGCGAGGAAGGCCCCGAGGAGTTCCTCGCCGAGCACGCCGGCGATGCGCGGGTTGCCGGAGAGGGCCTCCTCCTGCTCGGCCTGGCTGGCCGGGAGCTCCGCAATCCCGGCGGCGGCGCGCTCCTTCTTCTTCCAGGTGCCCGGGTCCTCGCCGATCGGGGCGGGCGGGGCGAGGTTCTCCTCGACCCCCGCCACGCCGGCGATCAGGAGGGCGGCCAGTGCCAGGTAGGGGTTGGCGGACGCGTCGGAGACCTTGAGCTCGACGTTGGCGTGGTCCTCCCCGAGCAGGGCGGAGCCGGGGACGTAGCGCAGCGGGGCCTCGCGGTTCTCCACGCCCCAGAATCCGTAGGCCCCGGCGAAGAAGCCGGGCCGGAGGCGGGCCAGCGACCCGAGCGAGGGGGCCGTGATCGCGGCGAGTGCCGGCAGGTCGCGCAGCAGCCCGGCGATGAAGGCTCCGCCTGCCGTGCCCCTCGGTCCGTCCGCAGTCCCGGCCAGCAGGTTCTCGTCGCCGCGCCACAACGAGGTGTGCACGTGCCAGCCGTTGCCCGCGCCGGCCAGCGTGGGCAGCGGCGCGAACGACACCCGCAGCCCGTGGGCCTCGGCGGCCGCGAGGACCGTCTGGCGGGCGAGCAACTGCTGGTCGGCGGCCGTCACCGGGTCGGTCGCGGCAAGGGAGAGCTCGACCTGCGCCGGCCCGTACTCGGCGTGGATCTGGCCGAGGCGCAGGCCGTTCGCGTCGGCGTCGCGCATCACCGCCGCGACGAAGTCGTCGATGGGCAGCAGCGCGTGCGGGCTGTAGGCGGGCCCGGGGTGAGCGGGGACGAGCGTGTCGGGCTCGTCGCCGTCCTGTGGCGGCTCGTAGACCCCGAACTCCATCTCGTAGCCGACCAGCGCCGAGTACCCGGCGCCGTCGAGCTGCGCGACGGTGCGCTCGAGCACCGAGCGCTGGTCGAACGGCCACGGGCCGCCGTCGGCGGTGACCTGCCGGCCCGGCGCCCACGCGAAGGCGGGCTGGCCGGCGAGGCGGGTGACGCGGTCGAGCTGCGGGACGAGTCGCAGGTCGCCGGAGGGGGTCTGCAGGCCGGGCGCGGCGAAGGTGATGGCGTCGTTGGTGTCGAACACCGCGAACAGCGTCGTGACACCGACCCCGGACACCGCCACCTGCGGCAGCGCCGCCACGGGAACGGTGCGCGACCGGGGGATGCCGTTGTTGTCCGCCCACGCGACGATCACGCCCGCCACGCCGTCGGCGGCCAGCGCGGCGCCCAGCTCGCGGCCTCGCTCGCGGAAGTCCTCGACACCGGTCACGGCCCCCACCTCTCGACGATGCGAATGAGGCGGCCCAGGCTAGCGACCCCGATTCCGAGCGACGGTGCCCTTCGGTCGATCTGTTCGGCGGTGGGCGCCCCTCAGTCGTGCAGGGCGGTGCACCCCGCTTCCGGCGAGGGGCGCCCCTGGCCGATCTATTCGACCGAAGGTGGCCTTCGCTCGGAACGAGGACCGGGCTCCCGCCGCAGCGCCACCCCGACGACGACCGCCGCGATGCCCACCGCCTCGAGCGGCGCGGGGACCTGGGCGAGCCCGATCAGCCCGACGACGGTGGCCGTGAGTGGTAGCAGCGCCAGCAGCAGCGCGAAGCGGGCGCGGCCGACCCGGCGCAGCACGACCTGGTCGAGCACGTAGGGCACCACCGACGAGAGCACCCCGAGGGCCAGCGCCGAGCCCAGCAGCACCGGCGAGGCGGCCACCCGCCCGACCGTCGTCGCGAGCGGCGAGAGCACCACGGCCGCCACCACGAACCCGACCGCGAGCCCGTCGATCCCCTCCCCCGCGGTCTGCGAGCCGCGCGAGACCCGGGTGCCCAGCACGATGTAGCCGGCCCAGAGCAGCGCGGCCCCCAGCGCACAGAGCACACCGACCGGCGAGCCCTCCAGCCGGACGTCGGCGATCAGCGCCACCCCGGCGACGACGAGGCCCAGCGCGAGCCAGTCCCGCTGTGTCCGCGACCCGAGCGCCGCGACGAGCACCGGCCCGGAGAACTCCACGGCCACCGCTGTCCCCAGCGGCAACCGGGCGATCGCCTCGTAGAAGACGATGTTCATCCCCGCCGTCACGAGCCCGAAGGCGCCCGCGAGCGCCACCCGCCGTCCGGTCCAACGCCCGCTACGCCGTCCGCCGCGGGTCGCGACGAGCCGCCAGACCGCCAGCACAACCGCCGCGCCCGCGAGCCGTAACCACGCGACCCCGGCCGGTGAGGCCTCCTGGAACAGGCCGACGGCGAGGGCCGCGCCGACGTACATCGAGACCCCGCCGACCACGAAGAGTGACCACGCCGGCGGACCGTTCGTCGCGGAAGATCGACTCACCATCGTGTGGTTCCTCGCCGTACCCGATAACAACGGTCGCTGAACGGCGATGAGCGGTATGTGACCCACGACGAAGCAGCGCGTGAACACGAGCGGTCGTCGTCCCGGTCTGACACAGTGGAGGGGCGACGGTCACTCGGCCGGAGCCTGCGGGACCGGTTTCCCGGCCGGTGCCCGAACGGAGGGAGATGACGATGCCCGGAACCCTGACCCGGCCAGAACTCACCGCCTCGGACCGATGCGACCGCTGCGGGGCAGCGGCGCAGGTTCGCGCCGTCCTGCCCTCCGGCGGAGAGCTGCTCTTCTGCGGGCACCACGCCCGTGCCCACGAGGCGAAGTTCAAGGAGCTCTCCATCGACGTGCAGACGGGCGCGGCCGTCTGACGCGGCCCTGACCTGCGGCGACGCGCTCGCCGCCACGAAGCCCGACACGACGGCGGGCGGGAACCACCCCGGTTCCCGCCCGCCGTCGTCGTGTCTGGGGTCCCGACGCGCCACCGGAGCACGCCGGGGGGTGGTGCGGCCCTGCCCGGCGCCGGCCGTGCCGCCGCGCCGGACGCCACGCCCGGGACGCACGGACGGGACAGGCTCGAACGGGTGATCCGCGGGCGCAACAGCGACCCCCGCGGCCCGGACGACGAACGGCGGAGGCTCCCGGCCCGGCGACGCAGTGTGACGAACCGGTGTCCGCGATGACGGGCACGTATCGCGACCAGATCGGCACCGGGCGTATGCAGCAGCGCCCGCTGTGATCTCGAACACAGAGCCCCCTCCTGTCTCCGGAGGGGTCACCGCCACGAGCGCAGGGTCGCGATGCGCTCCTCGATCTGCTCGGCCGTCGCCACCGGGGTCGCCGGGCCGCCGCACGCCCGGCGGAGGTCGCCGTGGATCGCGCCGTGCGGGGCCCCGGTGCGGTGGTGGTGGGCCGCCACCAGGGTGTTCAGTTCCCGGCGCAACTCCTTCAGCTTCTCGGCCGCGCCGGGCTTGGCCCGGACGGACGGCGGAGCGGGCGCCGGTTCGGCGGCCTCCTGCTTCGCCCGTTCGTCGAGCTGCTCGGACTGGCGCCGACGGAGCAGCGCGCGCACCTGATCGGGGTCGAGCAGGCCCGGCAGCCCGAGGTAGTCCTGCTCGTCCGCAGTGCCCGACCCGGCCGCGGTGCCGAACGAGGCGCCGTCGTAGATGAGCTGGTCGAGCTCGGCCTCCGCGGAGAGCGCCTCGAAGCTGCGCTCCTGCTCGCCGGGCTCGTCCTCGGTGCGGTTGGCCCGCTCGATCAGCTCGTCGTCCAGGCCCTCCTTCGGCCGGTGCGGCTCGCCGAGCACGTGGTCGCGCTGCAGCTCGAGCTCGCTGGCCAGCCCCAGCAGCGTCGGGACGCTGGGAAGGAAGACCGACGCGGTCTCCCCCGCCCGCCGCGAGCGCACGAACCGGCCCACGGCCTGGGCGAAGAACAGTGGCGTGGAGGCGCTCGTCGCGTAGACCCCGACGGCGAGGCGGGGCACGTCGACGCCCTCGCTGACCATGCGGACCGCGACCAGCCACCGCGCCTCCGACGCCGCGAACGCCGCGATCCGCCCGGAGGCCTTGGGGTCGTCGGAGAGCACCACGACGGGCTCTTCGCCCGCCAGCCGCGCGAGGATCTTGGCGTAGGCCTTGGCCGTCGTGTGGTCGGTGGCGATGACGAGCCCGCCGGCGTCGGGCATCCCCCCGGCCCGCAGCTGGGTCAGGCGGGTGTCCGCGGCCTGCAGGACCGCGGGCATCCAGTCGCCCTTGGGGTCGAGCGCGGTCTTCCACGCCCGCGAGGTCTGCTCGGCGGTGAGCGGCTCGCCGAGCCGCGCCGTCATCTCCTCGCCGGCGCTCGTGCGCCAGCTGGCCTGCCCGGAGTAGGCGAGGAAGACCACCGGGCGGACGACGCCGTCGGCGAGCGCGTCGGCGTAGCCGTAGGAGTGGTCGGCCTTGGAGCGCAGCGCCCCGGCGGAGTCGGGCTCGTAGGTGATGAAGGGGATCGGGCTGTCGTCCGACCGGAACGGCGTCCCCGTGAGCGCGAGGCGGCGGGTGGCCCCGGCGAACGCCTCGCGGGTCGCCTCGCCCCAGCTCTTCGCGTCCCCGGCGTGGTGGATCTCGTCGAAGACCACGAGGGTGCGACGGCCCTCGGTGCGGTTCATGTGCAGCACGGGATGCGCGGCGACCTGCGCGTAGGTGACCGCGACCCCCTGGAAGTCCGCCGACATCTTCCCGACCGAGTTCGAGTACTCGGGGTCGATCGCGATCCCGGCGCGGGTCGCCGCCTCGGCCCACTGGTGCTTGAGGTGCTCGGTGGGGCAGACGATCGTCAGGGTGTCGACCGTGCGGTCGGAGAGCAGCTCCGCGGCGACCTTCAGCGCGAAGGTGGTCTTGCCGGCGCCCGGCGTCGCGACCGCGAGGAAGTCCTTGGGCCGGTCGGCGAGGTAGCGGGTGAGGGCACGGCGCTGCCACTGGCGCAGGGGCGGCGCGGCCGGTGCCGGGCCGTCGGGCCCCGCTCGGGAGGCGGGGTTCCTGCGGGGAGCGCGCGTGGTCATGACCCTCCGGGCGGGACGTGGCCAGGGACGCCCGGCGTCGGCCGGGCAGGCGGGACCGCGGGGACGGTCCGGGGCGGCGTGGGGAGGCGGTGCCCCCTAGTCGTCGTCCCCGCCGCGGGGGAGCTTCTCGAAGATCTCCTTGCAGGCCGGGCACACGGGGGACCCGGGCTTCGGCGAGCGCGTCACCGGGAAGGTCTCCCCGCACAGCGCGACGACCATGGAGCCCATGACGGCGCTCTCGGCCACCTTGTCCTTGCGGACGTAGTGGAACATCTTCGGGTCGTCGTCCGTGCTGCGGTCCGTGCCCTCCGGGCGGACGTCGGGGAGTACCGCGGTCTGGCTCATGCCTCCATGATGCCCCACCGGGCCGCGTCCGGTGTGGCGGCTCCCGCACAGCGATACCGCGAGACGGGGCTCAGCCGCCGGTCCCCGTCCGCGGCGGGTCGTGCTCGGCGCTGTCCTGCTGCTCCTGACGCGGCCCGTCGGTGCGGTGCGTGCGGGCATCGAGCACCTCGGCGGCCTCGATGATCTGCGCATCGCTGACCTGCGTGAGGGCCCGGCGGTCCGGCCGGTAGCGGCTGACCTTGCCCGCCTTCTTCGGCAGCCGGTCGTTCGCGATGAGCACCGCGATCCAGGGCAGCGGCACGGACAGCACGATGAGGGCCACCGCGATCCACGCGTTGCCCCAGGCGAGGTAGGACACACCCGCCAGCACCAGGCAGGGGATGCGGCACGCCATGATGATCGAGTACCGCCGCTTGCGTACGGCGAACTCGTCGTCGAACGAGACCTGGGCCTCGGTGATGAGGACCGGATCGTCGTCGTGACGCCTGCTCATGTCACCACCTCCCCTTCGACACTGTCCCACTCCGGGTCCCCGTCGGCACCTCCGTCAACCGTCGTTGATGTAAACGCCGGGCCGGTCAGGCCCGCGGGCCGCGCAGCAGCCGCAGGCCGTTGAGGGCGACGAGGATCGTCGAGCCCTCGTGGCCCGCGACGCCGAGCGCGAGCGGCAGGTGCCCCACGAGGTCCCACGTGACGAGCCCCGCGATGAGGACGGCCGCGATCACCAGGTTCGCCCGCACCGTGCGGCGGGCCCGGCGGCCGAGATCCAGCAGCCACGGCAGCCGGCGCAGGCCACCGTCGAGCACGACGACGTCCGCCGCGCGCACCGTGAGCTCCACCCCGTGCATCGCGACGCCGACGTCCCCGGCCGCCAGCGCCGGCGCGTCGTTCACCCCGTCCCCGACGACGGCGACGGTCCGGCCGGCGGCGTGCAGACCGTCGACGACCCCGGCCTTGTCCTGCGGCAGCAGCCCCGCCCGGACGTCCTCGATCCCGACGTCGGCGGCGATCGCCGCGGCGGCCCGGGGATGGTCGCCGGTCGCGAGCACGGGCGGCGCGGCGGTGCGGGCCGCGAGGCCGGCCACGACGTCGGCGGCCTCCCCGCGCAGGGTATCGCCGAGCGCGACGGCGCCGAGGGTCCGGCCGGCGTCGAGGTCGGTGACGACGACGACGGTGTGTCCCGCGGCCTCGGCGTGGGCGACGACGGCCGCGAGGCCATCCGGGAGGGCCTCGTCGGGACGGCCGACCGCGATCAGCCGCCCGTCGACGCGTCCACGCACCCCCGCGCCGGGCTCGGCCACGAACCCGCGCACCGGCGCCACCGCGTGTCCCTGTACGCGGGCCGCCGCCACCACCGCGCGCCCGAGCGGGTGCTCGCTCGGCGCCTCCGCCGCGGCCGCGAGGGCGAGGAGCGCGTCGTCGTCGCCGTCGGCGGCGGTCACCGACACCACCCGCGGCGCGCCGAGGGTGAGGGTGCCGGTCTTGTCGAGCACGACGGCGTCGACGGCCCCGAGCCGCTCCATCACGGGCGCCGAGCGCACGAGCAGCCCCCGGCGCCCGGCGTTCGCGACCGCGGCGAGCAGCGGTGGCATCGTCGCGAGCACCACCGCGCACGGCGAGGCGACGATCATGAAGGTCATCGCGCGCAGCAGGGCGGCGTCGAGCGACGAGCCGAACGCCAGCGGGACGCCGAACACCGCGAGCGTCACCGCGACGACCCCCACCGAGTACCGCTGTTCGATCGTCTCGACGACGAGCTGGGTGCGGGCCTTCGTCTGGGACGCCTCCTCGACGAGCGCCGCGATCCGGGCCACCACCGACTCCGGGGCCGGGCGGACCACCCGCACCCGCAGGGCGCCACCGCTGGCCACCGTGCCGGCGTAGACCTCGCTGCCGCAGGTCTTCGCGACCGGGAGCGGCTCGCCGGTGATGCTCGCCTGGTCGACGTCGGCGGCCCCGGCGACGACGACGCCGTCGGCGGCCACCGCCTCGCCCGGGCGCACGAGGACGACGTCGCCGATTCCGAGCGCCTCGGCCGCGACGTCCTCGCCCTCGTCGTCACCGCCCCCGTCGTTGCCTCCCCCGTCGTTCGCGAGGCGGCGCGCCCGGGTAGGGGCCAGCGCGAGCAGCCCGCCGACCGACTCCTCGGTCCGCGCGGTCGCCCAGGCCTCGAGCGCGCCCGACGTCGCGAAGATGACGATGAGCAGCGCGCCGTCGACGACCTGACCGATGGCCGCGGCGCCGAGGGCGGCGACGACCATAAGCAGGTCGACGTCGAGCGTGCGGCCCCGCAGCGCGCGCAGCCCCTCGAGGGCCGGCTCCCATCCCCCGGCGAGGTAGCAGAGCCCCAGCAGCGGCCCCCACGCCCACGTCGGCGCCCCGAGCAGGACCAGCAGGCCCCCGACCAGGAACGTCGCGAGCGCGAGGCCCGCCCAGCGGGCCTCGGACAGCCGGGCGAGGGTCGCGAACCCCGAGCGCCGGCCCGCCGCGCCCGGGCTCGCGGCGGCGGACGCGGGTCGGGCCTCGGTGATCGACACCCGGTCCACGGTACACACCCATGAAAGGTCGTTCATGTCTTCATGTCTCACCAACCGCTGAGATGAGTAGGCTCCGGCCATGGGTCACGGCGGCGACGGGACGATCCCGGACGTCGCCTCACCCGCCGTCGATGTTGTCGCCCGCACCATGCACGCCCTCTCGACGCCGAGCCGGCTCCACCTGCTCCTGCGGCTGCGGTCCGGGCCACGAACGGTCGGCGACCTGGTGGCCGACGTCGGGATGGAGCAGTCCGCGGTGTCCCACCAGCTCCGGGTGCTGCGCCACCTCGGCCTCGTCGTCGGCGACCGCGACGGCCGCCAGATCCGCTACCGGCTGCACGACGACCACGTCGCCCAGCTCCTCGACGAGGCCGTGCACCACGTCGAGCACCTCACCGCGGGCCTGACCGACCGCTGAGGCGGGGTCACAACAGCCCGGGCTCGCCCACGGGGAGGTCGGGGGCCGCCACGGTGAGGCGCGCGACGTCGTCGGGACCCAGGTCCGGCAGCCGCGTCGCGAGGTCGAGGAAGCGGTCCTGCTCGGCCGGATCCAGCGCGCCGTCCGCGAGGGTGCGGAACTTCGCGAGGTAGTCCTCGCGCCCGAACGGCCGGGCGCCGCGGGGGTGCGCGTCGGCGACCGCGAGCTCGTCGGCCACCGTGGTCCCGTCGTCGAGGGTGATCGTCACCCGTCCCCCGAACTCCGGCTCGGCGCGTGGTAGGCCGCGGTCCAGCGGGGGTCCTCGACGGTGCGGACCGTCCGCCACAGCGCGACCGTGCTCGCCCGGTGCGCACGCTCCGGGGTGTAGGAGTGCTCGTGGTGCCACGACCCGTCCTCGAGGGCGACGGCGAGGACGTAGGGCGCAGAGTGGTCGAGGGTCTCGCGGGTGGCGTCCGGGTCGTACTTCTGCGGGTCGTGTGCGCCGGAGCCGATGACGTGGTGGGTGTGGTGGCTGGTCTCCAGGAGCACGTCGGTGACCCGGGCGAGGTCGGGGACACGGGGGCGCAGCCGGCGGGCGAGGTCGATGACCGCCTGGCACTGGTACTCCGCGGAGTACTCCTTGGTGAAGGTGTCCAGGATCGCCCGCCGCGGCTCCCCCGGCCCCGGCAGCGCGACGGTGTACCGGGCGTCCGGGCCGTCGAGCAGCCAGGCGAGGACGCCGTCCTCACCCTCGTAGATCGGGTTCGGGGAGCCCTCGCCGCGCATCGCCCGGTCGACGGCCTCGACCGCGACCTTCCCGGCGAACGCCGGCGCGAACGCCTTCCACGACGAGATCTCGCCCTTGCGGGACTGGCGGGTGGCGGTGGTGGTGTGCAGGGCCTGACCGATCGCCTCGGACGTCGTCGCGGGGTCGAGGCCGAGCAGGCAGCCGAGGCCCGCGGCGACCGCTGGTGCGAGGTGCGCGACGTGGTCGATCCGGTGGGCGTGCAGGCAGATGGCCCGCACCAGCGCCACGTGGACCTCGTAGGCGGTGACGATCGCGCGGACGAGGGCGGCGCCGGTCGCGCCGGTGTGCTGGGCGACCGCGAGCAGCGGCGGGATCGTGTCGCCGGGGTGGGCGTAGTCGGCGGCGAGGAAGGTGTCGTGGAGGTCGAGCTCGCGGACGGCGGTCCCGTTCGCCCAGGCGGCCCACTCCGGGGAGACCGTGATCTCCGGGGGCAGGCCCAGCACGCTGGCGCCGCGCCCCGCCGCCGGGTGCCGGAGGGCCTGGTCCCGGGCGGTGGTCGGGGCGTGGCGGGCGAGCGCGGCGGTGGCGACGGCGACGTCGTCGACGAGCCGGTTGACGACCATCCCGACGACGTCGGGGTCGGGCTCGACCGGGTCGGTGGCGAGGACGGCGAGGTGCCATGCGAGCTGCTCGGTGCGCGGGAGCCGCCCGCTCGACGGGTGGACCCGGACCTCGTGCCCGATCACGGGAGGCGCAACAGGTACGTGTCCATGATCCAGCCCTTGCGCTCCCGCAGCTCGGCGCGCCGGCCGAGGATCTCGTCGCGCACGTCGCCCAGCCGGCCGCTGATCAGCGCCTCGTCGGGGGTGCCGAGGTAGGCGCCCCAGTAGACGGTCGCGTCGTCCGGGGCGGCGTCGACCCCGTGGGCGTCGGCGCCGTCGAGCATGACCACGAGGTCGGCGCGCTCGGTCGGCGTCCCCGCGATCACCTGCCGCGCCGGCGTCACTGCCACCGGCCGCCCGGTCCGCGTCATCGTCACCCGGTGCGCCGCGGTGAGGGCGGCCGGCGCCGAGATCCCCGGGATGACCGACCACGCGATGTCCACGTTCCCGCGCTCGGCGATCCGCTCCACCGTGTCGACGGTGCCGTCGTAGATGCCCGGGTCCCCCCAGGCCAGCAGGGCGACCGACCCGCCCTCGGGGACCTCGGTGGCGACGAGCTCCTCGTAGAGCGCGACCCGCTCGTCGCGCCAGCTCGCCGTCGTCGCGAGGTAGCGGCCCTCCTCGGTGGTCCCCCGCTCGCGGTGGGCGTCCTGACGACGCACGACCTTCGCCTGCGGCGCGAAGCGGGCCGCGAGATCCGCCCGGGCGTCGGTGAGCTCGTCGGCGGCGCCACGCTTGGCCAGCAGCAGCACGACGTCGACGGCGCCGAGCGCGTCCACGGCGTCGAGGGTGAGGTGTCCCGGGGAGCCGGCGCCGATGCCGACGACGTGCACGGTGCGCATGACGACATCCCACCACCGGGGCCGCGGAGGACGATGGCGGCGTGTTGTACACGACGACGACGCCGTCCGCCCGCCGTCGCGCGCTCCGCGACGGGCTCGCCTCGGACCGCCTGCTGCGACTGCCGGGCGCGCCGAACCCGCTGAGCGCGCGGATGATCGCCGAGGCCGGGTTCGAGGGCGTCTACGTCTCGGGCGCCGTGGTCTCCGCCGACCTCGCGCTGCCCGACGTCGGGCTCACCACGCTCTCGGAGGTCGCCGCGCGCTCGGCCCAGATCGCCCGCGTCACCGACCTCCCCGTGCTCGTCGACGCCGACACCGGCTTCGGCGAGCCGCTCTCGGCCGCCCGCACCGTCCAGCTGCTCGAGGACAGCGGAGCCGCGGGCTGTCACCTCGAGGACCAGGAGAACCCGAAGCGCTGCGGGCACCTCGCGGGCAAGCGGGTGCGCCCGGTCGAGGAGATGGTGCAGACGCTGCGGGCCGCGGTCGGCGGTCGTCGTGACCCCGACTTCGTGGTCTGCGCCCGCACCGACGCCGCCGCCGTGGAGGGCCTTGACGCCGCGGTCGACCGGGCTCGGGCCTACGTCGACGCGGGCGCGGACATGGTCTTCGCCGAGGCCGTCTCCGGGCCCGCCGACATCGCGCGGTTCCGGGCCGCGCTCGAGGTCCCGCTGCTGGTCAACATGACCGAGTTCGGCCGCAGCGAGCTGCTGCCGGTCGCGACGCTGGCCGACCTCGGCGTCGACGCCGTCATCTTCCCGGTGACGCTCTTCCGGCTCGCGATGGGCGCGGTCGCCGACGGGCTGCGCACCCTCGCGGCCGAGGGCACGCAGGCCGGGCTGGTCGGGCGGATGCAGACCCGCCAGGAGCTCTACGACGTCCTCGACTACGACGCCTACGCCGCCTTCGACGAGTCCGTGGCCGGCTTCCGGTAGCCGACTCGACCGTGCGCCGGGCGCCGGGACGGCGGGTGGGCGCACCGGCGTCGTCGGGCGGTCGAGACGTGACGTGCCGTCGGCCCAACTCTGCCCGACGGCGTATGCGGTCCGGTCGCACCGGGGCAGCCGCTGCCACGACCAACGATGATCGAGGTGAGCGATGTCCGAGGACACGATGCAGAACGGGCAGGCCGACGGAGACGTGTCCGGCGCCGAGGAGCCGGAGGCCGCCGAGGACCGGGACGAGGGCCGGGACGGCGGGGACCGCAAGGCCCCTGACGTCTACCTCCACGTCCCGGTCCTCGAGGTCGACGAGATCGACCTCGAGGTCGAGGACCTGCGCGCGCACGTGTCGCTGCAGGCCGAGGTGCTCGACCTGGTCAAGCTCAACGTGGGCGTGGACGCCTCGCTGGGCCGGGTCAAGCTCGGGATCCGCGGCGTCAACGCGCAGGCCACGTTGAAGGTCCGGCTCGACGAGGTCGCGGGGATCGTCGGCCGGGTCCTCGACACCATCGACCGCAACCCCCAGATCCTCGAGCACGTGACCCGGGGCCTCGGGCAGGCGACCGAGGAGGTCGGCGCGGGAGCGGGACGGGCCGTCGAGCAGCTCGGCGGCGGTGCGAGCGACGCGGTCTCCGAGGTCGGCTCGGGCGCCGCGACGGCGGTGGGCGAGCTGGGCCGGGGCGCCGGTGACGCGGTGTCCGACGTCGGCGAGGGCGCGGGCGAGGCCGTCTCCGACGTCGGCGAGGGCGCCGGCGAGGCGGTGTCTGACGTCGGAGACACGGTGTCCGACACGACCAGCAGCCTCGTCGGCACGGTCACCGATGTGGCGGGCACCCGCGACACCGACTCGGAGCCGGCCGAGGACGCCGACACCGATGTCGAGGATGCCGACACCGACGAGCCCGGTGGCGAGGACGCAGACACCGAGGACTCGGGGGACGTCGATGACGAGACCGACGACGACGACGTCGCCGACACCGACACCGACGCCGACGCCGACGCCGACGAGGACGGGACCGCCGAGGAGCCCGTCGCGGAGTCGGCGGAGGACACGGAGGTGGACTCCCCGGACGAGGACGCGGGACCGGTCCGCAGAACCGCCTCCGCGCGGCGGGCCCGGCCGGCGAGCGCGTCCGAGGGTCGGCGCAGCGAGCGGCGGGAGCCGGAACGGCGGGCGACCGGTCGTCGCACCGGGACGGGCGAGCCGCAGTCCAACCGCGACCAGGACGAGGCTCCGGCCCGTCCGCGGCGATCGACGCGGGCTCCGCGTCGCGGGTCCGGTGAGCGGTGAGCTGGCTGTCGTTCCGGAGCTCGGTGGGGGCGGAGGAGATGTCCTTCGGCGAGGTGGAGGGCGACGAGATCGTCTTCTCCGGTGACGCCGCCGAGGACTCCTGGTCGGGCACCCGGCGTCAGAACCTGCCGCCCGCCGTCACGCCCCACACCACCTACCGCGACGTCCGGATCGACCTCGCGATCGAGGGCGAGCTTCCCGACCCCGGCTAGGCCTTCGCGGCCTTCGCCTCCTTGGCGGCGCGCTTCTGGGCCTGCTTGAAGTCGCGGACCTCGGCGAGGGTGGCGGCGTCGACAACGTCGGCGATGGAGCGTCGGGAGCCCTCGTCGCCGTAGGAGCCGGCGGCGTC
>NZ_DASXJD010000006.1:0-25419 GCF_036497585.1 Actinomycetospora sp. | reverse complement strand
CATCGGCGGCTGGGGCCCCCGCGAAGCCGCCACCGCCACCGGCTTCGGCCTGGCCGGACTCGGCGCCACCACCGGCCTGGCCACCGCCGTCGCCTTCGGCGTCCTCGCCCTGATCTCCACCCTGCCCGGCCTCGGGGTGCTGGCGGCGCGGGCGTCAGGGGCGCGGCGTCGTGGCCGTGCCGGCCGAGGGATGGTGGATCGGCTCGTACCCGGCGCGCAGCGTCGCCACCGTGGCCCGTGGGGTCAGGACGGTGACCGTCGAGGGAAAGGTCCCGCGCGGCCGGGCCTCGACGTACCCGGCGTGGCTCCACCGGTGGAGCGTGTCGCCGCCCACGAGCCAGAACCCGTCGTCGTGCGCGAGCACCACGCCGTCGGGGAGCGACCCCAGCGCCGCCTCGTGGGTGCGCCGGCCGCCGGCGGTGAGCCGGTCGGTGTGCAGGTGCCGGTCGATGGGGCCGGCGCGGGCCTCGTCGCCCGGGTGGGCGCGGGCCCAGGCGTCGCGGAAGCGCCGGTAGTCGTGGTGGCGGCACTCGCCGCACGGGCGGTGGCCCGCCGCGAGCGCGGTGGGCTCGTCGAGGAAGTACAGCTCGGTGAGACGGCCGGGCTGCCACTGCGTCCGGTGCCGGCAGTGGAACTCGAGCACGCAGCAGATCCAGAGCCGGCCCCGGTGGTGGCGGGCCAGGTCACCCCGGGCGTCGAGTAGTGCGCCGCGGTTGCCCCAGAACAGGCCGCGGTCAGCGACGGCGTGGGTGGAACCGTCGGGCGCGACCCGGTTGGCCCGCCCGCTCCCGTTCCGCGGCCGGGTAGCCATCAGGCCCGGACGCCCCGCTGCCCCACCGCACCGCGGAGACCGATGCAGCCGATGCACCCCACGCAATCCACGCAGTCCACGCACGCGATGCAGCCCACGCACCGGTCGCAGTCGGCGCACGCCAGCGTCGCCACGCAACGGCGCAGCCCCGCGCCGAGCACGGTGAGCACGCTCGCGAGGATGCCGGCGCTCCCGGCGGTGGCGGCACTGCCGGCGACGCCCACGCTGCCGGCCGTGGCGACGCTGCCCGCGACGGCCACGCTGCCCGCGGTCGCCACGCTCCCGGCGACGGCCACGCTGCCCCCCGTCGCCACGCTGGCGGCGACCGCGATGCTCGAGGAGGTCTGGACGCTGCCGCCGGCGGCGATGGTGTCGGACGCCGCGAGCTCACTGCCGACATCGGAGGTCACGCCCGGTGACCCTGCCAGATTCGCGGTGCGCGGAGGAGCCTCGCGAGGAGGTCCGGCGCCGTGGCCCCGTCGACCGGGAGACTGGGACGCCGACCCGGAGTCCGCGTCCCCCAGGAGCGCCATGTACCTCGACATCACCAACGACGGCGTCACCCTCCAGGAGCCGGAGAGGCTGAACGACCTCTACGCGTCCTACTGGGAGCGGCTGGGCCCGGAGCAGCTCGCGGCGATCCTGGCCGAGCACGCCGACGCCGAGCTGCTGCCCGACCGCGCGCACGTCATGATCCCCGTGGCCACGTTGCGGCGGCTCGCCGCCGGCCGCGTCCCCGAGGGCTGGGACGCCGACTTCGAGAAGATGCTCGCGTACGCCAAGGACAAGGGGTGGCTCAGCGAGGACGGCCGGGCCGTGCGGGCCCACCTCGAGCGGGAGCGGTGAGCAGCTGACCGACCCGCGTCAGCGGCCCGGGTGCTTGGCCCGGGCCGGACGACGCGGCGCGGCGAGGTCCGGCGCGGCGAGGTCCGGCGCGGCGGGGTCCGGCGCGGCGAGGTCCGGCGCGGCGAGGTCCGGCGCGGCGAGGTCCGGCGCGGCCTGCGCGAGCCTGCCGAGCACCATCCGCCAGGCGCTGTGCATGAACGTCGCCTGTTCAGGGGTGTCGACCAGTTGGTTCACCTCGACCAGGCACCCCGGCGGGGCCTCGGTGAAGTGGGCGTACGCCCGGTGCTCGTCCCCCGGGACGGGGACCTGCCCGTCCGCGAGGTCCCAACGCATCACGATCAGCTCAGGCTCGACGACGTGCTCGTAGCGGCCACGCACCTGCGTGCCCCACTCCATCGTCGCCGAGAAGTGCCCGTCCTCGATCGTGACCGGGACACCCAGCCAGCTGCTGTAGATCCCCGGGTCGGTGAGCGCGGTGAACGCGACCTCGCGGGGACACGCCAGCTCGACCGACGCCAGTACGGCCGTCGCGGTCCGGGCGCTCGCCCGCTCGCGCTCGGGCACGTCGTCCGCCGACTCCCACCTCCCGCCGGAGTCGACGAGCAGGCGCTGGAGCCCGTCGAGCGCCTCCCGGCGGGCGCGGTAGCGCCGGAACGTGCCGTCGACCCGCATCGTCACCAGGCCCGCGTCGCGCAGCACCTTCAGGTGCTCCGACACCGTCGGGGCGCTGACCCGGACGGCCGCCGCGATCTCGCCGGCCGGCCGCTCCTGATCCCCCACCAACCACAGGATCTCCCGCCGCACGGGCGACCCGAGGGCGTGCAGCACCCGTTGGATCTCGTCCACCGCCACCCCCTTGACCACATGTTTCGGCCGCAGTCTAATTCGGTATTGACCGAAACGGCCCGGTCGCGGCTCCCTCGGAGGGGGATCATGGGCATGTGGGAACTCGTCGCCACCGAGCGCGCGCGGCTCGTCGAGGCGCTCGGCACCCTCGACGACGAGCAGTGGGCCGCGCCCTCGCTCTGTGAGGGGTGGACGACGAAGGACACCCTGGCCCATGTCGTGTCGACCGCGGAGATGACGCCGCCGAGGTTCTTCCTCGGGCTCGCGAGTGCCGGCTTCTCCTTCGGCCGGCTCATGGACCGCAACGTCGCGGCGGTCGGCGCCGATTTGGTTCCCCGGCTGCTGGAGCGCCTCTCCGCCCGGGTGCACACCCGCAACGCCCCGCCCGGACCGACCGGGTCGTGGCTCGTCGAGACCGTCGCGCACGGCGAGGACATCGCCTACCCGACCTCGACCGCGATCGCGCACTCCGAGGAGGCGCTCGTCGCGGCGGCCGACTCCGCGAAGGGCACCCAGCCGTTGCTCGGCGCGAAGAAGCGGGTCGCCGGGCTGCGGCTGCGCGCAGACGACGTCGCCTGGGAGACCGGCGAGGGCCCGGAGGTCCGGGGACCCCTGCGCCTCCTCGTCCTGGCCATGGTCGGGCGCCCACCGGTGCTCGACGACCTGCACGGCGACGGGGTCGCCCAGCTGCGCGCCCGGTCCTGACGCGGGCCGGAATCGGCTCCCATCGGCGCGAATGTCCCGGTCATCAGCGGGGTACCACGCGCCATGGCGCAGCAGCACGGCCCCCACTCCGCCGAGGACGTGACGGTGACCCCGCCCGACATCGTGCGCCGGGCCGTCGCCGCGGCCGGCATCGGCAACGTCACCGAGTGGTACGACTTCGGCGTCTACGCCTATCTGGAGAAGACGATCCAGACGGTGTTCCTCCCGCCCGGTACCCCGGGCGGCCCGGTGATCGTCGCGGCGCTGTTCGCCGCCTCGTTCCTCGTGCGCCCGTTCGGCGGGTTGTTCTTCGGTCCGCTGGCCGACCGGATCGGCCGGACGAAGACCCTCGCGACGACCATGGTGCTGATGGCGCTGGCCACGTTCGGCATCGGCGTCCTCCCGACGTACTCGGCGATCGGGATCGGTGCACCGGTGCTGCTGCTGCTCTGCCGGCTCGTCCAGGGCTTCTCGACCGGCGGGGAGTACGGCGGCGCGATGACCTTCGTGGCGGAGTACGCCCCCGACCGGCGCCGCGGCTTCCTGTGCAGCTGGCTCGAGAGCGGCACGTTGACCGGCTACGTGCTCGGCGCCGGCATCGTCACGATCCTCCAGACCACGCTCGGCGAGAGCTCCCCGACGATGCTGAGCTGGGGCTGGCGGATCCCGTTCCTCGTCGCGCTCCCCCTGGGCGCCGTCGGGCTCTACCTGCGCTACCGCCTCGAGGAGACCCCGGCGTTCAGCCAGCTCACCGAACAGTCCGGCGAGCAGGGGCAGCAGTCGTTCACCCGGTTCTTCCGCTCCGCCGCCCGGCTGGGCTGGCGTCCGGTGCTCGTGTGCATGGGTCTGGTCATCGCCTTCAACGTGTCCAGCTACATGCTCACCACCGTCATGCCCACCTACCTGACCGAGACCCTCGGCGAGTACGGCGCCCCGACCATCTCGACGACGACGTCCCAGGTCCTGCAGATGATCGTCCTCGCCGTGCTCCTGGCGATCGTGCCGGTGCTCGGGCGGCTCTCGGACCGGGTCGGGCGCCGGCCCGTCGTCATCGCCGGGTGCGTCCTGCTGCTCGTGCTCTCGTGGCCGGCGGTGCTCCTGCTGCAGACCGGCGCCATCGGGGGCGTGTTCGTGGGCCTCCTGCTCCTCGGCCTGACCCTGGTGTGCTTCGAGGGGACGATGCCGGCGACGCTGCCGGCGCTGTTCCCGACGGGCGTGCGTTACGGGCTGCTCGCCATCACCTTCAACGTGGCCGTGTCGGCGTTCGGCGGCACGAGCTCCGTCATCGTCCAGGGGTTGATCAGCCTCACCGGGTGGCTGACCGTCCCCGCGGTCTACCTGACGTTCGCCGGGATCGTCGGCGCGGCGGCGGTGTGGTTCCTGCCGGAGTCGAACGCCCGCCCGCTCCCGGGCTCCCGCCCTGCCGCCAGCTCGCAGGAGGAGGCCCGGGAGCTCGCCGAGGCCGCTGGGTGAGGGGCTTCGACGTGCTCGTGCGCCACCAGGGGCGCTGACCGGTCAGTCGTCGTCGCGCACGATGTCCGGCCGCCCGGAGGTGGGTGCACCGTCGTCGTCGCGCTCCGGGTCGGCGTCCAGACCCGCCACCACCGCGTCGAGGGAGGTGTAGATCCCCTCGGGCAGCAACGCGAGGGCGTGCATGAGGTCCGCGGTCGCGCCGCCGCGCTCGGTGACCCGGACCAGGAGGGTGTTGCGGTCCGCGGGGAACTCGGTGTCGCTCAGCGCCTCGCGGGCACGGTCGGTCACGCTGGCCATGCGAGGACATTGCCGCTCGCCGCACGCGGCCAAACGAGGACCCCACACCGGACCCGCCGACCGGGGCTCCCGACGGCGGGCGTGACCAGTCTGAGACCCCGCGATGGCGAACGGCGCAACACGCTGAGCGGGTCGGCCGCTGGATCGGTCGGTGGTCGCGCCGGGACGGCAGGTGGGCGCCGGGGCTCGCTGAGGGCTCTCAGCTACGGACCCCTCCGGGGTCGGTCTTCCTAACCTCGCCCCGAGCTCCCCGGCTCGCTCCCCCGCTCCCCCACCGCCGCGGTGTCCCCGCACCGCGGCCGCTCCCCCGAGGTCCCCGTATGCCCGCGAAGCACCGCGCCCCCCGCCCCGTCGCCCGGCTGCGCACCACGGTGGTGGCCACCACCACCGGCCCGCTCGCCCTCGCCGCGCTCGGCACCGTCGCCGCCCCCGCCGCCCAGGCCGCCCCGTCGGTGAACTGGGACACCGTCGCGCAGTGCGAGTCCTCGGGCAACTGGAACGCGGACACCGGCAACGGCTTCTTCGGCGGTCTGCAGTTCACCCGGTCGACCTGGCAGTCCTTCGGCGGCAGCGGCAGCCCGCAGGACGCGTCCCGCGAGGAGCAGATCGTGGTCGCCGAGCGCGTCCTCGACGGCCAGGGCATCACGGCGTGGCCGGTGTGCGGGTCCCGGGGCCTCGGCGGTCACACCGCGTCGACCAGCAGCTCGAGCTCCTCGACGAGCCACTCGAGCACCACGAAGCAGTCGAGTGGCACGCACCGGAGCACCTCGACCCCGACCTCGGGTGGCTACACCGTGGTCAGCGGCGACACCCTGTCCTCGATCGCGGCCTCCCACGGTGTCCGCGGCGGCTGGCAGGCCCTGGCCTCCGCGAACCAGGGCGTCAGCACCCACCCGGAGCTGATCATGCCGGGGCAGCACCTGACGATGCCGGGAGCCGGCGCACCGGCGTAGCCCCGCCGCCCGCGCCGACGGGCGCCAGGGGCCCTCGTCCCGCGCCCGCCGAGGGGGCTACGGTCCCGCGATGGGCGGGTCGTCGCCGCGACGGTGCGCGCGACCGCTGCCCACCGGAGGCGATATGAGCCACGTGATCGTCGGTGCCGGCCTCGCCGGGGCGAGGACGGCGGAGGGCCTGCGCGAGGCCGGGTACGACGGCGAGGTGGTGCTGCTCGGCGCGGAGGAGCACCGGCCCTACGACCGGCCGCCGCTCTCGAAGGACTACCTCCAGGGCGCCACCGACCAGGACGGCGTCTTCCTGCAGTCCGCCGAGTGGTACGGCGAACACGGGGTGGAGCTGCGCACCGGGACCGCTGTCGCCGCGATCGACCGGGACGCCGCGGAGGTCGTGCTCGCCGACGGCGAGCGGCTCGGCTACGAGCGGCTCGTGCTGGCCACCGGGTCGTCCGCCCGGCGTCTGCCGGTGGCCGGGGCCGAGCTCGACGGCGTGCTGCACCTGCGCACCCTCGACGACAGCGACCGGCTGCGAGTGGCGATCCTGTCCGCCTCCCGCGTGGCGATCATCGGCGGGGGCTGGATCGGGCTCGAGGTGGCCGCCGCCGCCCGCACCGCCGGCGCCGAGGTCACCGTGCTCGAGGCGGCCGGGCAGCCGTTGGAGGCCGCTCTCGGGCCGCGGATCGGGGCCGCGTTCGCGGAGCTGCACCGCGAGCACGGAGTGGACGTCCGGCTCGGGGTGCACGTCGAGGAGATCGTCGGGTCGGGTGGGACGGCGCGCGGCGTGCGCCTGGCCGACGGCGGTCTGGTCGAGGCCGACATCGTCCTGGTCAGCGTCGGGGCGGCGCCGAACATCGGGCTGGCCGAGGCCGCCGGTCTCGACCTCGACGACGGCGTGGTGGTCGACGAGTCCCTGCGCACCAGCGACCCACGCATCCACGCCGTCGGGGACATCGCCGCGATCTGGTACCCCGCGCTGGGGCGTCGACTGCGGGTCGAGCACTGGGCCACCGCGCAGAACACCGGGCCGGTCGCGGCGCGGGCGGTGCTCGGGGAGTCCGACGCGACCTACGACGCGCTGCCCTACTTCTTCACCGACCAGTACGACCTCGGCATGGAGTACACCGGCTTCGCCGGGCCCGGGGAGGCGGACGAGCTCGTGGTGCGGGGCGACCTCGAGCGTCGGGAGTTCGTCGCGTTCTGGCTGCGCGAGGGCCGGCTGCTGGCGGGCATGAACGTCAACGTCTGGGACGTCACCGAGGACATCGACCGGCTGGTCCGCGCCGGCGGAGCGCTCGACACGCGGCGCCTGGCCGACCCGGGGGTTCCCCTGACGGAGCTGTGAGGAGCGGTCCTCCCGCCACTCCCAACGTATAGCGGGGCCCGGGTCTTGCGGCAAGACCCGGGCGGTGCGCCACGCTCTCGCGGCCGATCCCGGCGTCGAGCCGGGACTGTCGTCGCATCCCCGTGGAGCTGTTCTTGACCGACGTGATCGTCGTGGGCGCCGGGCCTACCGGCTTGATGCTGGCCGCCGAGCTGCGGCTGCAGGGCGTCGGAGTCCTCGTCCTGGAGAAGGAGACCGAGCCGGCGCGGTACGTCCGCGCGCTCGGCCTGCACGCGCGCAGCATCGAGGTGATGGACCAGCGCGGACTGCTGGGACGGTTCCTCGCCGTCGGGAGGACCCATCCGTTGGGCGGTTTCTTCGCCGCCATCCCGAAACCGGCCCCGGAACGGCTCGACACCGCCCACGCCTACGTCCTCGGCATCCCCCAGACCGCCACGGAACGGCTGCTCACCGAGCACGCCGTCGAGGTCGGGGCCGAGATCCGACGCGGCGCCGAGCTCGTCGGGCTCGACCAGGACGACGAGGGGGTGACCGTCACGCTCGCCGACGGCACCCGGCTGCGGTCGCGGTACGTCGTCGGCTGCGACGGCGGGCGCAGCCCGGTGCGCAAGCTGCTCGGGGTCGCCTTCCCCGGCGAACCCACGCGGGTCGAGACGCTGCTGGGCGAGATGGAGGTGGGCGTCCCGGCGGAGACGGTGGCCGCGGTCGTCGCCGAGGTCCGGAGGACCCAGCTGCGGTTCGGGCTCGGCCCCATCGCCGAGGACGGCGCCTACCGGGTGGTCGTCCCGGCGGCCGGCGTCTCGGCGGACCGGACGGTGCCGCCGACCCTCGACGAGGTGAAGGTGCAGCTGCGGGCCGCGGCGGGCACCGACTTCGGCGTGCACTCCCCGCGCTGGCTCTCCCGCTTCGGCGACGCCACGAGGCAGGCCGAGCGCTACCGGGTCGGCCGGGTGTTCCTGGCGGGCGACGCCGCGCACGTCCACCCGCCGACCGGCGGCCAGGGGCTCAACCTCGGCGTCCAGGACGCGTTCAACCTCGGCTGGAAGCTGGCCGCCGAGATCGCCGGGTGGGCGCCGGACGGGCTGCTGGACAGCTACGAGGCCGAGCGGCACCCGGTGGCGGCCGACGTCCTCGTCACCACCCGCGCCGCGATCGAGCTGCTGTCCACCGAGCCGGGCGCGCGGGCGGTGCGGGCGCTGGTGTCGGAGCTGATGGACTTCGACGAGGTGAACCGCCACCTCATCGAGAAGATCACCGCGCTCGGGGTCCGCTACGACCTCGGCGAGGAGCACGACCTCGTCGGCCGACACCTCCGCGACCTGGCGCTGAAGCGCGGGCGGCTCTACGAGCTGCTGCACACCGGGCGCGGGCTGCTCCTCGACCGGACCGGCACGCTGTCCACCGCGGGCTGGGCCGACCGCGTGGACCACGTCGTCGACGTGAGCGAGGAGCTGGACGTGCCGGCGGTGCTGGTGCGGCCCGATGGCCACGTGGCGTGGGTCGGCGAGGACCAGCAGGACCTGCGCCGTCCGCTCGCCCGATGGTTCGGTGCTCCCGTCGAAGCCGGGTAGCGCCGGGGTGCAGCTCCTCGTCCTCGGCGGCAGCGGCCCCGGCGTCATCCCCACCCGAGCGCGCGCAGCCCGGCCGCCGTGGCCGCGGCGACGATCACCACGACGATGAACGGGGCGCGCAGGAGCAGCGCCATGACCGCGACGCCCAGCCCGGCCGCGCGGGCGTCGAGCACGAGGTGGGTGCCGGTGGAGAAGGTCTGCAGCACGACGAGCGAAGCCAGCAGCGCCGCGGGCAGCACCTCGGTGACGCGCAGGACGCGCGGGTGCTCGAGCCGGGCCGGCGGCACCGTGTAGCCGGCGAGCTTGAGGGCGAACGAGATCAGCGACGCGGTCAGCACCGCGATCCAGCCGCTCACCCGTCTACCCTCCCCGCGTCCTGCCACCGGTCCGGCCACCACAGCGCGACGAGCGCCCCGACGAACGCCGCGGCGAGCACCGGGAGCCCCTGCGGGATCACCGGGATCAGGGCGGTGGTGACGACTGCGCCCACGACGGCGATCGCGACCGGCTGGCGGGCCCGCAGCCGGGGCCAGAGCAGCGCGACGAAGGCCGCCGACGCGGCGGCGTCGAGCCCGAACCGCTTCGGGTCGCCCAGCGCGTCACCGGCCAGCGCGCCGAGGAAGGTCATGAGGTTCCAACCGAGGTAGACCCCGAGGCCGGTCACCCAGAACCCGAGGCGCCGCAGCGGCGGGGCGGCCTGCGAGACCGCGACGGCGGTGGACTCGTCGATCGTCAGCTGCGCGATCGCGGCCCGCCGCCAGCCGGTGGGCTGCATCGTCGGGACGAGCTGGAGGCCGTAGAGCGCGTTGCGCACGCCGAGCAGCGACGCCGCCGCGACCGCCGCCCCCACCGTGCCGCCCCCGCCGAGGATGCCGACCAGCGCGAACTGCGAGCCGCCGCTGAACAGCAGCAGCGAGAGCGCGCAGGTCTGCGTCACCGTCAGCCCGCCGGCCACGCTGAGCGCGCCGAAGCTGACGCCGTAGAGGGAGGTCGCCACCGCCACCCACACGCCCTGTCGGACGACCGCGCGGCGGCTGGCGGCCCCCGCGTCGGGCGGCGCGGGTTCCTCGCTCATCGCGACAGCCGCTCCTTCCGGTGGTGACGGCGCCGCAGTGGTGACGGCGCCGGGGCCGCGTGCGTAGCGTGCCGGGTCGTGGACGGGCCGCCGGTACGAGATCACGGGACGGCGGACCCGGGCGCGCCGACCCGGATGGCGCCCGCGGGCACGATCAAGCGCCAGCGGCCGCCCGAGGCGCTCGACGCCCCGGTGACGGCGGTCGACGACGTCTACCTCATCGGCCACTTCGGCATCGCGCAGGTGCCGCCCGACACCTGGCGGCTGCGGGTCGACGGCCGGGTCGCACGCCCGCTCGAGCTCGACCTCGACGGGCTGCGGGCGATGTCGAGCACGACGGTGACCGCGGTGCTCGAGTGCTACGGGAACCCGCTGCGGCCCCGGGAGCCGACACGGCGGGCCGGCAACGTCGTCTGGCGGGGGACGCCGGTCTCGGCGGTGCTCGACCGGGCCGGCGCCGAGGGCGAGCTGCTGTGGGCGCGGGGCCACGACTCCGGCGTCTTCGACGGCCGCCCCTGCACCGAGTACCTCAAGGACCTGCCGCTGGCCGTCGTCCGCGAGCGAGGGGTCCTGGCCTACGAGATGAACGGCGAGCCGCTGACCGCGGAGCACGGGTTCCCGGTGCGGCTGTTCGTCCCCGGCTACTTCGGGACCAACAACGTCAAGTGGCTGCGCTCGCTCACCGTCGCCGACCGCCGCGCCGAGCACCTGTTCACCACCGAGCTCTACCAGCGCCCGTCGGCCACCGGGGCGCTGCGGCCGGTGCGCGACCTCGACGTCAACAGCCTCGTCACCGCCGTGCGCCGCGACGGGAGGACGCTGCACGTCGCGGGATGGGCCTGGGGCTCGTCCGAGGTGGTCGGGGTCGAGGTCGGCGTCCTGGGCGACGACGAGGCATGGGTCCCGGCCGAGCTCGGGCGCCCGGCGGGGAGCCGGTACGCGTGGCGACGGTTCGGTGCGACCGTGCCCGCCGCGGGCGTGCGGCGGGTGCGTGCGAGGGCCCGCGACGCCGCCGGAGCACGCCAGCCGCTCACCGGTGACCGCAACGCCTGCCACGTCGTCGACGTCGAGAGCGGGAACGCGACCTGACCGGGCGGACGACCCGGGTAGCGGCGCCGTCCTCGCCCGACCGCTCAGGACGTAGGGCCCGGCCAGGAGTGCTCTCCGGCTCTGGAGCCGGCCGAGCCGGGCGGTCCAGCCTCACGGCCTGGCCCGCGCCGCCCGGTGCGGGGAAGGCGAAGGGGTCGACCGATGAGCATGACCGGAGATGGACACAGGTCGGGCTGGGACATCGTGCTGGGGATCGTGCTGGTGGTGGTGGGGCTGGTCGTGCTGGCCAACGCGGCATTGGCGACGATCGTCTCGATCTACTTCATCGGCTGGGCGGCCGTGGTCGGCGGCATCGTGATGCTGGTGCAGGCCATCGTGCGGAGGAAGGCGGGCAGCGTCTGGTCGTACATCCTGGGAGGAGCCGTGCTCCTCGTCCTGGGAGTGTTCGTGCTGCGCAACCCCGCGAGCGGCCTGGTCACCCTGACGCTGCTCGCCGGCGCGCTGTTCCTCGTGACCGGCGTGACCCGGATCGCGGTCTCGGGTGCGGTCCCCGAGGGACGGTGGGTGCTCGTGACCAGCGGGATCGTCTCGGTGCTGCTCGGCGTGCTGGTGCTGGTGAACCTGATGGCCGCGAGCGTGTTCCTGCTCGGGATCCTGCTCGGCGTCCAGACCCTGCTCGAGGGCGTGACGGTGCTCGTCGCCGGACGCCAGCCCGCGTCCGGGGCCATCTCGCCGCCGCGGGCGACCGGGGCTCCCGCCTGATCCACGTGGGAGCAGCAGCGGGGTGAGCAGCAGGCCCGCGCCGGCGAGTGCGATCGCCGCGCGCGGGCCCGCCACCTCGGCGAGCACGCCCCACACCGCGGTCAGCGCCGCGATCCCGGCGCTGGTGCTGATCGACCACGCGGTGAGGGTGCGGGCGGTCAGCTCGAGTGGGGTGAGCTCGAGGCGACGGGCGGCCAGGACCGGGTTGAACAGGCCACAGGAGATCACCAGGCCGAGCTGGACGAGCCCGACGAGGACCAGCCCCACCACGCCCGGCACGACCAGGGCGAGCGCCACCGACCAGCACGCGCGCACGACGCCCGTCCTCCACAGCACGCGGTGCGCGCCGAAGCGCCCGACCAGTGGCGCCGCCACCCGGGAGGCGACCAGCCCGCCCACGCACGGTGCGGCGAAGGCGAGCCCGTACTGCCACGGCGCGAACCCCAGACGACCGAGCATGAGGACCGCGATCACCGGCTCCGTGGCCATGATCAGGCCGTTGACGAGGAGCACGTTCCAGAACAGCGGCCGCAGGGTCGGGTGGGTCAGGATGTGCCGCCACCCGTCGAGGATCTCCCCGGCGCGGCCGCGGTCGCGCGGAGCGGGCGGTGGTTCCGGGGCGCGGATCGCGACGAGGCCGGCCGCCGAGAGCAGGTAGCTCACGGCGTCGGCGACCACGGTGACGACCGGCCCCAGCAGCCCGATCGCGGCTCCGCCGAGGGGCGGGCCGACGACCATCGCGCTCCACGTCGTCGACTCGAAGCGGCTGCTCGCGACCAGCAGCCCGTCGGGGCCGACCAGGCCCCGCAGGTGCGCCCCGGCCGCGGCGTTGAAGGCGATCTTCGCGGCGGCGACGAGCACGGCGACCAGCACGAGCTGGCCGAGGGTGAGCCACCCCAGGACATAGGCCGCGGGCACCGACACCAGCGCGGCGCAGCGCACCAGGTCCATCGTGATCATCACCGGCCGCTTGCGACGACGCTCCACCCACGGCCCGAGCGGCACCGCGACCAGCGCGCCGACGACGAGCCCGGACGCGGCCAGCGTCGAGACCGCCGCCGGGCCCGCGTGCAGCATCAGGATCGCGATCACCGGGAACGCGCCGAACCCCAGCCCGGAGCCGTATGCGCTCACCGCGTAGGCCGCCCACAACCAGCCGAACGACCGGCCCAGCGCCCGTCCCCGTCGCGCCACCGCGCCCCCTCCGACAACGATCCGTCGAGCACACCAGCACGCGCCCCTACTGATCGAACAACCGTCGCCTCGGTGCGCCACAACGAGCGGTTGTCCGCCTACGGTCTCCTCCTGTGGACGTCGTGGCGGTGCGGACCTTCGTGGCCGCGGCCGAGGCTGGGCAGTTCCAGCACGCCGCCGGCGACCTGGGCGTGACCCAGCAGGCGGTCTCGAAGCGCGTGGGCGCCCTGGAGGCCGAGCTCGCCGTCCGGCTCTTCGCGCGCACCCCGCGCGGGGTGGAGCTCACCGTCGACGGGCAGGCCTTCCTGCCCCACGCCCGGGCACTGGTCCGGGCGGCCGAGCGCGCCGAGGCCTCGGTGCGTCCCGGCCGGCGGGCGCTGCGCGTGGACGTCATCAGCCGGCAGGTCGCGGCCGCCGCGCTCCTGCGCGAGTTCCACGCCGCCCAGCCCGCCGTCGAGCTCGACGTCGTCACCCTCGGCGGCTCCGACGTCCGCGCCGCCGCCCGCGCCGTCGCCGCCGGCACCGTCGACGCCACCTTCCGCGCCGTCCCCCACCCCGACGAGCTCCCCGAGGAGGTCACGACGACCCGCGTGCTCGACGAGCCCCACGAGCTGCTGTGCGGACCGGGCCACCGGTTCGCCACCCGACGCAGCGTCACACCCGACGACCTGGTCGGGCTGCGCCTGTGGATCCCGGGGATCGCCGGGGGCACCGAGTGGGCCACCTACTACGCCGACCTCGCCGCCGCGTTCGACCTGACCATCGAGACGATCGGCCCCCGCTTCGGCACCGACCACCTGCTCGACGTCCTCGCCGAGGACCCCGACCTCGCGACCCTCGTCGGTGCGCGGACCCGCATCCTCTGGCCCGACGACCACGACCTGCGGCGAATCCCGGTCCGCGGCCCCGCCCTGCTCTACCCGCACTGCCTGCTGTGGCGGTCCGACGACCCGCATCCCGGACTCGCGGCGCTGCGCGACCACCTCGACCGGCGGCCGGCCCCGGACGACGGGGACGCATGGAGCCCGGCGTGGACGAGGTGAGGGTCGGCCGCACGGCGCCCGGCCTCGCGATCGCGCTGCTCTCCGGGCTGTCGTTCGGGCTGGCCGGGCCGTTCGCGGCGTCCCTGCTGGCCACCGGCTGGTCGCCGCTCGCGGTCGCCCTGGGCCGGCTCGCCGGGGCCGCGGTCCTGCTCGCGGTGCCGCTCGTCGTCGTCCTGGTGCGGTGGTGGCGACCCCGCGCCGGTGCGCTGCGCGCGGTGCTGGTCTACGGCCTCGTCGCGCTGGCCGGGGCGCAGGTCTGCTACTTCAGCGCGGTCGGCCACCTCTCGGTCGGGGTCGCGCTGCTCATCGAGTACACCGCGCCGGTGCTCCTGCTCGGCTGGACGTGGGCGCGGACCCGGGCGCGGCCCCGCCCCGCGACCTTGGTGGGCGCGGCCGCGGCGATCGGGGGCCTGGTGCTGGTCCTCGACGTCGGGCGGGGCGCGGCCGTCGACGTCGTCGGCGTGGCGTGGGGCCTGGGCGCGGCGGTGTGCCTGGCGGCGTACTTCCGGCTCTCGGCGGGCGCCGGCGGTGGGGACGGCGCAGCGGGTCCACCGGCGCTGGTGCTCACCGCGGGCGGCGCGCTGGTGGGCAGCGCCGTCGTCGTGCTCGTCGGCGTCGTGGGCCTGCTGCCCCTGACCGCGACGACGACGCCGATCGTCCTCGGTGCGTGGACGGTGCCGTGGTGGGTCGGGGTGGTCCTCGTGGCGACGCTGTCGACGGCGCTCGCCTACCTCACCGGGATCGCGGCCGTCGGGCGGCTGGGCTCGCGCCTGGCGTCGTTCGTCGGGCTGTCCGAGGTGCTCTTCGCCGTGCTCGGCGCCTGGTGGCTGGTGGCGCAGCGACCGACGGCGACGCAGGTGGCGGGCGGGGTGCTCGTCGTGGCGGCGATCGCGCTCATCCGGTGGGCCGAGCCACCCGAGGCGACCGCCTGAACGTCGGGCCCCGCCGGATGACGACGGGGCCCGACGACGCCGGTCAGTGGCGGAGGGACTCGATGCGGTCGAGCACCGTCTTGCGGTTGCGGGTGCGACGCTCGTAGGCGTCCACCTTCCCGAGGTCGACCTCCGAGAGGCCGGACAGGCGCGGCGCGATCTCCTCGACGGTGAGCTCGTCGTAGCCCGCGATCGGGAGGTCGTCCGCGGTGGACACCGCGCCCTTGACCTCGCCCTCGCCGGTGGCCGCACCCGGCACCCGGCGGACCGGCTCGGCCGCCGTCCCGGCCACCGAGCCGAGCTGGTCCCCGACCCGCTGCAGCAGCGAGGGGAAGGCCTCGGCCAGCTCGCGGGTGAAGGAGGCCTGCGCCCGGGTCAGCGCCTGCACCCACTCCACGGTGCGCTCGCCGGCGGCCTCCTCGGCCTCGGCCACGTTCTCGAGCAGGTCGCGGTAGACCCGCAACGACTCCCGCCCGCCGGATCGGGCCTTCTCCACGATCCGGTCGTTGAGTTCGTGGACCTGCTCGATCACCGACTCCACTGTCGGGTTGCCTGCCATGACTCCTCCTCGGGGATGGCCCAGCGTGACGAGGTCATCCTTGCCCGAACGGTGCAGAGAACTAACCCGTTCCTCACACACCGGTGCCGCCGCCCGGACCCGTCCGGACGCCCTCACACCCCTGCTGACCAGGAACAATGTCGTTCCGAGAGGCGTTGGAGAGAGTGGGCCGTTCGGCCCGTCCATCCACTCCGTCCGAGGAGCACACATGAAGGGCGACCGCGTCGAGATCGTGGTCGATGCCGGCAGCGGCACCACCCGCACGTACGAGATCGAGGCCACGCGCGCCGGCCGTCGGGTCGACATCGCGCAGACCCGCGGCACCGTCGAGGTCAGCGAGGTGACCCGCGGCGGATCGGCCGTCCGCACCGCACGGTTCCTGGCCGGGCGCGTCATCGCGCTGGTCGAGCACCCGGCCGCCGACGAGCCCGTGGCCGAGGAGATCACCCCGTCCCTCCGGTCCGTCTGAGCCCTACCGTCCCGGCCCGGCGCCACGTCGTCGGGCGGACGAGGGAGCGGTCAGGAGCTCCCGTCCTCGTCGAAGCTGACGTGCTCGGAGATCCGCTCGGCGAGGTGGGCGGGGTCCCACTCCGCGGGCGGGCGACGGTCGAGGAAGTCCAGGAGCCGGTCGGTGAACGTCTTGGGCTGGTCGCAGTGCGGGAAGTGGCCGGCACCCTCGAAGAGGGCGAGCTCGCTGTCGGGGACCAGTTCGTGGGCCCGGTGGCCGTGCTCGACGGGGATCATGCTGTCGGCGGTGCCCCAGGCGATGAGGACCGGGAGCTGGTCGGCCAGGTCCAGCCGGTTCGTGGCGCGCACCCGCTGCCCACCGCTGTCGATCACCGAGCGGGCGGTGTGCACGAACGCGCGACGGTGCACCGGGTCGGCCAGCGAGGCGTAGGCCCGGGCCGCCTCCTTCGCCGACGGCGGGACGTGCCGGCCCGCCCACGCGAGGCGTCGGCCCACCGAGGCCGCGAGGTCGACGAGGCGACGGTCGGCGATCACCGGAATGACCCACTCGGCGCCGGGCAGCGTGGCGGCCCGCAGCGCGGGGCTCACCTCGCGGCCGAGCCCGCCGCTGTCGATGAGCACCAGGCGGGCACAGTGCTGCGGGAACTGGAACGCGAACTGCTGGACGACGCCGCCCCCCAGCGAGTGGCCCACGATCGTCACCCGACGGTAGCCGAGCGAGACGATGAGGTCGCGCAGCCCGGTCGCGTAGCCGCCCAGCGAGTAGTCCGCCCACGGCGCGCTCGACGATCCGTGGCCGAGCAGGTCGGGGGCCATGAACCGACGCGGTTCGCGGCGTCGGGCCAGCTCGGCGAGCAGCGGCGACCAGGTCTGCGCGGAGCCGGCGATGCCGTGGACGAGCACGACGAGCTCGTCCCCCGGCTCCTCCGGGCCCGAGTCCCAGAAGGCGACGTGGTCGCCGTGCAGGATCGCGGTGCGCCGCGAGGTCCGTCGGGCAGCGCGCTGTCCGTCCTCGCTCATCGACCCGATGCTCCCACGCGGGCCGGGTGCCCGCGTGATCCCCTGCGCGCCGGGATGGCGCTCCCCCCTGATCAACGGGCGTCCATGGTTCCGGTCGGGGCGCCGGCACAGCGGTGGCGTCCCGGTGATCACGACACCCCGCGGTGAGGAGGTGCGCCCTGGCGATCTAGTGTTGAAGACACTAGTGTTGCCGACACTATGACGCAGCGCTCCGGTCTCGCCCTCGCGGTCCTCGCCCTGGCCGCCGAGGCGCCGATGCACCCGTACCGGATGCAGCAGCTGATCCGCGAGCGCGGCAAGGACCAGGTCGTCAACGTCGGGCAGCGCTCGCAGCTCTACAAGACGATCGACCGGCTCGTCCGGGACGGGCTGCTGGTCGCGCAGGGCACCGAGCGGGAGGCGACCCGCCCCGAGCGCACCGTGTACGCCGCCACCGACGCCGGCCGGGAGCTCGCGGTCACCTGGACCCTCGACATGCTCACCGCGCCCCGGCACGAATTCGCGGAGTTCACCGCCGCGCTCGCCTACCTGCCGCTGCTCGACCCCGACGTCGCGGCGGACGCGCTCGCGCTGCGCCTGTCCGACCGGCGCGGCGAGCTCGACCGGCTGCGCCACGAGCTCGCGCGGGTGGCCACCGAGCTGCCGCGGATCGTGCTCATCGAGAACGAGTACGCGATCGCGCACCTCGAGACCGACGTCGCCTGGATCACCAAGCTGCTCGAGGACCTCCGCTCCGGTGCCCTGACCTGGAGCTACGACGACCTCGCCGAGACCGCACGCCGGATGCACCCCGGCGGGGAGGGCACATCATGAAGGTGATCATCATCGGCGCGGGGACCGGCGGCATGTGCCTGGCGCACGGCCTGCATCGCGCCGGCATCGACGTCGCGGTCCACGAGCGCGACCGCACGCGCACCAGCGGCCTGCACGGCTACCGGGTCGGGATCTCCCCCAACGGCGCGCGCGCGCTCAAGGCCTGCCTGAGCCCCGAGCTCTTCGCGACGTTCGTCGCCACGACGGCCGCGCCCTACGACACCCTGGCCATGCTGACCGAGCGGTACCGCACCCTGGTCAGGATCAGCATGGACGACCTGCCGCACTCCGGCGACGGTCCCGAGGACCGCGAGCACAACGTCAGCCGCATGACGCTGCGCCAGGTGCTGTTCACGGGCATGGAGGACGTGATCACGTTCGACCGGTGCTTCTCCCACTACGAGCAGGCCGACGAGGGGCGGGTCACCGCGCACTTCGAGGACGGCACCTCGGACACCGGTGACCTCCTCGTGGGCGCGGACGGCGCGAGCTCCCGGGTGCGCCACCAGTACCTCCCGCACGCCACGCACTCCGAGACCGGACTGGTCGCGATCGGCGGCAAGACCCTGCTGACCGCGCGGTCCGAGGCGCTCCTGCCCGACGTCGTCCGCCACGGCCTCGGCATGTACTTCGACCGGCGCGGCCAGTTCGGCATCACCCACGCGGTGCGGATGCCGTGGGGTACGGACGGCGGGCCCCGCGAGGGGGTCGGCGCGAGCGAGCGCGAGCTCGTCGGCCGCTGGCCCGGACTCCGGTTCGACAACACCACCGACTACATCTCGTGGGGGATCACGACCTCCCGCTCCCTCGCGCCCGCGGACACCCTGGACCGGACGGGGCCAGATGCCCTCGCCCTGCCCACCGAGCTCTCCGCCGGGTGGGACCCGCGCTGGCTGGACCTCATCGCCACCGCCGACCCCGGCTCCACGGTGGGGCTCTCCATCCGCACCGCCGACCCGGTGCCGCCCTGGACGCCGAGCACCGTGACGATGGTCGGCGACGCGATCCACACCATGACCCCCGGCCGCGGGGCCGGCGCGAACACCGCCCTGCGCGACGCCCGCGAGCTGCGCGACCGCCTGGTCCGGGTGCAGAACGGCGAGACGGAGCTGCTCGCGGCGGTCGGCGAGTACGAGGACCTGATGCGCCGGTACTCCTCGCTCGCCGTGCGGGAGTCGCTCGAGTTCATGAACGACAACGGCACCGCCCGCCGGCCCGTCGTCGGCCCGCTCTCGGTCGCGGCCCAGCGCACCGCCCTGCGCCTCGTCGACCGCTTCCCGCCGGCGAAGCGCCGCATGGCCCGCGGGTTCCAGAAGGTCCGCGACTCGGAGCTGGTGGCCTCGTAGAGCGGGCTCACCAGAAGGCGTCGTGGTGCAGGTTCCCGAGCGGGGTGCGGGCCGCCAGCATCGCGTCCACCGTGATGTGCAGCATGGCCGGCGGCCCGCTGAGGAGGATCTCGCGGTCGGTCCAGGCGCCGAAGCGCGGGACGACCTCGGCGAGGGTGCCGACCTGGACCTCAGCGACGTGCTCCTCGCTCCCCCACGGCGACTCCGCGACCGGGACCACCGTCAGCGCGGGGTTCTCCCGCGCGAGCGCACACAGCCGGTCCAGGGCGTGGAGCTCGTCGAGGGCGGGGCTGACCCAGCCGCCGCGCACCGCCCGCACGTGGAACTCGGCGACCCCGTCGGCGCCGACGACCCCGGCCGGGGAGAGGTGGCGCCACCACCTGACCCCGGCCGGGGAGAGGTGGCGCCACCACCCGCGCCGCTGCGGGATCTCGACGGTGACGTACTGCCCGGCGCGGAACGTCGGCACCGGGTCGATCGCGACGCGGACGACGGCGAGGTCGCCGCGCACCCGCTGGTGCGTGACGACCGTGCCGTCGTGGAGGGCCGGCCGCCCCCGGCGAGCGCGGCGGTGCGCAGGGCCGTCCACATCAGGCCCTGGATGTCGCACCACGCGCGGCGCAGCTCCTCGGGCACCGGTCCCGACGCGCCCGCGGGAGGTCGGCAGAGCCTAGAGCGGCCGCGCGTCCGAGGGACAGCGCCGTTCGCCGGATCCGAGGGGCCCCGGCTCCGTCATCGGGACCCGGCGACGTGCTCGGTCACGCCCGCGGCGAACGCCCGGGCCGCGGTCGGTCTCCTCGGGCAGGGCGCCCGCGTCCACGGCGTCGGCGGTGGCGCGCAACCAGGTGATCAGGGGCCCGACCACGCGGGGGCTGAGCCCGGCGATCCAGGCCGCGGTGCGGGCCCGGGCGTCGGCGACGTGCTCGGTCGTCCCGTCGGCGTACCGCGCGAGCACCTCGGGCCGCGACGCGAGCAGTCCGGCGGTCTCCCAGTCCCCGTCCGGGGTGCGCCGCCGGAGCTCGTCGAGCCGGTCGGCCGCGACGCGCAGCGGCTCCCCCGCGGTCGCGGGTCCGGGCTGGCTCGCCGAGGTGGTCACGGCCGCTCCTCCATGATCGTCGCGAGGGCCGGGCTACCCCCGGTGGTCGGGGGTACGCGGGTCCGGGCCGGGGACCATGTCCCGGTGCAATCGTTGCGGATCGTCCCGAACCTGCGCAGTTCGGTCGTCGAGGAGATGCCCCCGGGCCAGCTGGTGCTCTTCACCTCCCGGATCGCGGACTCCGACGCCGCCCTGCTCGAGGGGAACCCCGCGGTCCGGTCGTTCAGCTGGGCGGCACTGGTGACGGCGATGCGCGACCCCGGGCTGGAGCTCATGGAGGTCGCCGAGCCCCTCTGGCTCGGCGAGTGGGTCCGGGCCGTCCGGTACATCGTGCTGGTCAAGCTGCTCCGCCGGGTCCTGCCGGGGCGCGGGCGGGTGACGGTCGCGACGTACGCCATCGACAACCTCGACGCCCGCGCGCGCCTGGCAATCCGGTCGCTGCGCTCCTGGCCGGTGCCGGACGCCGTCGCCCGCCGACTCGCCACCGCCGTCGTCGGGACGTCCCTGCTGCTGCTCGACGTCGTCGTCTTCGGGACGTCCGGAGCGTGCGAGAACTACCGGCGGGCGTTCGGGCCGGCGCTGCGCCGGACGAGGTACACCGTCCTGCCGCCCCGGCTCGACATGTGCACCGTCTGCGGGCCCGGCGCCGGGGACGGCGGGCCCCGCGAGCCGGTGATGCTGTTCCTCGGCACCCCCAGCGAGCGCAAGGGGTTCGACATCCTGACGACGGCGTGGCAGACGGCCGGTGCGGCGGAGCGGGGCTGGCGGCTGGTGGTCGCCGACCCGCGCGGCGACGCCGCGCCCGACCTGCCCGCCGGCGTGGAGATCCGGACCGGGCTGACCCGGCGGACCGTGCACGACCTCCTCCGGTCCGGCGCGGCGGTCGTGATGCCCTCGGTCCGGCTCCCGGGATGGCGCGAGCAGATCGGGCTGCCCCTGGTCGAGGGTCTGGCGCATGGGTGCCGGGTGGTGACGACGACGGAGACCGGGCTCGCGGAGGACCTCCGCGAGCACCCGCTCGTCACCCTCACGACGCCGGGGGACCCGGTGGACCTGGCCCGGGGCCTGCGCCGGGCGATGGAGCAGAACACCCCCGAGGAGGTGCCGCGACGGCCGGGCTACTCGAAGCGCGACGTCGTCCGGTGGTGGCTGACCGGGGACGATGCGTTCTCAGATCACGGATTGGTAACGACAGCCGGGTCGGCGGCGATGGACGGGGTGGACCGAAGCAAGACCCCGGAGGCGGCGACCTCCCCGTCGACGTCCGCGGAGGCTCCCTGATGAGTGCGCCGACAACCCCCCGACCGACGCTGCGCGAGGAGTTCCGTCTCGAGCTGCGCGACCGCGCGCTCGACGGCGCCGCGGAGGCGGTCCTCGAGCACGGCTGGCAGCGGGTGCGGCTGGCCGAGGTCGCCCGCCGGACCGGGCTCTCCCGGGCCACGCTGCACCGCCAGTTCGGCGGCCGGATCGGGCTGGCTGACGCGCTCCTGGCGCGCGAGGCGAAGGGGATGCTCGCCGAGACGGCCCAGGCGCTGCACCACGCCACGTCGTGGGACGCCGGCGTGCGCGCCGCGGTGGGTGCGACGCTGCGGGCCACGAAGGACCGGCCGCTCGTCGCCGCGATCCTCGAGGAGCGGCACGGCGACACCAGCCTGCTGCCGCTGCTGACCACCCGGAGCGCCCCGATCATCGGCGAGGCGCGTCGGCTGCTCACGCGCTACCTCCGCCAGCACCACCCGCGGCAGTCGCCCGGCTACCTCGCCGACGTCGCGGACATCCTCGTGCGGGCGACGCTGAGCCACCTGGCGACTCCCGACCTCGAGGAGGTCGCCGTCGACCGCCTGCACCGGCTCGCCACCCACCTCCTCCCGGCCGCGAACGGCCGCGTGACCCGCCCGGCGCCGACCCGGTTGTCGGGCTGACCGGCCGCGACCGGTCACCCGTGAGTGACGACGCCCCCGTCGGCGTGACGATGCTCGTCGGCGCCGAGGACCACCAGCGACTGCTGCGGCTGCTCGGCAACCTGGCCGAACGTCTCGGCCCGCTCCCGGACCCGGGCGGCGAGCGCTACGCGGACGGGCCCGACCTGGTGGGCGCGGCCCTGGTGCTCGCCGAGCGCGACCCCGCGGTCCTCGAGGAGCTCGCCGCGGAGATCCGTCGCCGCCGGCTGCGGGGCAGCGCCCGCGCCGAACTGCTCGCGGTCTGCGAGGCCCTCGACGGCATCGCCCCACGGCTCGAGGCCTCCGCGAGCCGCGAGGAGGCCGAACGCCTCACCCGGGACCTGCGCGAGGTCGTCGTGGCCGTCGCCGTGCAGGACGAGCCCGTCACCGTCGCCCGGCGTCTCCTGCGCGGGACCCAGCGCCTCACCCGGCTCGCCGAGCAGGCCGGGCCCTGGGCCCCCACCCTGCAGGACCTCGCCGGCGCCCTCGACGACCTCCACGACGCCCTCCGCCCCACGGAGATGGCGGGCTGAATCGTCGTCGTGACGTCCCGAACGTCGCGCGGCTGGAGCGTCATCGAACTGTGGCGCGGGTGTCCGAGGCCGCCGCGCCCTGCTCTCATCGACCGCACATCCTCGACGGCGGACGCTGATCCGCCGTGGTGCGCACCGAGCCTGCCGTTCCCGACCGGGCCCCCGACGACCTCCCACCGGTCGTCCCGACGGCCGCTGTCACCGTGCTCGCTGCACTGGTCACCGCTCTGCTCTGGGTCGGGGTCGTCGCCAACACCCTGCTCGCCGTCCTGGACCCCAGCGTCGACGGCTGGATCGTGGCGGTACGCCCACCTGCTCTGGTGGCGACCGCGGAGGTCGTCACCACGGTCGGTCAACCCGCGGTGATGATCGCCGTGCTGGTGGCGGTCGCCGCGACCGCCGCGTGGCGCTCACGATCGTGGGAGCCGCTTCTCCTCGCGGCCGGCGCGCTCGTCGTCCTCGGACTGCTCGACAACGGGGTGAAGGCGGTCGTCGCGCGTCCACGTCCGCCCGCGGCGTGGCAGGCGGTCACCGCGCACGGACTGTCCTTCCCCTCCGGTCACGCCCTCTGGTCGGCGGGGGCGCTCCTGCTCGTCGTCGTCCTCGTCGGTCCGATCCGTGGCCGGGGGGTGATCACGTTCGTCGCGCTCGCGGTGGTCGTGGCCGTCACGGGCTCTCGACTGGTGCTTGCGGTGCACTACCCGAGCGATGTCCTCGCGGGCTGGAGCCTGGCCGTCGTGGCCGACGGACTCGTGCTGCTGCTCGCCGCGGGGGTCGGCCGCCGGCGAGCCCCGCCCGTCGGGCGTCGCGGACCGGCGGGATCCGACATGTAGATCTCTTTACTCATCGGGGCCACATGATCGGGTCGCAACCATCGCCGGCCATGAGTCTCCCCTCCCACGGCGGCGTCGCCACGTCGTCGCACCTGCGGTCCGCCGCGAACAAGGTCCCCGAGATCACCGCGTGGTTCTGGATCGCCAAGCTGCTCACCACGGGGATGGGCGAGACGACCTGGGACTGGTCGGCAGTGGCGCTGGGCCCGGTTCCGGCGATCTGTCTGAGCGGACTCGGGTTCGTCGTCGCCCTGGGACTGCAGCTGCGGGAGCGTGCCTATCGGCCATGGGTGTACTGGTTCGCGGTCCTGATGGTGAGCGTCTTCGGCACGACGTGCGCGGACGCCGTCCACGTGGTTCTCGGCGTGCCGTACGCGGTTTCGACCGCGGCGTTCCTGCTGGCCGTGCTCGCGGCGTTCGGCATCTGGTACCGCGTCGAGGGGACCCTCTCGATCCACCGCATCGACACCCGCCGTCGTGAGCTCTTCTACTGGCTCGCGGTCATCATGACCTTCGCCCTCGGCACCGCCCTCGGCGATCTCACGGCCACCACCCTGCGGATGGGGTACGCGGTGTCGATCCTGGTGTTCGGGGTCCTGTTCGCCCTGCCCTTCCTGGTGGCGCGGGGGACGTCCGCGAACGTCGTGGCCACCTTCTGGTTCGCCTACGTGATGACCCGCCCCCTGGGTGCGTCGGTGGCAGACTGGGTCGGTGTTCCGCCGTCCCGGGGTGGAGTCGGGATCGGCACCGGACTGGTCTCCCTGGTGGCGCTGCTCGTTATCGTCGCCGTGGTGCTCCGGCTCGAGTTCGGTGCCCGGCGCTCGCTCACGGGCTGACGGTGGTCACCAGCATGCTGTTCTCATCGTCGTCACATCGCGGCTGCCGACGATCGTCCGGTCGTCGCGCACTCGCGAGCGCGTCCCACCCGTCCCGGGAGCCCCTGTCGTGCACCAGTTGAGCTGGCTCGAGGCGATCGTCATCGGCGCCCTCCAGGGCGTCGCAGAGCTGTTCCCCGTCTCCAGCCTGGGGCACAGCGTGCTGCTCCCCGCCGTCATCGGCGGCAGCTGGGCCCGCGACCTCGACGTCGCCGCCCCGGAATCGCCCTACCTCGCCTTCATCGTCGGCCTGCACGTCGCGACCGCGCTGGCGTTGATCGTCTTCTTCTGGCGCGACTGGGTCCGCATCGTGCGGGGCCTGGCCACCAGCATCGCGCGCCGCGAGGTCAGGAGCTCCGAGCAGCGCCTGGGGTGGCTGCTGGTGCTGGGCACCATCCCGGTCGGGATCGTCGGGCTGCTGCTCGAGCACACGTTCCGCACGGTCCTCGCCCGGCCGGTCCCCACCGCGGTCTTCCTCGTGGTCAACGGCCTGATCCTCCTGGGCGCGGAAGCACTGCGGCGTCGCGCGAGCTCCGAGGTCCGGGCCGCCGACCCGGCTCGGCCGCCGGGCGACGGACCCGGGGACGTCGACGCGGCCGCCGGTGGAACGACGACGATGCGGGCCGGGAGCGCGCCGGTCACGACGGCTGAGGCCTCCGACGAGCGGCTCGGCCGGATCCCGGTCCTGCGCGCGGTCGGGATCGGGACGGCGCAGATCGCGGCGCTGTGCCCGGGGATCTCGCGCTCGGGGGTCACGATGGCGACCGGGCTGCTGCGGGGCCTCTCCCACGAGGATGCCGCCCGCTTCTCGTTCCTGCTCTCGACCCCGGTCATCCTCGCCGCGGGCGTGCTCAAGCTCGGCGACCTCGCCGGCCCGCTCGGGGAGGGGGTCCGCCCGCAGATCCTCGTCGGGAGCCTGCTCTCCTTCGTCGGCGCCTACCTCTCGGTGCGCTTCCTGACGAAGTACTTCGAGAACCGGTCGCTGCGCCCGTTCGGCATCTACTGCATCGCGGTGGGAACCGCGTGTCTGATCTGG
>NZ_DASXJD010000005.1:0-14566 GCF_036497585.1 Actinomycetospora sp. | reverse complement strand
CGCTACGCCATGTGGTCGGTCTTCCGCACCGACCAGGCGCGCCTGCCCGACGACCGCCGCGCGGCCGCCGAGGAGTTCGCCGCGGCGGTGGACGAGCAGGAGTCCAAGGGCGTGATCGTGCGCGGGGTGTACGACCTCGCGGGCATGCGCGCTGATGCCGACTGGCTGGTCTGGAGCCACGCCCCCGACGTCGAGTCGCTGCAGGCCGCGTACACCGCGCTGCGGCGCACGGCGCTGGGGCGGGCCTCGGAGCCGGTGTGGTCGACCACGGCGCTGCACCGCCCGGCGGAGTTCAACAAGAGCCACGTGCCGGCGTTCATCGCAGGGGAGGAGCCCAAGGGCTACCTCTGCCTCTACCCGTTCGTCCGGTCGCTGGACTGGTACCTGCTGCCCGACGAGGAGCGGCGCCAGATGCTCGCCGACCACGGCAAGGCCGCCCGTGGCTACGCCGACGTCCGGGCGAACACCGTGCCGGCCTTCGCGCTCGGCGACTACGAGTGGATCCTCGCGTTCGAGTCCGACCAGCTCGACCGCATCGTCGACCTCATGCGTGACCTGCGGGCCACCGAGGCGCGCCGGCACGTCCGCGTGGAGGTCCCCTTCTTCACGGGCCCGCGGGTCGAGCCGGGCGCGCTGGCGGCGCTGCAGGTCTGACCCTTCTGCTGGTCCGCGGCCACGTGGGTCTCGCGCGACGGCGGCCCGCGGGGCCTAGACGCCGTCCGTGTGGATCGTTCCGGCGGTCTCACGGTGGGTGTCGCGTTCGCGCGCTTTCCCGACCTGCTCGGCGGGAGATGTCCGTTCCCGGGATTTGCGGGGCTGTGGCGCCTTGCGGCGGGGGGTGGGAGTGAGCACTCGGGCGCGGTGGTGTTCTTCGGCGAGGTCGGGCAGCCGTCCGTCGAGCAGATGCTCGACGGTGATCAGCCCCACCAACCGGGACGCAGGTGGAATCGAGGTGACGGCGGCGGAGGGCCCCTCGGCGTTCGGTGTCACGACGGGGGCGGCCGTGATGCCGTAGGTCGCGAACCGGGCTCGTACGACGCGCAGGGTGTCGTTGGGCCCGACGGTGATCGGGGTCGGGTTCATCACGTCGGCCACGGTCGACTGCCCCCTCCCGCCCGTGGCGTGATCGAGTTGCTGGCGGCTCACGATCCCCAGCAACCCGCCGGTGGGGTCGACGACCGGGAACAGGCGCTGGCGCAGCACGACGCCCTCGTCGTCGGCGACCGGCGTCGGGCCGGCCGGGACCACGGTGGGGAATTCGGGATCCCGGCCGGGTCGGGGGGTGACGGAAGCGAGGAACTCAGGCGGGACCGGCAGTGGCTGGTCCGCGAAGAGCACGGTCGGTGCGGTGTGCATGACCTCGTCGACGAACAGGACCTCGAGGGGATCCACGTCGTACTCCCGCGTCAGATGGTAGCCGCGGCGGGCGATCTTCTCGGTGAGCACGGAGCGTTTGAGCAGGAGCGCCGAAACGGCGTACGCAGCGGTCGAGGTGTCCAGCAGCGGAACCAGCGAGGGCCAGGCGTGGGTGAGCTCGAGGGAGAACACGACCCCGGTCAGCGGGGAGCGCATCACTCCGCCGACGACGGCTGCCAAGCCCATCAGCGCCCAGAAGCCGACGCCCACCGAGGGCAAGAGCTGACCTTCGAGGGCGCCGAGCGCGGCCCCGATCATGAACACCGGCGCGAGCACACCGCCCGAGGTGCCGGACCCGAGCGAGAGCCCCCAGATCAGGCTCTTGACCACGAGTATCCCCACGATCAACCCGAGCCCGGCGCGACCGGTGAGCAGCTGATCGATGACGTCGTAACCGACCCCGAGTGCGCGCGGCTCGACCAGGCCTCCCAGCCCGATGATCAGCCCACCGATCGCGGGCCACCACATCCAGTGGATGCTCACCCTCGAGCGGCGGCCCAGCCCTGGTAGGGGCAGCGACGCGAGATGACCGAAGGCATCCTCGGAGAGATAGACCAGCGCGGTCACGGCGACGGCGAGCAGCCCGCCGACGGCGCCGGTCGTCACACACCACAGCACCGCGGCGGAGCCGACGTGCCAGCCGGCGGTGTCCACCGCGAAGATCGGATCGCCGCCGAGGAGCGGAGTGCGCACCAGCACGGCGACGACGACGGCCGTGACCACCGGCAGGAAGCTGCGGGGCCGCCATTCGAAGAGCAGCAGTTCCACGGCGAGCAGTACCGAGGCCAACGGCGCGTTGAACGTCGCCGCCATCCCCGCTGCGGCACCCGAGACCATGAGCGCCTTGCGCTCGTCGGCGCTCAGGTGCAGGTACTGGGCCAGGATCGAGCCCAATGCCCCACCGGTCATGATGATCGGGCCTTCGGCACCGAACGGGCCGCCGGTACCGATGCTCACGGCCGCAGAGACCGGCTTCAACACCGCAACCTTCGGCTCGACGCGGCTGCGCCCGATCAAGATCGCCTCGATGGCCTCCGGCATGCCGTGCCCGCGGATCTTCTCGGAGCCGAAGCGAGCCATCACCCCGATCACCAGCCCGCCGAGCACCGGCACCACGAGCACCAGCCACCACGGGTGCGCCCCGGCGCCGGGCGATACCAGGTCGGTGGAGAACCGTCCGTAGAACACCAGGTGCGTGATCAGACCGATCAACCGCAGCAGCACCCACGCCGCACCCGCACCGAGGGCCCCGATCGGCACCGCCCACAGACAGATCCACAGCACGCGGGGCGTGAGCGTGAAGTCACCGAGCCCACCGGGGCGCCGCCGCGTCCGGCCCGGAGCGATCATCGGATCTGCAGTTCGACGGCCCCGTGCCCCTGCCCGACAACCTCGCGGCTCGTCCCCTGCACCACGTCGACCGGCATCAGAGTTGGCACACTGCAAGTGTTGCACATCGCCAGGGTTGGTTCGTGGCTCGACGACTCCGCGAACGTCACCCCACAACGTCCGCAGTCGCTCTTGCGCATAGCAAGGCTTGCTGCTAGTCCAGAACGATGGAATCCCGGAGAGGGACGCGCCCGGACGCGGCGAACGCACCCGGCCGCGATCGCCGTGTGCAGCGTGGAGGCGTCTCCGGCCCGGAGATCACGCAGGCGGTCGAGGTACTGATGAAGGTCACGCCGGTCCTGGTCGGGGTGGCATCGCGGCCCATGGAGCAGCTCGGCGAGGAGGTCTCGCTGACTCAGTTCCGCTTGTTGCGGGCGCTCGCCGAACTCGGCCCGACCCCGAGCGCGATCGTGGCCGCGCGGTTGGGGTCAGCCGCTTCGTCGGTGACCAGGCTGGCCGACCGCCTCGAGGAGTCCGGTCACCTGGAACGACATCGCGAACGGCCGAACCGCAGCGTCGTGCGCCTCGAACTGACCGCGCGCGGCCATGGGCTGGTGCAGCGGATCGAGGACTGTCGGCGCCGAGAGCTCACCGCACTGGTGAGAGGGCTTCCCCCAGGGACCGCGGCGCAGGTCGCGGTCGCCCTCGAGGCGCTCCTCGGCGCGGCGGGATCCGACTACGACGCCGCTCCGATCGAGCTGCAGGCGCTGTGAGCGTCACCGGGGGGTCAGCCGGTGCGGGCCTGCGTCCTCTCCCGACCCGGCAGAGCCTTCTCGCCCTCGCCGAGTACCGTTGCGGAGTCCGGGTCCGGGACGATACGGACCAATCCCATGCCAATTGGCGCACACCGGCCTGCTGCGCCCGGAGGCGCGCCGTCGAGTTCCTCGCCGGAGCCCTCGTCTCGGCGGACTCCGCATTCGATGGAGTATGTGACGCGCCGTCGAGCAGAACCATTCTGGCGCATACACCGACCTGTTGCGCTGATGGCACCGCCGGCCTCTCCAGCGCCGTCGGATCAGGGCGCCCGCAGCTCAGCGGGAACCGCGGGCTCGTCGAACACGTCGCCGGCCGCGTCGAAGAGCAGCTCCAGAGAGGTAGCGACCTGGTTCGTGGTTCCGGGCGGCAAACGCGCCACGATCGCGCCCAGTTCTTCACGACGTGCGGCGACCACGCGCTCGACCAGGTCGACGCCGCGTTCGGTGAGTTCCAGGCGCACCACGCTGCGGTTCGGTCGCTCTCGAGATCGTCGTAGGTGCCCCGATTCCTGGAGACGATCGCTGGTGCGGGTGACCGAGGAGCCGGCGACGCCCAACCAGGCGGCCGCCTTCACGCTCGGGCTCGGGCCCAGCTCGGCGAGCGCGAGCAACAACCGGAACTCAACCAGTGTCACCTCGGCGTCGAGGCGCTCCAATGCCCGGGTCGCCACCCCCACGAGAACCCGTGTGGCCGTCATCAGAGCGGTCACGGTCGTCTGCTCGTCGTCCTCGGCGGTGGATGCGGCGTCGCGTACCTGCTGCTTCGGCTCCACGGTCGTATTCTGTCACAGCGACAACCCTTGCGGCCGCCACCTCGGCAACGGGAACAGGTTCGGTTTACCGGAAAGCGTATCCCCACACATTGTCGGTTCCGGTGGCGGGCGAGCCGGAGAATCTTTCTGTCGATTCCGATCAGGGGCGATGTGCAGACGTGCTGGGAACCGATGCATCCCGTGGGCGGATGTCCACGCTCCGGCGCGGCCCGCCGCACCCGGAGAGAGTGGGGCACCTCGAGGGTCACGACCGTGGAGCTGGGAAGCCTCAGGCCTTGCCCGATCACCGCCCAGCGTTCAGACTTGCGCGACGCAAGCGCTGCGGAGCGCAGCTGCCGGGGTCGAATCACGCGCTGTGGTGCGTGCCGGTGGCTGGGGGCCGTCCGGCATCTGCCGACTGCGCACGGATGGGGATGTGGAGAGGATCGTCAGCCGATGGACTCCGGCGCGCCGTGCACGATCGTCCTCGCCGGACGACTCTCGGAGTCCGAGGCCCGGAATCTCGCCGTGTACTGCTCGAGACTCAGGCTGGCCGGTCAGCTCGATCTCGTCATCGACCTCGCCGGTGTCACCTCGTGCGACCGCGAGGGGTTGTGCGAACTCTACGCCCTGCTCGCCGGCTCGTCGGGTGCGCGGGTGACCGTGCGCGGAGCCCATTGGGCTCAGTTCCTGGACGCTCTGCAGGAGCCGGTGGTGGGGGAGGTCCACGAAGTGACTCATCAGGCCCGCGCTCTCATCGGCCGGGCCGATACCTCGTTGCACGGCGCCGTCGGGTCTCCTACCTCGCGGGTGGTCTCGTTCATCGCGTCCAAGATCGAGAGAGGCGACCTCGCTCCGGGCTCGCGGATACCGACGATGCACGACTTCGCTGCTGAGCACGACGTCGGGCTCGACACCGTGCTGCGTGCAGTGGCCATCCTCAAGCGCCAGGGAGTCCTCGTCGCAGGACCAGGGGGGAGAACGTTCGTGGCCCACCGATCAGCGCTCGAACGGCGCGACTGAACAGCTCCGCGCGCGTCACCCGCTCCCACCGAGGACGGCGTCCTCGTAGCGGACGGTGGCGGCGACTGCGGGCTCGAGCAGGTCCCGATCCTGCATCCAGGCATACGAGCGCTCGAACATCTCGCGGGTGTAGGGCTGGGGCACGATGCGTTCACCCGGGCCGAACCGCCGGACGTCCACCAGCCCGGCGAGGTCGTCGGGCGTCTCCCGTGCCCAGTAATGGGTGTAGCGCTGCGGTTCGAGGTCGATCTCCTGCTGGGCGCGTAGGAGGGCACGGAAGTAGCGCTCGAGGTCGTCGGGGTCCGCGGCCGGTGACAGGAAGAACCCCATGACGAAGGTGGTGTCGACGAGCTTGGTGAAGCCGCGCTGCTCGAGCACGTAGGCGCCGGCTCCCCACAGGTTGACCGCCGGGAGGGACGCGTCGAGCAGGAGGCGGACGCGGTCGAAAGGCCGGCCGACGAACCCGAGACGGATGTCGCCGCGTGGCAGGAAGGGCTCGAGTCCCTGGAGCGCGGAGTAGTGGCTCCCGGAGTGGTAGCCCACGCCGACCTCGACGCCGGCTAGGTCACGGGGTTCGCGTATGCCGGAGTCGGCCGCGACGTAGATCCCCGCCGGGCAGACGGAATAGGCGCGGCCGTACATCGTGCCGTGGTGCTCGCTGGCGGCGGCGTTGACCGCCCAGTGGCAGGCGGACGAGACCTCCGCCGTCCGGCCTCGGGCCATGTCCTCCAGGGCGCCGCTGCGGACCTCCGGCGGAGCCTCGTCCCCGCGCTCGACGCTGCTCGTCCCGCCTGCGAAGCCGGCGGCCTCGAACTCGTGGTCGAGCCCCTCCGCGGTGAAGAAGCCGTGCTCCTCGGCGACCCACTCCTGAAGCCGGACGTGTGGCTGGATGCGGAACACCACGCTCCTCACCCCTCTCCATGAGTCGTGGGCAGTGGCAGTGTCACCGGGGGACCGGTCCCCGCGCCACGTCGTCGAGCCGGATCGTGGGATCGGCGAGTCGGGCGGTGGCCACGGACTGACCGGAGCGGATGAGCCGCTGGACGGACTCGGTGACGTTCCAGACGTTCACGTTCATGCCGGCCAGGACGCGGCCGCCGGAGAGCCAGAACGCCACGAACTCGCGGGTGGCGAGGTCACCGCGGACGATGACCTCGTTGTATCCGTCGGGTGCGGCGTAGCCGGTGTACTCCATGCCCAGGTCGTACTGGTCGGTGAAGAAATACGGAAGGCGGTCGTCGGGCGGGCCCGCACCGAGCATGGCGCGGGCGGCGGCCGGCCCGCCGTCCTGGGCGTTCGCCCAGTGCTCGACGCGCAGGTGCCGACCATGGGCAGGGTGCCAGAGACTTGCGACGTCGCCGGCCGCGTAGACATCGGGATCGGAGCTGCGGTGGTACTGGTCGACGACGACTCCGCCGTCGACCTCCAGACCCGCCGCCTCGGCCAGTTCCGTGTTCGGGCTAACGCCGATGCCGACCACGACGGTGTCGGTGTCGATCACCGTGCCGTCGGCGAGCCGGACACCCGCGACGCGCCCGTCACGGCCGACGACCTCGGCGAGGCCGGTGTCACAGCGCAGGTCGACGCCGTGCTCGCGGTGCAGCCGGGCGAACACCTCCGCGATCTCCGGGCCCAGCACCCGCAGCAACGGCAGCGACGCGGCCTCGATCACGGTGACCGGCACCTCGGCGGCCCGGGCGGCGGCGGCGACCTCGAGGCCCACCCACCCGGCGCCGATGACGACGATGTGCGCGGAGGTCCGCACCGCGGCCGCGATGCGCTCGCAGTCGGCGAGGGTGCGCAGGGTGTGGACGCCGTCGAGATTGGCGCCGGGCACGTGGAGGCGTCGCGGGGAGGACCCGGTGGCCAGCAGCAGCCTCGCGTAGCCGACCCGGTCACCGTCGCCGAGGACGAGCTCGTGGACCGCAGGCTCGATGCCGGTCGCGGGGACCCCCAGGCGCAGCTCGATCCCGTGATCGGCGTACCAGTGGTCGGGGTGGACGAACACGCTGTCGCGCTCGGCGTGGCCCTGCAGGTACTCCTTGGACAGCGGCGGGCGTTCGTAGGGGCGCTCCTGCTCGTCGCCGACCAGCACCACCCTGCCGGCGAAGCCCTCCTCGCGGAGGGTCTGCGCGGCCCTCGCCCCGGCCAGGCCTGCCCCGACGATCACCATCGCCGCGTCGTCGTTCGCCATCGGTCGACTCCCTTCCGCGATCCTCGGCGTCAGTGCCCTCCGGCACGGTCGGTGAGCGCGAAGAACTCCTGGCGGGACCGGGCGTCGTCGCGCAGCACACCGCGCACGGCGGAGGTCACGGTGTCGGCGCCCCGCGCCTGGGCGCCTCGCAACGTCATGCAGGAGTGCTCGGCCTCGATCACCACGCCGACCCCCTTCGGCTCGAGCTGGTCGGCGAGGTAGTCGGCGATCTGGACGGTCATGCGTTCCTGGACCTGCGGCCGGCACGCGAAGTGCTCCACGACCCGCGCCAGCTTCGACAACCCCAGGACGCGGTTGCCCGGCAGATAGCCGACGTGGGCGACGCCGACGACCGGCAGCAGGTGGTGCTCGCAGACCGAGCGCACCGGGATGCGCCGCGCGAGCACGAGCTCGTCGTAGCCCTCGTCGTTCGGGAAGGTCGTCAGCTCGAACTCGCGGGCGCTGAACAGTTCCGCGTAGGCCCGTGCGACGCGCTGCGGGGTCCGTTCCAGGCCGGTCGTCCTCAGGTCGAGCCCCAGGGCCTGCATGAACCGGGCTGCCGCGCGTTCCGCCTCCACGAGATCCACGTCGGCCGCGGGGGGCACCACCCGCAATGCCCGCCGCGGGTCGAGGACCGGGACCGGGTCCCACGCCGACGGGCAGTCGTTCATCTCACTGCTCACGGCGCCCTCCCGGCCCGAGTCCTGCATTTTAGGAAACGAAGTTTGGTCTTTTAGGTCGGGCAGGTCAATACTCCGGGCGCCGCACCAGGTGGCGGCCTACCCGGACTCCCCGGCAGCGGGCGCGCTCCTCGTTGCGTCCATCCAGCTTGGCCGTGTTCGGAGACCTGCGAGGGTCGTACGCTGCTGGAGTGGACCCCGAACGGACGGTGGCGCCGTCGTCGTACGTCGCGTTGCCGTCACACCGTGCGGTGGCGGCCGTCGCGGCGCTGGGCGAGGGCTCCCGTCGTCGGATGTACGAGTTCGTGCGCGGGTCGGCCCGTCCGGTGAGCCGCGACCGGGCCGCAGCCGCGGTTGGCATCTCCCGGAAGCTCGCGGCGTTCCACCTCGACAAGCTGGTCGAGGTCGGGCTCCTGGAGGCCGAGATCGCCGGCCCGGGGGAGCTGCGCCGGGTCGGGCGGCGGCCCAAGGTCTACCGGGCCGGTCACGACGACGTCCGGGTCACCATCCCGGCCCGCTGTCCCGACCTGCTGGTCGGCATCCTCCTCGAGGCCCTCGATCCCGCCGGGTCCCCGGACCCCGAGGAGGTCACGGTGGACAACGCGGGCATGGTCGCGGCGGTGGCCCGCCGCCGAGGTCGTGAGCTGGGCGCCGCCGAGCGTGACCGCACGCGGCCTGGTCGGTTCGGGACCGAACGGGGCCTGACCGCCACTGCAGCGGTGTTGACGGCGCTCGGCTTCGAGCCCCGGCGTGAGACACCCACCTCGCTGACGCTGTGCAACTGCCCCTTCCAGCCGCACGCCGCCGTGTCGCCGCAGCTCGTCTGCACCCTCAACCACGCGCTGGTCAGCGGGCTGCTCGCTGGCCTTCAGGTCGAGTCGGTCGCCGCGACCCTGGCTCCGCAGCCGGGACAGTGCTGCGTGCAACTGTCCGGGTGACCGCTACCCGCCGGGCTGATGACGCGCACTCCGGTCGATGCCGGCAGGTACTAGCTCCCCGCGTGGGAGAGCAGGGACTCCAGGTCGGGTTCGATGTCTGCGGGAGCACGGTCGGCTCGTAGCGGCGCAGCACCCCGCCGTCGCGGCCGACGAGGAACTTCGTGAAGTTCCACCGGACCTCGTCGCCGGTCTCGCCCGGCGCCTGCGTGCGCAGGTACCGGAACAGCGGGTCGGCGTCGGGACCGTTGACGTCGACGTGGACGGTCACGTCCTCACGCTAGTCGCGTCCCGTCACGCCGACCCGTACGACGACGCGTCGGCGGCCCGGAGGTTGCGCGGGCCGGCATTCGGCCTGGTTCTCGGAGATGCCGCACGACGAATCGGGAGAACGGCCGTCGAGGCCGCGGCCGGTGGAACAGTGGACGGTAGCCCGCCGAGGGCCACGATCCGCGTCTCGTCCGAAGGAAGCACCATGTCCTCCCCGTCGCTCGCCTCCCGAGCCGACACTGTTCCCGCCACCCCCGAAGCCCTCGTGATCAGTGCCCACGCCGACGAGCGCGGCGCCCGCGAGGCCGCCCGCTGGGCCGAGCAGGTCCGCAGCGCGGACGCCGCCCTCGGCAGCGACGCCCGGCTCGAGGCGCGGGTCGCCGCCGCGCAGCGGGTCCTGGTGCTCGACCCCGGCATGATCGCCGCCCGACGGGGTTTCGGGGCGCGGGCGACGTCGCAGGAGCGGCTGGCTCTGGTGGCGCGGCTCGCCGGGCGCGCCGACCGCGTCACCTGGGCCGCCACCGCGGCCCAGGCCGCCCAGTGGGTCCGGGACGCGGCCGCCTAGGACCCGACGACGATCAGGGGGCGGAGCTGCGCCCGAGCAGGTGCCGGGCGACGACGAGCTTGGCGATCTGCGCGGTTCCGTCCCCGATCTCGAGACCGATGACGTCGCGGAGCCGTTGGCCGACCGGGTTGTCGGTGGACCACCCGGCGTGCCCGAAGGTCAGCAGCGCCTGGTGCACCGCGTCGGCCGCGAGCTTCGGCGCCCACCACTTGGCCATGTTCGCCGGGACCGCCGGGTCCTTCCCCGCGTCCTTGAGGGCGAGCGCCTCGTAGCAGAGGTGCCGGGCCGCGCGGATCTGCGTCGCGAACTCGACCAGGGGGAACGCGACGCCCTGGAACGTCCCGATCGGGCGTCCGAACGCCTCGCGCCCGCGGGCGTAGGCCATCGCGTCGTCGAGGGCCGCGGACGCGATCCCGAGGCACATCAGTCCGATCACGGCGCGGGAGTAGTCGAAGCCGCGCATCACGGCCACGAAGCCCTCGCCCTCGGCGCCGATCATGTCCTCCCGCCCGACCCGGACGCCGTCGAAGTAGAGGCTCGCGCGGCCGATCGAGCGGCTGCCGAGGTCGTCGAGCGGCGTCCGGTGCAGGTGGGGCCCGGTGAGGTCGACGAAGAACGCGGAGACGCCCCGCGCGCCCGGGCCCCCGGTCCGGGCGAACACGACCCCGACCGGGGTGTACATCCCCAGTGAGATCGACGTCTTCTCGCCGACCAGCCGCCAGCCGTCGCCGTCGGGCTCGGCGCGCAGCGCGAGGTTCGCGGCGTCCGAGCCCTGGCCCGGCTCGGTGAGGCAGACCGCGGGCACGGTCGCGCCGGAGGCGATCGAGGGCATCCAGCGGGCCTGCTGCTTCTCGGTGGCCCCGGCGAGCAGGATGTCCGAGACCAGCGCCGAGTCGAGCAGGACGTAGCAGGCGTTGAAGTCGTGGCGGGCGATCTCCTCGGCGGCCATCCCGGTCGTGACGGCGTCGGCCTCCTGGCCGCCGAAGCGTTCCGGGACCCGTAGGCCGGTCAGGCCCATCCGGGCCATCGTCGGGATGAGGTCGGGGCGCAGCGCGCCGGCGAGGTCGTCGGCGCGGTAGTGCGGCGCGAGCTCTTTCTCGCCGAAGCCGCGCAGCTCCGCCAGGTAGGCCTCCTGCTCGGGGCGCAGGGAGAAGTCCATGGGCTAGATCGCCTCGCGGGGTGGGTCGGTGGGCCAGGATCACCCCGGTCGGGGACGACGATCGCGACGCCGGGCCCGCGCGTCAACGGCCGGGCCGGCGGTCACCGGAGGAGGCGCGGATGGCGCGGGCGGACCAGGCGGGGTTCGGGGTCATGCTGCCGAGCTTCGATCCCTTCCGCACCGGCCCGCCGCCGCTGGTGCGCGGGGCGGCGCTGGCCGAGGACCTCGGGTTCGACGCGGGCTGGGTGGGCGACCACCTGGCGTTCCACCCGCCGGTCCTGGACGCCCTCGGGGCCCTCTGCGCGGCGGCGGCCGCCACCCGGCGGCTGCTGCTCGGGACGGGGGTCCTGCTCATGCCGATGCGCCACCCGGTGTGGACCGCGAAGCAGGTGGCGACGGTGGACGCGCTCGCCCCGGGGCGCGTGCTGCTCGGCGTCGGGGTCGGCGGCGAGAACCCAGCGGAGTGGGAGGCGGCGGGGGTGCCGGTGGGGGAGCGGGGTCGTCGGCTCGACGAGTCCCTCGCGATCGTGGGTGCGCTGCTGCGCGGGGAGCCGGTGGACCACCCCGGACCGCTGCTGCCGACCTCCGCGCCGGTCCTCGAGCCGGTGCCCGCCGCACCACCGCCGCTGGTCCTGGGCGGGCGCTCCGACGCCGCCCTGCATCGCGCGGCGCGGGTGGGCGACGGGTGGCTGGGCGTCTGGATGTCCCCGCGCCGGGTCGGGGAGGTCGCGCAACGCCTGGCCGAGCTCGCGGCCGAGGCCGGCCGCCCGGCCCCGGCCGTGCTCATGATGGTGTTCGTCCACGTCACCGGACCCGGGGACGACCCGGAGGCGGCGCGGGCCGAGGCCGCGGCGTTCGTCCGCGGTCAGTACGGCCTGCCCTTCTCCGCGCTCGAGCGGTGGGTCGTCGTGGGCGACGAGGGGGCGGTGGCGGACGCGCTCGCCGCCCTGCGCGCGGCCGGCGTGGCAGGGTTCGTGCTGCTGCCCGCGGCCGCCTCGCCGTTGCCGCAGTACGAGCGTCTGGCCTCGGTCCGCGCGCTGGTCGAAGCTGGGCCCTGACGAGTGGGTCCGGGAGGCACCGATGACGCTGGCGACCGATTTCACCGACGAGTACCGGGCGGACATGGCCGGGCGGTCGTGGCCGGGCCGCACCCTCCTCGACCACCTCGACGACGCCGTGGCCACCGCACCGGACACGCCCGCGGTCATCGGGTACACCCACGCCGACGACGCCCGCCGGGCCCTGACCTACCGCGAGCTCGCCGAGCAGGTCGACCGCGTGGCAGCCGGGCTGCTCGACCTGGGGGTGCGCACGGGCCAGGTGGTCTCGATGCAGCTCCCGAACTGGTGGCAGATGCCGGTGCTGAGCCTGGCCTGTCTGCGTGTCGGCGCGGTGACGAACGCGCTCATGCCGATCTTCCGCCGCCGCGAGCTCGAGTTCATGCTCGGGCTCGCGGAATCCGTCGTGCTGGTGGTGCCCGAGGAGTTCGCCGGCTTCGACCATGCCGCGATGGCCCACGACCTCGCGGCCCGGCTCCCGGCGCTCGAGCACGTCGTCACCGTGCGCCCCGCCGGCGGGCAGTTCGACGACGTCCTCGCCGGCCGGGCCCCGACCGACGACGACCGAGCCGAGTTCGCCCGGCGCCGGCCCGACCCGGACGCCGTCGTGCAGCTCGCCTACACCTCCGGGACCACCGGCGAGCCCAAGGGCGTGATGGTCACGTCCAACACCGCGCTGTGCAACGTCCGCGACTTCGCGGCGCGGCTCGGGCTGACCCCTGACGACGTCCAGCTGATGGCCTCGCCGCTGGCCCACCAGACCGGCTACATGTACGGCTTCCAGATGCCGATCCTGCGCGGGGCGACTTCGGTCCTGCAGGACGTCTGGCGCCCCGAGCACGCCACCGAGATCATCCGCGCCGAGGGCGTCGCCTTCACGATGGCCTCGACGCCGTTCCTGGCCGACCTGACCCGGCAGGCCGAGGCGCAGCCGGCGGCCTTCGCGAGCTTCCGGGTCTTCCTCTGCGCCGGCGCCCCGGTCCCGCGCGACCTGGTGCGGCGCGCCACCGTCGCGATGGACGCCCGCATCGGGTCGGGGTGGGGGATGAGCGAGATGGGCGCGGTGACGGCCACCGGCCCCGACGACCCCGACGAGCGGGTGTTCGAGACCGACGGCTCGCCCCTGCCCGATGTCGAGCTGCGCGTGATCGGGCTCGACGGCGAGGTCCTGGGCCCCGACCTCGAGGGCTCGCTGCAGGTCCGGGCCAACAGCCTGTTCGGGGGCTACCTCAAGCGGCCCGACCTGCGCGGCTGCGACGCCGAGGGGTGGTTCGACACCGGCGACCTCGCCCGGATCGACGCCGACGGCTATCTGCGCATCACCGGCCGCAGCAAGGACATCATCATCCGCGGCGGCGAGAACATCCCGGTCGTGGAGATCGAGAACCTGCTCTACGCGCACCCCGACGTCGCCGAGGTGGCGATCGTGGCGATGCCCGACGAGCGACTGGGGGAGCGGGCGTGCGCGTTCGTCGTCCCCCGCGAGGGCGCGGCGCCGACGCTCGAGGGCCTCGGGGAGTTCCTCGACGGGCGCGGGGTGGCGGCGCAGTACCGCCCGGAGCGCCTGGAGCTCGTCGACGCCCTGCCCCGCACCCTCACCGGGAAGATCCAGAAGTTCCGGCTCCGCGAGCGGCTGGCGGCCCCGGCCGCCCCGGCCGCCGCGGCCGGGGTGCCTGAGGGGGCCTCGTGACCGAAGGGTCGGTGACCTGGACGCGCGAGGAGCGTGTCGTCATCGTCCGGCTCGCCCAGCCGCCCGTCAACGCCCTCTCCGCCGCGGTCGTCGCCGGGCTGGAGACCGCCCTCGACTCCTTCGAGACCTCGGACGCCCGCGTGCTGGTGATCGCGTCGGACGTCCCCGGCTTCTTCGTCGCGGGTGCGGACCTCAAGGCGATGGCGGTGTTCGACCAGGACGACTTCGGGCGCTACCTGGAGGCGCTGCGGCGCCCGATCGAGCGGATCGCTTCGGCCGGACGCCCCTCGATCGCCGTGCTCGAGGGGCAGGCCCTCGGCGGGGGCCTGGAACTGGCGATGGCGGCGAGCCTGCGGGTGGCCGGCCGGGACGCGCGGCTCGGCCTGCCCGAGACCCGGCTCGGCCTGATCCCCGGCGCCGGCGGGACGCAGCGCCTGCCGCGACTCGTCGGCCGTGGCCGCGCGCTGGACCTCATGCTCACGCCGCGCACCGTCGACGCCGCGGAGGCCCACGCCATCGGCCTCGTCGACCGCCTCGTCGAGGCCGGTGGCGCCGAGACGGCCGCGCGCGCGTGGGCGGCGCGGCTCGCGGCCCTCCCGACGTCGGCCCTCGCCGCGGTGCTGCACTGCGTCGACGACGCGCACGACCGCCCGCTCGCCGAGGGGCTCGCGCGGGAGGCC
>NZ_DASXJD010000004.1:0-8960 GCF_036497585.1 Actinomycetospora sp. | reverse complement strand
CCCGGACGACGTTCTTCTGGATCTTCCCGGTGGAGGTCCGGGGCAGTTCGTCGACGACGATCACCGACTTCGGGACCTTGTAGCCGTCGAGCCGGTCGCGGAGCGCGGAGATGAGCTTGTCCGGCTGCACCGTCGTCCCGGGCTTCGGCACGACGACCGCCGTGATCGCCTCGCTCCACCGCGCGTGGGGGAGCCCGACCACGACGACCTCGGCGACGTCGGGCTCGGCGTCGTACACCGCCCGCTCCACCTCGATCGACGCGACGTTCTCGCCACCGGTCTTGATGACGTCCTTGGAGCGGTCGGCGAACCAGAGGACGCCGTCGTCGCCGAAGAACCCGACGTCACCGGAGTGGAACCAGCCGTGGGCGAACGCGGCGTCGGTGGCCTCCGGATCGTGCAGGTAGTCCTGCATCGTCGAGGGCCCGCGGTAGACGATCTCGCCCTGCTCGCCGGGCGGCAGCAGGTCACCGCCAGGACCCATGATCCCGACCTGCACCCCGGTCAGCGGCGTCCCGACCGACCCGACGTGTGTCAGCTGGTGCTCGGGCCGGAAGAGCGTGGTGATCGGCGACATCTCGGTCTGGCCGAAGAGCAGCGCGAAGTCGCAGCCGTACCCGTCGAGGCATGCCTTGATCTGCGCCTCGGGCATCGGCGCCATGGCGTAGACGGCGCGGCGGAGGCTCGAGAGGTCGCGGTGAGAGAAGTCGGGGTGGTCGAGCGCGAGGCGGTACATCATCGGCAGCCCGAAGACCTGGGTGATCTTCTCCTGCTCGATCGTCTCGAGGAACCGCGCCGGGTCGAACCCGCGGTGCACGTGGATGGTCGCGCCGACGACGACGGCGGGTGTGCAGAACGCGTTGAGCTGCGCGGTGTGGAACATCGGCATCATCGCGATGAACCGGTCGTCGGCGCTCCAGCCGGAGTCGAGCGCCGCGGACATCGACTCGAGGTGGATCGCGAGGTGGGTCCCGACGACGCCCTTGGGGAACGACGTCGTGCCCGACGTATAGAGGTACGAGAGCGCCGCGCGGTCGTCGATCGCGACCTCGGGGGGTGAGTCGTCGCTGGTGGCGAGCTCCTCCAGCGCCAGCAACGGCACGTTCCTGGCGTCCGCCGCGAGGCCGGCGCCGTTCACTCGTGAGCCGCCGGTCCCCGGCGCCACCACCACGTCGGTCACCCCGGGCGCCTCGGCCAGCGCCTCCGAGATCGACTCGACCAGCTGGGTCTCGACGACGATCCCGCGCGCCTCCGAGTGCCGCAGCACGTACGCCACCTCGTGCGGCCGCCAACCCAGGTTGACGGGCACGCACACCACGCCGGCCTTCGCGCAGGCGTAGTACACGGCGAGGAACTCGGCGCTGTTCCCGGCCGCCAACGCCAGCGCATCACCGACCGCGTACCCGCGCCCCAGCAGCCCGTGCGCGAGCCGATTCACCCAGGCGTCGAAGGCCGCGTACGTGAACCGACGAACCTCGATCTCTCCCGTCGCTTCGCTCGCCCAGGTGTCCACGACGGCGAGGTGGTCCGGCTGGGAGGCCGCCGAGCGCGTGAGGGCGTCCCCGACGTTGACCCGCTGGGCCAGATTGCGCTGCAGGTCCATCGCGACCTCCTCAGTAGGACCGCGGTAGGCCCAGGCCGTGCTGGGCGACGAAGTTGAGGATCATCTCCCGGTTCACGGGGGCGATCCGGAGCAGTCGGGCGAGGCCCCAGTACGGGAGGAGCCCGAACTCGCTGGCCACCCCGTTCCCGCCGTGGGTCTGCATCGCGGCGTCCGCGGCGGCGATCGCAGCCTCGGCGGCGGCGTACTTCGCCATGTTCGATTCCTCGCCCGCGGGCAGCCCCCGGTCGTGCAGCCAGGCGGCCTTGCGCGTCATCAGCGCGGCCAGCTCCGTCTCGATCCGCGCCTTCGCCAGCGGGTGCGCGACCCCCTGGTGCGAGCCGATCGGCTTGCCCCACACCTCGCGCTCGTTCGCGTACCGCGCCGCCCGCGCCAGCGCGTACCGGGCGATCCCGACGCACAGCGCGGCGCCGGTGATCCGCTCCGGGTTCAGCCCGTGGAAGACCTGCCGGAACCCCTGGCCCTCGTCGCCGACCAGCGCCGTCGTCGGGACCCGGACGTCGTCGAACCGCAGCGTGAACTGCTTCTCCGGCAGCATGACGTCGACCGGCAGCGGCACCTTCTGGAGCCCGGGCGCGCCGGTGGGGACGAGGAAGAGCGAGAGCTGGGCGTTGCCGCGCCCGTCCGTGCCGGTCCTCGCGACGAGCAGGAGCGCCTGGGCGTCGTCGACGCCCGAGATGTAGTACTTCTCGCCGCGGATCACCCACTCCCTATCGGGGTGCTCCCCTTCAGCGCGGCGAGCCGTCGTCGCGAGCTGATGGGTGTTGGAGCCGGCGCCGGGCTCGGTGATCGCGAAGACGACCTTCTCCCGCCCCCCCGCAAGGCCCGGCAGCCACTCCTTGCGCTGCTCCTCGGTGCCGTACTCCGCGATCACCGCGGCCGAGATCGCGTGCGTGACCAGCAGGAGCAGCATCGGGGCGCCCGCGGCCGCGGTCTCCTCGCACACCAGCGCCAGTTCGACGAGCCCGCCGCCCCCGCCGCCGTACTCCTCCGGGACCGACACCCCGACGTAGCCGGCGTCGCCCAGGGCATGCCACAGCTCGGTGCACTCGACGCCGCGCCGGGCGTGGTCGACGTAGTAGTCCCCGCCGAACGGGGCCGCGATCCGGCCGACGGCGTCCCGCAGGTCGCGGTGCTCGTCGGTCTCCACGAAGTCCACGCCGACTCCTCACCCTGTGATCCGCCGTTCACTCGAACCGGACCGTAGCGCCTGATCCGCGCAGTGACCAGAGGCACAGCAGCGCGGATCGGCTACGCTTCCCGACAACGACGGGCGCCGCGACCTGCGACGGAGCGCCGTTCACCGAGGAGGGGAGGGGGCGGTCATGAGCGAAGCTCATGTGAACGATGTTGGTCGCCCCGACGACGAAATCCGTTCACATGCGAAGCGCGGCCGTCGGGACCCCGCCCGCAAGGACCGCATCCTCGCCGCGGCCGCCGACCTCGTCGCCCGCCACGGCTACCACGCCGTCGGGATGGCCGACATCGGCGCGGCCGCGGGCATCGTCGGGTCCGGGATCTACCGGCACTTCGACTCCAAGGCGGCCCTGCTCTCAGCCCTCCTCGAGCAGCTCATGGACGAGATGACGCAGGCCGCCACGGCTGCCGTCGCCGAGGCCAAGGACGACCGCGACGCCCTCCAACGCCTGGTCAGCACCCACGTCCGCTTCGCGATCGAGGAGCGACGGCTGCTCCAGGTGTACTACCGCGAGGCGCACCACCTGCCCGAGGAGGCGCTGCGCGGGCTGCGGCGGGCGCAGCGGCACTACATCGAGGAGTGGGTGATCGCGCTCGCGCCGCAGCGCCGGGAGCTCTCCGACGCCGAGCTGCGCGTCGTCGTGCACGCCGCGCTCGGCACCACCCAGGCCGTGCTCTTCCACCACAGCGGCCTGGCGCCGGACCGGCTCGCGGAGCTCCTCGAATCCATGGGCCGCCGCTGCCTGGGCCTCGAGGACCGCGCCGAGTGAATCGTCGGTGACCGGCCCTTGCGTCGGCCACCCGCCCCTGGGAATGCTGCAGGTCACACCGCAGCGGGCAGGGAGGCACGCGTGGACCGTGTCGGCGCAAGCACAGAAGCACCATCACCCGTCGCTTCGCTCGCCCAGACCACCTTCGACGTCACCACCCTGCGCGGGCGCCGTGCCGTGCAGCGGTGGGAGCGCACGTCCGTCGGCGACGTCTTCGAGCGGATGACCTGGAGCTACCCCGACCAGGCCGCGATCATCGGCCGCCCCGGCGCCTACTCCGAGAACCGCTTCGCGCAGGTGACCTATCGCGAGGCCGACCGGATCGCCAACCAGGTCGCGAACGGCCTGCTCGCCCACGGCCTCGAACCAGCCGCCCGCGTGCTCCTGTTCTGCGAGAACTCCGTCGAGGCCTACGTCGCGAAGGTCGGGATAGCCAAGGCCGGGCTGGTCGCGATGCCCCTCAACCCGAGCCTTGCGCCCGACGTCGTCGAGCACCTCATCGCCCACGCCGAGCCGTCGTTCGCCATCACCGACGCCGAGACCTGGCCGCGGGCCGCGGAGGCGTTCGCGCGGGCCGGGCTGGCCGCCGACGTCACCATCGCGATCGGCGGCGACGTCGTCCCCGGCAGCGTCGGCTTCGGCGCCTTCGTCGACGCCCAGCCCGACGACGAGCCCGACATCGAGATCCACGGCGACGACATCTGGGAAATGCTGTTCACGTCCGGGACGACGGCGATGCCCAAGGGCGCGATGATCTCGCACTCGGCGAGCCACGTCGCCGCGATGAGCTTCGCGCTCTCGCTGACCCGCGGCACCGGGCTCGAGAACGAGCTGCGCCTGGGGACCTTCCTCCCGATGATCTACCACGTGGGCGAGCTGATCTTCGCCCTCGGCGCGTTCGTCTCGGGCGGCACGCTGGTGATCGGCCGGCGCCCGGTGCCCGCCGACGTCGCAGCGATGGTCGCCGAGGAGCGGGTGACGGCGCTGTGGGCCGGGTCGCCGCAGTTCGTCACGGCGCTGACCAGGGAGTTCGAGTCGCTCGACGTGACCTGCCTTGCCGTCGTCGTCTACGGGTGGGGCGCCCTGCCGCCGGAGACGTACCGGAAGCTGCTCTCGCAGACCGGGGAGTCGCTCGTCGTGCTCGGCATCTTCGGGCAGACCGAGGCGATCACGTGCCACCGCTTCTGGCCGCGCCGCTGGCCCGAGACCTACGAGGCCACGGCCCCCGTCGTGAACTACGTCGGCCTACCGAGCCCGCTGCTCGCCTCCGACGTGTTCGACGACGACGGCGTATCGCTGCGCGACCGGCCCGGCGTCCCGGGCGAGGTCGTGTACCGCACCCCGACGGTGACGGCGGGCTACTACAAGGACGAGGAGGCGACCCGGGAGGCCTTCCGCACCGGCTGGTTCCACTCCGGCGACAGCGCCGCGTTCGACGAGGACGGCCTGCGCATCGTCGTCGACCGCATCAAGGACATCGTCAAGACCGGCGGCGAGAACGTGTCGAGCCTGCGGGTGGAGGCCGCGCTCTACGAGCACCCGGGCGTCGCGCGGGCCGCCGTCATCGGGCTGCCGCACGATCACTGGGGCGAGGCGGTGACCGCCGTCGTCGTGCCGGCTCCGGGTGCTGCGGTCGACGCCGACGAGCTGATCGCGCACTGTCGACAGCGGCTCGGCGGGTACGAGACGCCCAAGGCGGTGGTGTTCGCCGACGAGCTCCCGGAGACCGTCGGCGGCAAGGTCCTCAAGTACAAGCTGCGCGCGACCTACGCCGACCTGTACGCGGTGACGGCGTGAGGATCGGGGTCAACGCGGGGCACTTCATCGGGGCGCCGCCGGCGGATTTCGCGGCTCGGGTGCGGGCTCTGGACGACGCCGGGTTCGCCTCGCTGTGGTTCGCCGAGGCGTACGGGTCGGACGTGTTCACCCCGATGGCGTTCAGCGCGGCGCTGACGTCGCGGATCCGGCTGGGGGCAGCGGTGGCCCAGCTTCCGGCGCGGACCCCGACGGCCACGGCGATGGCGGCGATGACGCTCGACCACCTGTCGGGCGGGCGGGTGGTGCTGGGGCTGGGGGCGTCGGGGCCGCAGGTGTCGGAGGGCTGGCACGGGGTCTCGTACACGCGGCCGTTGGCGCGGACGCGGGAGTACGTCTCGATCGTGCGGTCGGCGCTGGCCCGGGACGAGCCGGTGCAGTTCGCGGGGGAGCACTTCACGCTGCCGTCGGCCGGGTCGGAGCTGGGGAAGCCGCTGCGGTCGTCGTTGCACCCGTACCGGCCGCACCTGCCGGTGTATCTGGGCGCGGAGGGGCCGAAGAACGTCGCGCTGGCCGCCGAGATCGCCGACGGGTGGCAGGCGATGTTCTTCGCGCCGGCATTCGACTGGTTCTACCGGTCCGCGCTGGAGGAGGGCTTCGCGCGACGGCCCGGCGGGCGGCCGGAGGGGTTCGAGGTGATGGCGACGGTGCCGGTGGTGCTGGACGACGACGTCGAGCGGGCCGCCGACCGGATTCGGCCCGAGCTGGCGCTCTACATCGGTGGAATGGGCGCCCGCGGGGCGAACTTCCACCACGACGTGTTCGTGCGGATGGGCTACGACGCGGTGGCGGCGCGGGTGCAGGAGCTGTACCTGACGGGCCGCAAGCCCGAGGCCGCGGCGGCGATCCCGACGGAGCTGGTGGAGCAGGTCGCGCTGGTCGGGCCGGTCGGGAAGGTGCGGTCGGAGCTCGACCGATGGGAGGCGACCGTGGTGGACGAGATCGCGATCCAGGGGTTGCCGGACGACGTCGAGTCGGTGGCGCGGCTGCTCTAGAGGCTGGACGCGGCGGTCCGCTACGTCCCGCCTCAGGCAGCCCTGACGGCCAGGATCGAGGCCACCGTGAACTCGCGCCGGTCGTTGCGCAGATGGCACCACGACACCAGCCACCGGTGCATGAGCGCCTGCGGGGTGATCGCCCGCTCCGTGACCGACCCGCTGTTGACGCGGTAGGTGATGTGCACCGGCACGCGGTGGTCCAGCGCGTGCGCGAGGAGGTCGAGCTCGTCGACCGACAGCCGGCCGTTGAGCCCGGCCAGGGTCTGCACCGTCGGGCTGCCCGCTGCTGCCGGGCCCGCCCGGAGCCGGCGCACCACGTCCGCGGGGTCGGCGCCCGGAGTCGTCAGCGTTTCCTCCGCGTAGGCCTGCTCCACGGGGGCGCGCTCCACGGCGATCGCGCCGCTGCCGTCGTCGAGGACCGGGCTGTACCCGGCCTCGCGCAGCATCGTCAGGACCCGAGACGGTGGCTCGGGGGAGGCGAGGACCTCCCGCGTCAGCCGACGCCACCCGAGCTTGCGCAGCGCCCGGCCGTGGGCGAGCTCCTCGATCAACGCCTCCTCGGCGACGACGCACGTCCGCACCTCGTGCACCCGGATCGAGCCGTGCACCCGGGCGACGTCACGCACCAGGTAGTCGAGCGGCTGGGGGACCTCGGTGCCCGAGAGGGCGTGCAGGCCCGCGAGCAGCTGGTCGGAGGTCCAGCCGAGGTCGAGGGCGCGGCGGACGGTCCGGGGCGAGAACCGGTGGACCGTGGCGGTGCCCCGGTTCTCGACCTCGGCGGCGTCGGTCAGCAGCCGTACCCCCTCGTCGTCGGGAGTCCCGGTGACGATCGCGGTGAGATCGGACTGCAGGACGACCTGGCAGTCGACGTCTCCCAGCACCCGCTCCGCGGCGCCGGCCAGCGCCGCCACGTCCGCCCCGACGGCTACCAGCGCCATTCCGAGCGGCGCCAACCCGTCGGAGTCCGCGACACCGAGCCGCACCGCCTCGGCGAGGGCCGCCTGCGTGACCGCGGTCCGCCACGGTCCCGGGCCGAAGAACCCGGCGTACCAGCCGATCTCGTCCGCCGCCGCGCTCAACGAGCCGCCGTCCCGTCCCGCCCGCAACAGGGCGCGGCGCAGTTCCCCGGAGTTCACGGCCGGCGCGATCGGGGGCTTGGTCTCGGTCCCATCGGGATCGGCGCGATGCAGCGAGGGGTGGGGCTGCTCGACCCAGCAGGCCACCAACTCGGCCCATCGTCGTGCGGCCGTCGCCCGTCGCCAGGTCGGATACCGGTCCGTGGTCGTGTAGCCGTCTGCCCCGACTCCGAGCAGGCCGGTGGCGGAGGTGAGGTCGAGGATCATCGCGAGCACGCCGTCGTCGGGAAGCCCCAGGGTCTTGACGAGGCGGCCCCGCTCGCGTTTGCCGACCCCACCGCTCTTCAGCGCACCGAGCGGGGAGGTCCGGGCGTGGTCGAGAACCAATCCGGCGCAGCGCAGGAACTCCTGAGCAGCTTCGGCGGCGCCCCTGTCGAGGTGGGCGGGTGGCAGCGCCGGCGGTCCGGTCACGCGCGCGACCCGCAGCCACGCCGCGATCGCGACCTCCCGTGGAACGACGAGGCGGTAGCCCGCCTCCACGACCATGCCGCGGGTGATCAGCCGTTCCGCCACGCGGTCCCGGCCGGTCACATGCCAGGAGCCGAGCATGTCCAGGAGTCGGCCGCGGTGCGCCTCCTCGAGTGCGTCGACCCTGGCGACGACAGCCGGTCGGTCGGCCAGCGCCGCCGCGACCGCCTCGGCCACGGTCGCCTTCAGTCCCGACGACGGGGCACCGTGTGCGGAGGCGAGCACCCGCAGGTCGTCGACCCGGATCGCCCGGGCCAGTTTCGTGATGTCCTCCCCGCCGCCGATCTCGGCGAGGAAGTGCTCGGTGAGCCGGTCGGGTAGCGTAGGCGCTTCCCGGACTCCCACGCCAGCCCGAGCGCGGCCAGCCGTTCCACCGCGCGGTCCACATGCTCGAGCTGTGTGTCGAACAGGTCGGCGACGGCGGGCCGGGTCGCCTCCTCGCCCAGGACGACGACCGCCCGGCCGACCTCGAGGGCGTCGCTGTCGGCCTGCATCAGCGCGTCGCGCAGCGACGATGCGCTGGTCAGCCGCGCGGCGAGCCGGGAGAAGTCGGCGGGCAGCGGCTCGATGCAGGCGTCGCGGCGGCGCGTCAGGAGCGCCGTGAGGGCTTCGTGGTCGAGACGCTCGAGGTGCTCGGCGAAGGTCGCGGGCATGACGAGCAGTCTCCCGGGGGCCGGGAGAAGGTCCCGACGGCGGGTTCACCCACGGAGATCTCGACGGCGAGGGTGGCGCGGCTTCCAGACGGCCGGGACGCCGCGGCCCGCGTCGTCGTCTGACTAGCGTCGGCGGTTCGCTCCCCAGTGCCGGTGGAGGGGCGGCAGGTCCGTCAACCCGGGGTCGGGTCCCGGCTCGTTCTCCCCGTCGTCCTGGTCGAAGTCGCGGCCGTACTGGTCGGGTATCGAGCCCCATCCCCAGTAGGGCAGCGGCTGCTCAGGCTCCAGTCCGAGTACGTCGA
>NZ_DASXJD010000003.1:0-2239 GCF_036497585.1 Actinomycetospora sp. | reverse complement strand
CCACCGGCTGGGCGACCTCGAGCCGTGGCTCGACCACGCCGTCGAGCTCGGTGCCTCCGGCGTGCTCCTGGGGCCGGTGTTCGCCTCCCGCACCCACGGCTACGACACGACCGACCATTTCGCCGTCGACCCCCGTCTCGGCGATGAGGACGACCTCGTCGGGCTCTTCTCGGCGGCGCACTCCCGCGGCCTGCGGGTCGTGCTCGACGGGGTGTTCAACCACGTCGGCGAGGACTTCGCCCAGTATCGGCGCGCTCTCGCCGGCGGGCCCGGTGCCGCGGAGGCGTCCTGGTTCCGGCTGCGCTGGCCCGATCCCGAGGCTCCCGACGGCGGCGGCGCGCCTACGCACGACGCGTTCGAGGGCCACGAGGCGCTGATCGGGCTGAACCACGACGAGCCCGCGGTCGCCGACCACGTCGCGCGGGTGATGATCTACTGGCTCGATCGCGGCGCCGACGGCTGGCGTCTCGACGCCGCCTACGCCGTGCCGCCCGCGTTCTGGGCCCCGGTGCTCACCCGGGTTCGGGAGCACCACCCGGACGTCTACGTCGTCGGCGAGACGATCCACGGCGACTACGCCCGGATCGTCGCGGACTCCGGCATGGACGCCGTCACCCAGTACGAACTCTGGAAGGCGATCTGGAGCTCGCTCAACGACGGCAACTTCCACGAGCTCGCGCACGCCCTGGGCCGCCACGAGGAGTTCGTGCGCCACTTCGTCCCGCTGACGTTCGTCGGGAACCACGACGTCACCCGGATCGCGAGCCGGCTCGACGACGAGCGGCACCTCGACCACGCGCTGACGGTGCTGCTCACCGTCGCCGGGACGCCGTGCGTGTACGCCGGGGACGATCACGGCTTCCGTGGGGTCAAGGAGGAACGCGAGGGCGGGGACGACGCGGTCCGGCCGGAGTTCCCGGCCACGCCGTCCGAGCTCAGCCCGCTGGGTCTGGACATCTTCCACCGCCACCAGGAGCTGATCTCGGTCCGCCGCCGCCACCCGTGGCTGCACGACGCCCGCACCGAGGTGCTCGACGTCTCGGACTCGTTCGTGGTGCTGCGCTCCCTCCCCCGCAGCGACGACGGAGACGGGCTCGTGGTCGTGCTGAGCGTCGACGACGAGGAGCGGTCGTGGGGACTCCCCGCGGGCGTCCCGACAGCCGACGACAAGCCGGCGAGCCTCGTCGCGGGCGATGCCTCGCTCGCCGACGACGGCCGGACCGTCGTCGTGCCGCCCCACGGCTGGGCGATCGTCGGGCCCTGAGTCGCCACCGGCCGGGGTGTCAGAAGTCGGGATCGTGGTCGTAGGGGCTGGGTGGTTCTCCTTGCTGGGTGCGGTGTCGTTCGGCCATGGCGTCGGCGGTGTTGCGGGCGGCTCTGGTGATGCGGCCGTCGCGGGTGCGCCGGGGCGTGAACGGCTCCGGGGCATGGGGTGGGGGCGCGTAGATGTCGGCGGGCAGGGTGAAGGGGCTGCCGTCGGTGGGGGGTAGCGGCTCGGGCAGCGGGTCGTAGCGCTCGGGGGTGATGACGTGTCGCCGCCCGGTGGGCGCGGTCCAGACGAATGTGCCGGGGTGGGGTTGGGTGACGGTCCAGCCGGTGGTGGGGTCATGTTTGAACAGGTGGTCCGCCTCGCAGAGCACGCCCAGGTCGTCGGCCATGGTCTGGCCGCCGTCGTCCCAGGCCAGGGTGTGGTCGAGGTCGGTGCCGGTGGCTTGGCGGGTGCAGCCGGGGCAACGGCAGGTGCGGTCGCGGGCCTGGACCCAGCGGGCGAGTTCGTCGCCGGGGCGGCGTCGGTGGGCGTCGGCCCGTGAGAGCGCGGGGTGCTGCTCGGGTGGGCGGGCGCGAGCGGCCGCGAGGGCCTGCCCGGCTCGGGTGAGCAGGGTCAGCGCCCCGGGGTCGAGGACCTCGAGGCCGGTGGGTATCCCGGTGCCGGCGAGGAGGTCGTCGAGTTCTCGGGTGTGGGCGGTGAGCTCGACGATGTGGCGTCGTCGGCGGCGGTCGGCGGGTGGGGAGCCGCGGGTGGGTGGGCGGATGGTCAGCAGGTATTCGAGGTGTCCGTGGTCGTCGTAGAGCTGGAGGCGCCACGCGGTGTCGGTGCGGGTGCGGGCCCAGGCCAGGGCACGGGCGGTGGAGCTGCACACCGGGCCCTGGCCGGGGATGTCGCCGGGGCGCTGATCGAGTCCCATCACGGTGCGCAGCCCGAGCCGGATCGCGACCCGCGCCCGGAACGGCACCGCCC
>NZ_DASXJD010000002.1:0-37933 GCF_036497585.1 Actinomycetospora sp. | reverse complement strand
CCCCGAAGCGCTACGACCTCATGCAGCAGATCAACTCCAAGGGCACCTTCCAGCTCACCCGGGCCGCGCTGCCGCGGCTCTTCGAGTCCGAGGACCCGCAGGTCGTCACGCTCGGCCCGCCGATCAACCTCAAGCCCGAGTGGCTCGGCAAGTTCCCGTCCTACGCCCTCTCGAAGTACGGCATGACGCTGCTGACCCTCGGCTTCGCGGCGGAGTTCGCCGACCGCGGGGTGCGCGCGAACTGCCTGTGGCCGCAGACGACGATCTCGACCGCCGCGGTGGCGAACCTCCTCGGCGGCGACGAGGCCTCCCGTCGCGCGCGCTCGCCCGAGATCATGGGCGACGCCGCCGTCGCGCTGCTCACCGACGCCGAGCGCCCGACCGGCCAGGTGTTCCTCGACGTCGAGGCGCTGGCACGGGCGGGCGTCACCGACCTGTCGCCCTACGGCGGCGGCGAGGACCTCGAGCTCGACTTCTTCGTCGACGAGTTCTGAAGCGTCAGTTCTCCACCGGACGGATGGTCAACGTCCGGATCCGCCCGTCCTCGTAGGTGAAGGTGAAGGCGAGGTCGACCGGGCTCCCGGGGAAGTCGCCGCTGATGGCGACGAGCGCCCGCTCACCGTCGGCGATGGGCTCGATCGCGCGGACGTCGTAGTGCACCTCGGGCACGGAGGTGCGCCAGGCGCGGACGGCGTCGATGCCCCGGTGGTGGCGGCCCTCGTCCTCGACGACGGCGTCGTCGGCGAACTGGGCGTGGTAGGCCTCGAGATCGGGGTCGGCGGCGAGGACGAAGTAGCGGCGGACGAGGTCCTGGGTGGCTGTCACGGCGACCACGCTGGGCTCTCCCGTGGGGGGAGGGTCCAGGCTCGGACCGTGAGCGCGTTGTTGAGCATCGGCGAGTTCGCCACGGTGACGCACCTGAGCGTGAAGACGCTGCGGCACTACCACGAGGCCGGCCTGCTCGAGCCCGACCAGGTCGACCCGCACTCGGGGTACCGCTACTACTCGCCGCGGCAGGTGGCGACCGCCCAGATCATCCGGCGGTTCCGCGACCTCGACATGCCGGTACGCGACGTCGCCCGCCTGCTCGCCACCGGCGACGTCGAGGAGCGGTCGGCGCTGATCGCCGAACACCTCCAGCGTCTGGAGCGGCGCCTCGCCGCGACCACCGACGCGGTCGGCGCGCTCCAGCGCCTCCTCGCGCCGGACCCGCCGCGCCTCGACGTCGTCCACCGGCGCGAGCCGGCCCGCCGGGTCACCGCCGTCGAGGGCGACGTCGTGCTCGAGGACGTCCTGCCCTGGTACGGCGCGGCGATGGCGGAGATCGACGCGGCGGTCGACGCCGCCGGCGCCGTCCGGACCGGGCCGCCGGGTGGTCGCTACGACAACGCCCTGTTCACCGAGGGCGCGGGGCACGCCTGCGTCGTGGTGCCCACCGACCGCGACGTGTGGGACGGGCGTGTCCATCCGGTCGACCTACCCACCCGCGAGCTCGCCCTGACCGTGCACCGCGGACCGCACGACGACATCGACCTCACGTACGGCGCCCTCGGGGCCCACCTCGCCGAGCACGCCCTGGTGGTCGACGGACCCGTGCACGAAACGTATCTGATCGGGCCATCCGAGACCGACGACTCAGCCGCCTGGCGCACCGAGATCGGCTGGCCGGTGTTCGCTACGAATCCGGGCGCGTAGGGCGAGGGCGAATCGGTTACACGAGCCGTGACCGGCCTGCTGAACCGATCACGACGAAAAACCCGACGAGTCGAGGGCAGGCCGACAGGAGGCAGATGGTGGACGCCGTCGAGTTCGAGCGCATCAGCTACCCGGCCGCGGCCGAGTCGTGTCCGGCCATCCGTGACGACGTCCGGGCGTGGCTCGATGGCTCGGGGGTGCCCGGCGAGGTCGCCCGCGGCGTGGTCCTGGCGGTGAGCGAGGCGATCGACAACGTCGTCACCCACGCCTACGGCGTCGGGACGGGCGCACCCACGGGCGCCACCATCGACCTCACCCTGGTCCTCGACGGGGCCGAGGTCGTCGTGACGATCGCCGACCACGGCCAGTGGGCGCAGCCGGAGACCACCGACCTCGAGCACGACGCGACCGACCGCCCGGCCCAGCACGGGCGCGGCATCATCCTCATGAACAGCCACGTCGACGAGGTCGCGATCCGCCACGACCGTGACGGCACCTCGGTGCTGCTGCGATCGCGGCTGGTCCGCGAGGGCGCCTGACCGGGGCGGTCGGGCTCACCCGGCGGTGACGGCGACGGTGTGCCAGCCGGTGGCGCCGTCGGGGTCGGGTGGGCTCTCGATGGGCGTCTGGACGCCGCCCGTCGCGTCGGTCGCGCGGACCTGGAGGGTGTGCGGCCCGGGCGGGAGGTCCAGCGTCGCGCGCCACATCCGCCAGGTGTCGATCGAGACGTCTGCGGCGAGCTCGGCCGCCTGCCACGGCCCGGCGTCGGCCCGGACCTCGACGCGGGTGACGCCCCGGTGCTGCGCCCAGGCCGTGCCCGCCACGATGACCCGCCCGGCCGGCACGGAGGCGGCGTCGCGGGGCACGTCGATGCGGGACTGGGTCTTGATCGGACCCCGCGCCGACCAGCCGCGCTGCTGCCAATACGACCGGAACGCGTCGTAGGTGGTCAGCTCGATGTCGGTGATCCACTTGCACCCGGAGACGTAGCCGTACAGCCCGGGCACCACCATCCGCACCGGGAAGCCGTGCTCGAGCGGCAGCGGCTGACCGTTCATCCCGAGCGCGAGCATGGCGGGCCGCCCGTCGGTGCAGGCCGCGACGGGCGTCCCGGTGGTGAAGCCGTCGACGCTGGTGGAGGCGATCTGGTCGGCGCCGCCCCGTACGCCCGCCTCGGCGAGCAGGTCGCGCAGCGGGACGCCGACGAACACGGCGTTGGAGACGAGGTTCCCGCCGACCTCGTTCGAGACGCAGGCCATCGTGATCGGAGCCTCGAGCAGCGCCCGCCGGCGCAGGGCGTCGTAGTCCAGGACGATCTCGTGGTCGACCAGCCCGTGGAGCCGCAGCCGGTAGTCCGCCGTCGAGACCTGCGGGACCTGCAGCGCGGTGTCGATGCGGTAGAAGTCGGCGTTCGCGGTGAGCCAGCTCGGGGTGCCGGAGGACGCGAAGTCGGCCCCCGGCGGCGTCGTCCCTCCCGCGCCCGGCAGCGGCCCGACGGCGTCCCGGGAGGCCTGGACCGCCGCCGCCGATCCGAGCAGACGGCCCACGTACCCGGCCACCGCGGCACCGACGAGTGCGACGCCCATCCCGAGGAACAGGCGCCGGCGCGCGTCCTCGGTCGCGACGGGAGCCGCTTGGGGGTCGGCGGTGGACGCGGCGGCCCGGCGGGCGAGGGTGTGCAGGACGACGAAGCTGGCCGCACCCGCGACCAGGGCCGCCAGCGGCGCGGTGAGGAAGGTGGGCGTGGCCGACGGCTCGGCCAGCGCGCACGTCACCCCGACCAGCCCCAGGACGAGGACGAGCGCGAGGGCCGGGAACGGGGACCGTCGGGACGCGAGCCCCCCGAGCGCGGCGACGACGGCGATCACGACGGCCATGCCGGCCAGCAGCACCTGCTTGTCGTGCACCCCGAACGTGCTCGTCGCAAAGTCCTTGAGCCACGCCGGGGTGAGCCGGATGACCTGGTCGCCGACCGCGAGGACGGGCGAGGACGACGGTGCGGCGAGGCCCGCCACGAGGTCGCCGACGGCGAGCGCGAGCGCGACGGCCAGGACAGCGACCGCCGCGGCGACCCACCGTGGCAGGACCGCGATCGGGGTCTCCGCCGCCCGCTCCGGCGGCGGGTCGAGGTCGGTGGTCACGGGAGGTCTTCGCGGTATCGGCGCGTCGGGTTCACGCGGGGGCGTCGGCGGTCCGCAGGGCGCGCAGCGCCCCGAGTGCGGCGGCCCGCGCGACCTCGTCGCCCACCAGCCCGTCCTCGCGGACGGCGTCGCGGGTCAGCGGGAGACGCAGGCACGCGTCCTCGACCACGTGGGCCCCGACGTACCCGAGCACCTTCGCCAGGGACTCGTGGGCGTCGGCGCCGCCGCTCGGGGCGGCCGGGCCCGAGACGTTGAGCCACCCGACCGGTTTGCCGCTGATCGAGCGCGGGTCGGCGTCCCCGACGGTCCAGTCGAGCAGGTTCTTGAACGCCCCCGGCAGCGCCCCTGCGTACTCGGGAGTGCATAAGAGGAGCGCGTCGGCGTCGTGGATCGCGTCGCGGAGCCGGGAAACCTGGCCGGGGAGGGGGTCGCGGTCGTCGTCGGGGTTGAAGGCGGGCAGCGTCGCGAGGTCGGCGTAGACGTGGGTGGTGAACTCGGGTGCGGCGAGGGCGTGCAGGGTCCGGAGCATCGCGGAGTTCGTCGACCCGCGCCGGGTGCTGCCGGAGATCAGCAACGTGTCCACGGTGGCATCGTCCGCCGTCGTCGTGCTCTTGTCGCGGCCTGGCCCCGGAGCCGCCATGGCCGCGTCACCGGGCATCGTGGAAGATCACTCCCAGCACGTGGCGGTTCCCGGAGTGGACCGCGGAGACGCCGTGGCGCATCTGCACCCGGTGGTAGCCCCGCGAACCCTGCTTCGGCCGGTGCCGGACCGGGAAGACCACCGCCTCGCCGAGCCCGGGCCGCGCGACCATCGCCCGGGACTGCTGGCGCGGACGCTGCTCGACGAACACGCTCTCGCCGCCGGTGAAGTCGACGTCCGGGGTGTTCAGCATGACCAGGACCTGCAGCGGGAAGGTCAGGTCGCCGTACACGTCCTGGTGCAGGCAGTTGTAGCCGGTCGGGCCGTAGCGCAGCACGAGCGGCGTCGGCTTGTGCTGCCCGACCTCCGCGCACCGTGCCCGCAGCGCCGCGTGCTCGGCCGGCCACGTCGGCTCCCCGAGGATCTCCGCCCACCGGTTCGCGATCGCCGCCAGCGGCGGGTAGAGCCGGGTGCGCAGCGCCGCCACCAGCGGGGGCAGCGGGTCGGCGAAGTAGCGGTAGCGCCCCTCGCCGAACGAGAGCCGGGCCATGTCGATCGTGGACCGGAACGCGGCGTCGTCGTCGAACACGTCGACCATCGCGCGGCACTGCTCGGGGGACAGGAGCGGGCCGAGCGTCGCGAAGCCCTCGGTGTCGAGCGCGGCACCGACGCGTTCCCGGTCCAGGTGCTCGAGGGCCGGGAGCCCGACCTCGTCGACGGCGGTCATCGCTCGACACCCCCACCAGCGATCGCGCCCTCGGCCTCCAGCAGCCGCTGCTTGGCCGGGGCTCCGAAGATGTACCGCCCGATCCCCCCGCTGCCGCTGGGCACGACGCGGTGGCACGGGATGAGCAGCGGCACCGGGTTCGTGGCGAGCGCCGTCCCGGTCGCGCGCACCGCGCCCGGGCGCCCGACCTCGGCGGCGACCCAGGCGTACGGCCGCGTCTCCCCGGCCGGGATGGTCCGGGTCGCGGCGAGGACGTCGCGCTGGAAGTCGGTGATGCCGAGCAGGTCGAGGCGGGGCCTCACCGCCGCGTCGCCGTGCAGCGCCGCCTCGAGCCCCTCCGGCACGACGGCGGAGGCCCGCAGCGGACGCCCGACCCGGCGGCGGTAGGCGGCGCGGAAGTCCTCCTCGTCGAGGTCGGCGGTGGTCCGCAGGAAGCTGATCCCGTCGTGGGTGCACGCCACCCGCACCGGGCCGAGCAGGCTGTCGGTGGTGAGCCAGGAGTCGAAGAGGCGGTCGGTGAGGTCGGGGGGATCCACCGGCGCCAGCGCGGCGAGGCGGTCCAGGACCGGGTCGTCGCCCTTCAGGTCGAGGGGGGTCACGGGAGGTCTCCTGTCTCGTCGATGAGGGTGCGCAGCCGGGCCAGCCCGCGCGACACGTGCGACTTCGCGGTCCCGACCGGGCAGCCGAGGACCTCGGCGACCTCGCTCAGGGGCAGGTCGGTGACGTGGCGCAGCACGACGGCGGCGCGCTGGGTCTCGGGGAGCCGGGCGAGCAGGGCGGCGAGCTGCCCGGTGGTCTCGGTGTGCTCGGCCCGCTCCTCGACGCTCGGGCCGGGGACGGGCTCGTCGGGCACGGTGGCGCCGTCGGTGCGGGGACGGCGGGCCGCGTCGCGGACCTGGTTGCGGCGGGTGTTGACGACGATGGTCAGCAGCCACGGCCGGGGTGCCAGGCCGTGCAGCCACGTGCGGTCGCGGTCGGCGAGCGACCGGTACGCCCGCAGCAGCGCCTCGGCGGCGAGGTCCTCGGCGTCGGCGCGGTGCGCGGTGGTGCGCAGTGCCACCGCGAAGACCAGGCCCTGGTAGGTGCGCACCAGTTCGGCGAACCCGTCGTCGAGGTCGCGGACCAGCGCCGCGACCACCCGGTCGGCGTCCGGGTCGGCCCTCGCCGCCGCGGCCATGGTCGGGGTGCTCATGTCCCGGTCAACCCCGATCCGGCCGCGTCGGTTGCAGTGGGCTAGTCGAACCCGACGACGGCTCCCTGCGCGGCCGACCCGACCAGCCGTGAGTACTTCCCGAGCACCCCGGTGCGGTGCTTGGGCGGCGGCGGGGTCCAGCCCTCCCGACGGCGGGCGAGTTCGTCGTCCTCGACGAGCAGGTCGAGGGTGCGGGCGGCGAGGTCGAGCCGGATGCGGTCGCCGTCGCGCACGAACGCGATCGGCCCGCCGTGCGCGGCCTCCGGGGCGACGTGCCCGACGCACAGGCCCGTCGTCCCGCCGGAGAACCGGCCGTCGGTGAGCAGCAGGACGTCCTTGCCCAGCCCGGCCCCCTTGATCGCCCCGGTGACGGCGAGCATCTCGCGCATTCCCGGCCCGCCGCACGGGCCCTCGTCGCGGATGACGACGACGTCGCCGGGCTGCAGCCCGTCGGGCCCCGTCGACTCCACGGCGTCCATCGCGCCCTGCTCGCCGTCGAAGACGCGCGCGGTGCCCTCGAAGGACGCGGAGTCGAAGCCCGCCGACTTGACTACAGCTCCGTCGGGGGCGAGCGAGCCGCGCAGGATCGTCAGGCCGCCGGTGGGGTGGATGGGGTTGGAGAGCGGCCGCAGGATGTCGCCGTCGAGCGGCTCGGGGGCGAGCTCCTCGAGGTTCTCGGCGAGGGTCTTACCCGTGACCGTCAGGCAGTCGCCGCGCACCAGCCCGGCGTCGAGCAGTGCCTTGAGCACCACCGGCACGCCGCCCACCCGGTCGACGGTGTTCATCATCCAGCGCCCGAACGGCTTGACGTCGGCGAGGTGCGGGACCTTGTCGCCGATGCGGTTGAAGTCGTCGAGCTCGAGCGGCACGTCGGCCTCGCGGGCGATCGCGAGCAGGTGCAGCACGGCGTTGGTGGAGCCGCCGAAGGCCATGACGACCGCGATCGCGTTCTCGAACGCCTCGCGGGTCATGACGTCGCGGGCGGTGTGCCCGCGGCGGAGCATCCCGACGACGGCGTCCCCGGACTGCCGGGCGAAGCCGTCGCGGCGGCGGTCGGCGCTCGGCGGGGACGAGGACCCGGGCAGCGCCATGCCCATCGCCTCGGCGGCGCAGGCCATGGTGTTCGCGGTGTACATGCCGCCGCAGGCGCCCTCGCCGGGGCAGATGGCGCGCTCGATCTCGTCGACCTTCTCGCGGGTGATCAGCCCGCGGGCGCACGCCCCGACGGCCTCGAACGCGTCGATGATCGACACCTCCTTGCCGTCGACCATGCCCGGCATGATCGACCCGGCGTAGAGGAAGACGCTGGCGAGGTCGAGCCGGGCGGCGGCCATGAGCATGCCGGGAAGCGACTTGTCGCAGCCGGCGAGCAGCACCGTGCCGTCGAGCCGCTCGGCCTGGACGACCGTCTCGACGGAGTCGGCGATGACCTCGCGGCTCACCAGCGAGTAGTGCATCCCGACGTGGCCCATGGAGATGCCGTCGGACACCGAGATCGTGCCGAACTCCATGGGGTAGCCGCCCGCGTGGTGCACGCCCTCCTTGGACGCCGTGGCGAGGCGGTCCAGCGAGAGGTTGCACGGGGTGATCTCGTTCCAGCTCGACGCGACGCCGATCTGGGGCTTGGAGAAGTCGTCGTCGGTCATGCCGACCGCGCGCAGCATGCCGCGCGCGGCGGCGCGCTCCATCCCGTCGGTGACGTCGCGACTGCGGGGCTTGACGTCGTGCTGCGTCGCTTCGCTCGGGGTGGTGGTGCCGACGCGGTTCGCCATGCCCCAGACCGTAACGCGCGGGCCCGACAGCGTCCCCTCAGCGCGAGGTCGCGGCGAACTTCTCGAGCGCGGCCTCGGTGACCGGCTCGAAGAGGTTGACCAGGGTCCCGTCGGGGTCGCGCAGGAGCAGCGACCGGTTGCCCCACGGCATCGTCGTCGGCTCCTGGACGACCTCGAGGTCGTCGCCACCCCGGGCCCGCGCCGCGGCGAACGCCTCGTCGACGTCGTCGACGATGAACTCGACGATCGCGGACCGGTTCGCGGCCGGGTCGGCGACGCCGGCGCCGAAGAGCGCGAGGGTGCGGGTGCTGCCGATCGCGAGGGTGCCCGACGTCGTGCGCAGCTCGGCGAAGTCGTCGGTCGCCCACGACGCGCGCACGCCGGTGACGCGCTCGTAGAACGCGACGAGGCGGGCGACGTCGTCGGTGATGATCCGGACGGACACGAGGTTCACGGGGAGCTCCTCTCGACGTCCCCCGGCGGGTCCGGGGTACGGGAGGAACGCTAGGAGCGGTGGCGGTCAGGAACGGTCCGCCTCCGGAACGGGATCGCGGTCATGCCTCGGTCCGGCTGGCGTTTCGAGCGAAGGTGCCCTTCGGTCGATTAGATGGGCCGGGGGCGCCCTTCGCCGGAACAGCCCGGGTGGCGCCGTCGTGAGCGAAGGGCGCCTCTGATCGACTAGATCGACCGAAGGGCACCTTCGCTCGGAAGCCACGGCCGGCATCGACACCCTCTACCGCGCCACCGACGGCACTCCCGGACGCAGCGCCCGCGACCGCGAGTTCCTCGCTCCCCAGGGCTACGGCGACGAGGTCCGGGCCGCGATCCGGGTCGGCGAGGGCACGTGGGGGTGCTCGACCTCTTCCGCCACCGCGACCGCGATCCGTTCACGCCCCGCGACGTCGCCGTGCTCGCCTGAGGCCGCCGGCTCAGGCGGTGACCGTGGTGGTCGTCCCGTCGGCCCAGACGACGAGGCCGCTGCGCCCGACCCGGTGGCCGAGCCAGTCGGCGGCCTTGGCGCCGAGGACGTAGGCGGCGGTGGCGTCGACGTCGGCGTCGGTCAGCGAGCGCGCCACCACCGTGACCTGCGCGACGACGTCGGGGGCGGCACCGGTGCGGGCGTCGACGAGGTGCGCGCCACGGTGGGCGGTGCCCGAGGTGGCGACGGCCCCGTCGCGCACGGGCACCACGGCGAGGACCCGGGTGGGGTCGTGGGGGTCCTCGATCCCGACCCGCCACGGCTCGCCCTGGGTGGCCCGGCAGACCATGTCGCCGCCGGCGGAGAGGCAGAAGTCGGTGTCGGGCAGGGCGCGCAGGGCGCCCGCCGCCCGTTCGACGGCCCAGCCCTTGACGACGCCGCTGGGGTCCAGTTCCGGGCGCCACACCGAGAACGCGCGGTCGGTGGCACGCTCGGCGCGGGCGCCGATCGCGAGGACCTCCCCCACCTCGTCCGGGGCGTCGGTCAGGGCGAGCTCGCCCCGGCGGATCGCGGTGACCACCGAGTCGGGGCGGTAGGTGCTGAACACCCGGTCGGTCTCGCGCAGCGAGGCCAGCACCGCGGCCCAGGCGGCGTCGGCCTCGCCGTCGTCGGTGTGCCGCCCGCGCAGCGCCAGGCTGATCGGCATCCCCATCACGTGCTCGACCCGCCGCGCGACCGGGACGAGAGCGGCGGTCACGCCACACCGGCCTGGTCGAGCGCGGCCTGCAGCGAGCGGACGTACCCCGTGGAGGTGTAGGTCGCGCCGCTGACCATGTCGATCCGCGCGCTCTGCGCCTGCAGCGTCTCCCGGACCAGGACCGGCACGGCCGCCGCGTTGATCGCGCGGTCACGGGCGTTCTCGTCGGGGTGGCGCAGGACGTCGACGGTGGTGATGCGGCCTCCGGAGAGCGTCGCCCGGACCTGCACCTGACCCCACTTCACCTGCACCACGGGGCCGGTCACGGTGCCGGACCAGCCGCTGCGCGCACCGCCGCCCGGCGGCGCGGCCGCGGGCAGGGCGGCGGTGTCGACCGCCCCGGCGTCGGCGGCGGTCGTGTCCGGCGCCGCGGCGGCCTCCGGGAGCGCCGCCGACGTCGACGTCCGGTAGGAGAAGAGCAGGACGACGGCGCTGAGCGTGGTGAGGCCGCAGAGCGCGATGCGGCGGGTGCCGCGGTCGAAGCGGGACATCGCGGGACTCACCATCCGAAGGCCTCGACGTGGACGCGGTCGGCGGGCGTGCCGGCCGTGAGCAGGGTGCGCTGGACCAGGTCGGTCCACGGGGTGGGGCCGCAGAGGTAGACGTCGCGCTCGGCGACGTCGGGCACCCGGGCCCGCAGCACGGCGACGTCGTCGCCGGGGCCGACGCCGGGGCCCAGCCAGGAGTCCGGGGCGCGCCGCCGGCCGGGCAGCGGGACGAGCGTGAGCCGCCGGGCGCGGGCGAGCGCCGCGAACTCCCCCGCGAACAGCGGTGGCCCGGTGAAGCGATGGAGCACGACGACGTCGGCTCCCGCCGGGTCGGCCGCGAGCTCCTCGGCGAGGGCCCGCAGCGGGGTGATCCCGACGCCGGCGCCGATGAGCACGACGCCCGGCCGGCTCCGGGCGCGCGCGGTGAGCCGGCCGAAGGGTCCCTCGATGAGCACCTTGGTGCCCGGACGGAGCCCGGGGAGCTCGGCCGTGCCGTCGCCGAGGTCCTTGACGGTGATCCGCAGGCTGCGCCCGTCGGGCGCCGCCGAGAGCGAGTACGGGTGCGCGCGCGTCCAGCCGGTGCCCGTCAGGAACCGCCAGGTCAGGAACTGGCCGGCGCGGACGCCGAGCTCGGCGAGGTGCTCCCCGGCGAGGTAGACCGACACGCAACCGTCGCCCTCGGGCACCACCGAGGTGACGACGAGTCGGTGGTGCAGCGTCCGGTAGAGCGGCACCGCGACCCGCCACACGAGCACCGCGGCGGCGGTCAGCGCCCACGCCGTCCACCAGAAGACCGTCCGCGCGGTCGAGGCGAGGAACTCCTGCCCGGTCCAGAGCTGGTGGGGCAGCGCGAGCCCGACGCCGAGGTAGGCGTAGAGGTGGAGCAGGTGCCACGACTCGTAGCGCATCCGCGCCCGCGCCGCGCGCAGACTGGTCGCCGTCACCAGGACCAGGCACGCGGTGCCGGCGGCGGCGAGCAGCATCCCCGGGTAGGTGACCGTGAGGTCCCACAGTTCGCCGGGGGCGGCCGCGAGGTCGCCCGCCGCGTAGCCCCAGGTGATCAGCCCGACGTGGGCGAGCATCCCGGTGAACGACGTGAACCCCACGAGTCCGTGCAGCACCGCGAGCCGGTCCTGCCCGAAGGCGCGCTCGAGGCCCGGCACCCGGGCCATGAGCAGCACCTGCACCAGCATCAGCAGCGAGGCGAGCACTCCGGTCAGCCGGCCCAGCGAGGTCAGCCCGGTCGCCCAGCCGCCCAGGTCGGCGAGGCCGCCGCCGGTGGCCCACGACGCGAGGATCACCACCAGCGCGGCCAGGACCACCGTCCGGCACGCCGTGCGCACCGCACGGTCCCGCAGCGCCGTCGGGAGCCCGGGCGGGCCGGACACGGCACCGTCGGGACGGACGCCTCGCTCGACGAGAACGGTCACGGGCCACCTCCTGCGGCTCCCTCGACCGGCGCCGGGTGGCGCGGCGCCGCGATCGTGACACCCGGGTCCCGGCCGCCGTGGCCGAACAGGGAAACCCGTGCGTTCAGGCGCCGGGGACCTCGAAGTGCGTGCGCGGCCGCTCCTGGTCGACGCCGTCGAGACGCAGGTCGACCTTCTCGGTCCACACCGCCGCCAGCCCGGCGACCTTCTGGCTCTCGGGCAGCGGGGCACGGTAGATCCAGAACAGGTCGGGGTGCCGGGTGCCGTCGGGCAGCTCGACCGAGAAGTAGGTGGCCGTGCCCTTGTAGGGGCAATGGGTCACGGTGTCGGACGGTCGCAGCAGGTCGAGCCGCAGGTCGGGCAGCGGGAGGTAGAACCGCGGCGGGAGGCGGGTCTCGAAGAGGACCGTCGGGCGGGTGGAGTCGGCGAGCACGACGCCGTCGACGGCGACCTCGACGTGCCGCGAGCTCGCGAGCGCGTCGATGCGGACGTACGGGTCCCGGGCGTGCACCTCGACCGGCTCGTCCTCCTCGAACCACTGGTCCATCGCGGACCACTCGACGCGGACGAGGTCGACCGGCACCCCCTCGACCTCGAGGCGCACCCGTCGGAACGACTCCGCCGGCAGGGCGTCGAGGTCCACGTCGGCGACCGGCAGGTGGTAGGTCGGGTAGAAGGGCCACTCCCACACCAGGACCGGCGCGTGGGTGTCGACGACCACCCGGCCGCCGACGACCGCGCGGATCCGCTTCTGGTGCCCTTCGGGCAGGTGAGCACTATTCCGTGTCATAGGGCGGAATAGTGCCCACGAGCGCGTCAGCGCACCTCTGGCGTGAACGCCACCTGCTGCCGCTTGACCCCGCGGATGAAGTTGGTACCGAGCAGCTCGGGCTCCGCGGTGACGTGGATGTCGGGCACGCGGGTGAGGATCTGGCGGAAGAGCGCCCGGAGCATCGTCTTCGCGAGCTGGTTGCCCAGGCAGAAGTGGGTGCCGCCGCCCCCGAACCCGACGTGGGGGTTGGGGCTGCGCGCCAGGTCGAACTCCCCAGGGTCCCCGAAGACCTCCTCGTCGCGGTTGCCCGAGGAGTAGAACATCACGACCTTGTCGCCCTCGGCGATCGTGCGCCCGCCCAGCTCGGTGTCCGCCACCGCGGTGCGCCGGAACGTCATCACCGGGCTGGCGTAGCGGATGAACTCCTCGACCGCGGTGCCGATCCGCTCGTCGAGGTCGGCCGCGAGCCACTCGCGCTGGTCGGGGTGCTCGGTGAAGTGCTTGATCGTCAGCGTCGAGGTGTGCTTCGTGGTGTCGTTGCCCGCCACCGAGAGCAGCACGAAGAAGGCACCGATCTCGTCGTCGGTCAGGTGCTGCCCGTCGACCTCGGCCTCGATCAGACCGGTGAACAGGTCGTCGCCGGGGTTCTCCTTGCGCTCGGCGACGATCTCGGCGGCGATCTCGTGCAGCTTCTTCGCCGCCTCGAGCTGGACCTGCGACGGGTCGCGCCCGGCGAGGTGCTCGGGGTCGGCCCACGACACGATCTCCTGGGCGGCGGTCGCCGTCTCCTCCTGGAGGTGCTCGGGGACCCCGAACATCGCCGAGAACATCTTCAGCGGCAGCCGGCTCGCGCACCGTTCGACGAACTCGATCTCGCCGGAGGGCTCCGAGGCGAAGGAGTCGACCACCTCCTGCGCGGCCTGCTCCACCTGCTCGGAGATGCGCTGGATCTGCTTCGGCGTGAACGCCTTCTGGACGATCTTGCGCAGGTCGTTGTGGCGCGGGTTGTCCATCGCCATGAACGACTGGGTCATCTCGAGGAACTCGGGCGGCAGCTGGTCGAACAGGACGCCCTGCCCGGAGACGAAGACGTCGTTGCCCTGGCTCACGGTGGTGATGTCGGTGTGGGTGACGACGGCCCAGTACCCCGGGTCCTCCGGGTCGGGGGCGACGGCGTTCTCGATCGGGCGCTGCCAGGAGACCGGCTCCTCGCGTCGCAGCCGCGCGAAGGTCTCCTCGCGCTCCTCGGCCGTCGCCTCCCAGAACTCCCGGCCCGAGATGTCGATGGCGGAGTACTCGCGGTCGGAGGTGGAGGTGTCGGTCGGCACGGACATCGGCGTCTCCTCGCGTCGGCGGCCGGACGTGCCAGACCTGTGCACCACCTCACAGGCCCCACAAACCACTCCTCTCCCCAACGGGGGAGCGATGCACCCCTCCCGTCGGACAACCGCGCCTACCCTCGGCCCATCGAGACGATCACCGCGGACCACCTCCTCGCCCGCGCCCGGGCGGCCGCGCCCCGGGCGGGAGCCGTCCGGCTGCTCGGGAACGACGGCTTCTCCGGCTTGGGCAAGACCAGCCTGGCGCTGCACCTGCGCCGCGCCGACCCGACGATCACCGTCCTGTCGCTCGAGACCTTCTACCTCGGCTGGGAGGGGCTCGCGGCCGGTCCGCGGCGCGCCGTCGAGCAGCTCGTCGAGCCCCTGGGCCGGGGCGAGGTCCCCGTCGTCGAGCCTTGGGACTGGCGCCACGACCGCGTGTCCTGCCCCCGTCGTCGTCCGGTCGGGTCGCTCGTCGTGCTCGAGGGCTGCGGGGCCGTGGCGCGGCCGCTGCGCGACGCCCTGGATCTCGCGGTCTGGGTGGACGCCGACCCCGCCGAGCGGGAGCGCCGGCTGCGCGACCGCGACGACTGGGCGGTCTACGCCCCCCACCGCGACTCCTTCGCCCGCCAGGAGCAGGAGCTCGCCGCGACGGCCGGCTCGCGGGCCGCCGCGGACCTCGTCGTCACCCGGAGCGCGGACGGGACGTGGTCGACGACGACCGCTACCGACGCAGACGAATGGGTACGGTCCGGGCGTGACGGCGACGACGGACGTGCCTGACAGCGGGACCGTGAGCAGCACGGACGCCGACCAGTGGCGCGAGGTGACCGAATGGAAGGAGCGGATCACCGAGGACGACGGTGGGCCGCTCGCTCCTGTGCGCGACACGGTGACCGAGGTGCGCTCCCTGATCCAGGGCGGGCTGCGCCGCGTGCCCGGGGTGGCCCAGCTCGACGACGTCGTCCACGACGTGCTGCACCAGCTCGCGGCCGCCGGGGCGGGCGCGGGCGCGGCGACGCTGCGCCGGGAGGCGGTGTTCGCGCGGTACCGGGCACGGGGGCACGACGTCGCCGACTTCAAGGACATCCGCGCCCTCGACGTCGCCCACGTGCAGGAGGCGATGCCCCGGCTCGACCTCGCCTACCCGGTGGCCGCGGCGCTGCAGGGCGGCACGACGAGCCTGCTCATGACGACGGGTGCGTCGGCGGCCGCCGGTGGTTCCGGGCTGCTGGGGCTCGGCGGGCTGCCCGGGATCGCCGTGATCGTCGGCTCGCTGACCGGTGACGCCGTGCTCACCGTCGCCGCGTGCACGCGGGCGGTCGCGCACGTCGGCGCCTACTACGGCTACGACGTCACCAAGCGCTCCGAGCAGGTCGTCGCGCTGGCGATCCTCGCTGTCGGGCTCTCCAAGGACGCCGACGCGCCGGAGGCCTACGACGAGGTCGTGTCGCTGATCGCCTCGCGGGAGAAGGACAAGGAGAAGAAGAAGCGCCAGCAGCGCCAGATGCGCCGCCTCGCCCGGGCGGTGCACCAGCGACTGCTCTCCCAGATCGGGCAGCGGGAGCTCGCCCAGCTGGTCCCGGTGGTCGGGGTCGGGATCGGGGCGGGGCTCTCGGGCCGGCTGCTCGGGCGCGTCGTCGACGCCGCCGAGCACCTCTACCGCGAGCGGTTCCTGCACGAGAAGTACGAGATCCCGATCGGCGAGGAGCCCCCGGAGGAGCTCCTCGCCGAGCCGCAGGGCTGAACGGGTGATCACGCGATTCCGGTGATATCGCTGGTTCACCGGGCGTCCATGTCACCTCCACGGTGCGGCCGCTCGCGCTCCGTAGCGTCCGCCCCATGTCCGCGGCGGTGGCGCTCGACCCGATCGTGATGTCGGCCGGGGATGCGCGCGCCTGGGACGCGGTGCAGTGCTGGCGCACCGCCGGTCGCGCCGGCCCCGGCTGGTGGGGCCGTCTCGGCTCCCTCGTGGTCTCCGGCCTGCGGCTGCTGCCGGGCGCGGGCCTGGTGGACGAGGTCGTCGTCGGGGCGGTCTCCGGGCCGCTGCGCGAGGCCGGGATGCGGCTGGGGTGGCTCCTCGCGGGGCGGACGGAGCACGTCGTCGCCGCGCTCGCCGAGGCCGGACACCCCGTCGAGGCCCCCGCGGACCTGCGCCGCCTGGAGGTCGACGACCTGCGGGCGGTCCGGATCTCCCTCACCCGGGTCCACGTCGGGGCGGCCGGCCTGCGCGGCGGGCTGGCCGGTGCCGCGGCGGGAGCGGCGGCCGGGGCGTCCAGCGCCGCTACCGGGGTGGTGGCCGCGCTGACCGCCGCCGCGCTCGACACCGTCCTGACCGCCGCGACCTGCACGCGCGCCGTCGCCCGGGTCGCCATGCACTACGGCTTCGACCCGGCCGAGCCCTCGGAGCGCGAGTTCGCGCTGGCCGTCCTCGCCGCCGGCCTCTCGCCCGACCCGCCCCGGGCGGCGGCAGGCGAGGTCCGCTTCGCCCACCCCGGGTACTGCGAGCTCGCCCGCGGCCTGCCGGTGCTCGGCGTCGGCCTCGGTGTCGTGCTCTCCACGCGGCAGATCGCACGGGTCCTCGAGACCGCCGAGCACCTCTACACCGAGCGGTTCCTGCAGGAGAAGTACGGCCTCCCCGGACGGGCCCCGGCCGTCGCGTCCTGAGCGCGGCTCTCTCAGCCCACGGGCAGGACCAGCAGCAGCCGCCCGTCGTCGGGGGCGCCGGGCAGGTCGACGACGCGGTCCGGGAGCGCGCCCAGCCCGGCGGGCGGGGCCGCCCCGACACGCACCGGGCCGAGGACGACCAGGTCGACCTCGGTGGTGGCGGCGTGCTCCCGCCCGGCCAGCACCGCCGTCGTCGTGACCGGACCCGGCGCGCGGGCGGCGAGCCACCCGACCGCGGTGCGGTGGGCCCAGGCCGCCGCCCACCGCCGCTCGCGGGGCTCCCAGGTCTCGTCGGAGGTGTCGGCGTCCAGCGCCTCGAGCAGCGCGGGCCAGGCGGCCAGCCGGGCGGCCAGGGCGTCGCTGCGCCGCAGGTCGCGCTGCTCGGCGCGGGCGCCGTCGACGGTCTCGACGGCCCAGGCGTAACGCTCGACGTCGAGGCGGAGCAGGCCCGCCAGCGCGGCGCGCAGCTCCGGGGCCTGGTCGGCGGGCGGGGCCACCGCGTGCAGCCGGGCGACGACGTCGCCGAGCTCGCGGCGGGCGAGGTCGGCGCTGGGCCGGGCGGCGAGCCGACGTCCGGTGGCGACGATCCGCCCCACCGCGACGAGCCCGTCGGTCGGCGGGCGCACGGCGGCGGGCAGCCCGGCGAGCAGCGCCCGCAGCCGGCCCACCGCGTCCAGCACGGCCCCGACCCGCAGGCAGGTCTCGCGCAGCGACAGCAGCCGGTGCACCAGCAGGGCCCGCTGCTCGGCGGGGCGCAGGGTACGTCCCAGCCCGGCCAATGCGACGGCCATCGCGGCCTCGATCTGGCGCAGCCGCAGGTGGTGCGCGACGGCGGCGGCGCCCTCGGCCGTCGTCGGATCCACCCGGTTGATCGCCAGCGCGGGCAGCAGCGCCTCGGCCTCGCGCTGCTCCTCGGACTTGAACATCCGCCGCAGCGCGCCCCCGCCGTCGAGGAACTCCGCGAACCGCTCGAACGCCTCGGCCGCCGCACCCGGGTCGAGCTCCCCGGTCACGCGGACCTGGGCGGTGCCGGACCCGAGGTCGTGCGCGCCGACCCGCTCGACGTCGCGCACCGCCCGGGTGACCCGCGCCCAGGCCGGCCCGGCCCGGCCCGCCAGCACGGCCTCGACGACCCCCCGCGCCCAGGTCGCCTCCTCGCCGGTGCGCCCGAGGGCGACCATCGCGTCGTCGATGCGGCGCAGCACCGGCTCCAGCGCCTCGGCCGCGTCCGGTGGGAGGCAGCCGAGGGCGGCGACGAGGGGACGCACGGCCTCGCGGGCCGGTGAGGACGCCGGGCCGACGACGTCGAGCAATTCGTCCGCGAGCTGCTCGACGTGGGGCTCGGGCGGCAGCTCGGCGGGCGGGGGCAGCACCTGCTGGCGCCGCGCGGGGTCGAGCCGGGGCTCGGGGCCGTGCTCGGCGACCAGCAGCCGCCGCAGGTCGGTGAGCTCGCGGGCCTCCAACGGCGGGGTGACCCCACCGGCGTCGCCGTCGGTCCCGGGTGGACCGAGGAGCACCGTGAGCCACCCGTCGGTCTCCGCGGTGGCGGCGAGCTGCTCGGCGATCTCCTCCGCCGTGCCCGAGAGCCCGGGCGCCACGCGGTGGGTGGTCGCCTCCGGCTCGTCGAGGTGGGTCCGCCACGTGGCGGCGGCCGCGGGGCTCGTCGCGACGACGAGGACCCGGCGGCCCGCCCGGCGCAGGCCCCCGACGAGGCCGGCGCGGGCCCCGTCGTCGAGACCGCTGACGACGGACGACACCGCCCGGCCCTTCGTCGAGACGGGCGAGGACGGCGCGGTGCGCCGTGGGCGCGCGGGGAGCCTCGGTGGTCGTCGTCGCGACGCCCGCGGGCCCGCCGGTGCCGGCGCCGGAGGCCCGCGCGGTCCCGGAGGTCGCGGACGTCGTCGACGTCGCGGGTTCGGGCGAGTCGTCGCCCGCCCGTTCCGCCGTGGCCGTCACCGTGGTGCACCTCCCGGGGGTCTCAACGGCCCAGTACTGCCTGCGATTCGGCCCATGTTCACCCGCGGGGCCGGTCCGGTGGGAACCGACGGGGCCCGGATCACCTCCCAGGGAGCGACGACGATGATCGGAGGCGCGATGACCCAGCACCCGGACCCGCCCCCCGCGGACGCGCTCGCGCAGGCCGCGGCTCTGCTGGCCGAGCTCGCCGTCGGCTGCTCCGGCGGGGCGAGCGACGTCGGGCGGGTGCGGGCGCTGCTGGTGGGGCGGTGGGGCGACGCGGTGCTGGACGCCGCGGGCGACCGGGCGCTGCTCGAGGCGGTCGAGGCGCTGTGGTCACGGGGATGGACCCCGCGCGACGTCGTGGAGGTGCTGCGCCGGCGGCTGGGCGCCGGGGTCGTGGAGCTCGCGGCCGACGTCCTCGGGGCCGATGCGCGGCGCCGGCCCGCCACCTGGTCGATCGCGGGGGTCGACGCGACGGTGTGGTGGGACGTCGGGCGGCCGCTGGTGGCGCAGTGGCGGACGGGGCGGGGGCTCCCGGGGGCGGAGTCCCTGGGGTGGGTCGTGCGGCTCGTCGGCGAGATCCGTCGGCTGCCGCCGCTGCCCGCGGTCGGGCCGGCGGACAGGGGCGGCGCGGGGAACCCCGGGGCCGATCCGCGGGTGCTCGCCCGGGTCCGGGGCCTGCTCGCGAAGGCCGAGTCGACGTCGTTCCCCGAGGAGGCGGAGGCGCTCTCGGCGAAGGCCCAGGAGCTCATGGCCCGGCACGCCCTGGAGCGGGCGCTGGTGGAGCCCCGGCCCGGCCCGTCCGGCCGGTCGGCGTCGGCGTCGGTGCGGCGGCTGTGGCTCGACGCGCCCTACACCTCCGCGAAGTCGAGTTTGGTGCACCAGGTCGCCGCGGCGAACCGCTGCCGGGCGGTGAGCCTGGCGGCGCTGGACCTGGTGACGCTGGTGGGCTGGCCGACCGACCTCGACACCGTCGAGCTGCTCGTGACCTCCCTGCTCGTGCAGGCCGGGCGGGCGATGGCCGCGGTGGGCTCCCCCGGGTCGCGGACGGGGGGCTCGCGGACCCGCTCGTTCCGCCACGCCTTCCTGCTCTCCTACGCCACCCGCATCGGCGAGCGGCTCCGGGAGGCCGACGCGGCGGCGCAGGAGCAGGCGGTGCGGGAGTCCGGAGGCGCGCTGCTGCCGGTGCTCGCCGCCCGGGGGGAGGCGGTGGAGCGCACCACGGCGGAGCTCTTCCCCCGGCTCACGAGCAAGCGGTTCTCGGTGGGCAACGCCGCGGGCTGGCAGGCCGGGCGGGAGGCGGCGGACGCGGCCAGCCTGCGCGTCGGGCGGGAGGCGCTCGAGTGACCCTGCCCGTCGCCCGAGGCCCGGCGGCTGTCACGATCGTGGGGTGGGCACCTCGAACCGCGAGCGCCGCGCGGCCAAGCAGCGTCGTCGTGACGAGCGCCGCGGCGTCCCGGCCGGCGGACCCCCGCCGCCCGACGTCGGGCGTGGTCTGCCCGCCGAGACGCTGCGGCGGCTGCTGCGCCGCGCCGGCGTCGATCTCGCTGCCGGGCGCGAGGACGCGCTCACCGAGCTGCGCCACCTGCTCGCCGAGCACCTCGCCCGCCGTCGGGCCGAGATCCTGACCGCGTGCGACGAGGTGGTGGCGGGCGTGGCGGCGCCGGCCGCGGCCGACCTCCCGGACGGTCTGCTCGCCGCGCTCGACGGGTCGCCGCACCCGGTCTCGACGTGGGCGGACGCGGCCGGGGTGACCACGGAGGACGCCACGCTGGCGACGGTCCGCCTCCTCGCTGCGACGACCGACTGAGCCGCGACCTCGACACCGCACACCGAGGGCGACCGCCCGGCCCGTCGTGTCGTCCGGCCGGGTGGTGATGTGCGGCGGCCCGTTCTCCCGACCGGTGTCGCTGCGTTGACCAGGTGTGGGCAGGGGGCGGGCGAGCGTCCCCGACCGCCCACGGGGGGCGACCGCCGGAGACGGCGGCGCGTGCGTCCCGGGGCCCCGGGGGGAGCACCGGACGCACGCAGGATCGGGAGGGCCGGGTCGCACCCCGGCCCGGTCCTCCTGGATCCGGGTTGACCTGGACCATGGTCGAGGTCCACCGTCGGGGGCATGACCGCGGCCACTGCCGAGCTGACCGTCGGGGAGGTCTCCCGACGCAGCGGGGTCGCCGTGTCGGCCCTGCACTTCTACGAGCGCGAGGGGCTCATCGCGAGCCGCCGGACCTCCGGCAACCAGCGGCGGTTCCGCCGCGAGGTGCTGCGCCGCATCGCCTTCATCCGCATCGCCCAGCGGGTGGGGGTCCCGCTCGCCCAGGTCCGCGAGGCCCTCGACGAGCTCCCCGACTCCCGGACCCCGACCCGGGCCGACTGGGAGGCCCTCTCCCGCGCGTGGCGCGCCGAGCTGGACGACCGGATCCACCGGCTGCAGCAGCTGCGGGACGACTTCTCCGGCTGCATCGGCTGCGGCTGCCTCTCGCTGGACCGCTGCACGATGTTCAACCCGGGCGACCGGCTCGGCGAGGAGGGCCCAGGACCGCGGCGCCTGGCGTGACGGCGTCCTCCGGCGGTCAGGCGATGCGGGCGACCCGCCCCGGCGGGGGTGCCGGGACCGCGTCGGGGTGCAGCGCGTGGGCGAGCGCCTCGATCCCGTCCACGAGCCGCGGGGCCGCCCGCACGACGTACGACGCCGAGTCGATCGCCACCAGCGGGACGCCAGGCAACCGCTCGGCGACGCCCGCCGCCTGCTCGCACGCGGCGTCGAGCCCGTAGCCGCACGGCGTGACGACGACCGCGTCGGGCCGCTCCGCCGCGGCGAGGTCGTCCCAGGACGCGGCGACGCTGCGCCCGCCGTCGACGCCCGAGACCGGGTCACCGCCGGCGAGCCGGACGAGCTCGGGCACCCAGTGGCCGGGCAGGAACGGCGGGTCGGTCCACTCGAGGACGAGGACGCGGGGCCGCGGCCGTGCAGCCAGTGCCGTCCCCACCGCGTCGAGCCGGGAGCGCAGGTCGGTGAGCAGCGGCCCGGCGTCCGCGCCGAGGCCGGCGGCGAGCGCAGCGATCCCGTCGAGCACCTCCTCGAGGGTGTGCGGGTCGAAGGAGTGCACGGCGACGTCGTCGAGCCCGATCTCGGTGAGGGCCTGCGCGACGGTGTGGCCGGGGAGGGCGCACACCTGGCAGAGGTCCTGGGTGACGACGACGTCGGGCGCGGCCGCGCGCAGCGCCTCCCGGTCCAGGTCGTACATCGGCAGCCCCGCCGCGGCGCGCTCCCGGACGCAGGCGTCGATCTCGACGGGGGTCATGCCCTCGGTCAGCACGGTGCGGACGACGACCGGGACCCGGTCGCGGACCCCGGGCGGGTGGTCGCACTCGAAGGTCACGGCGACGAGGTCCTCGGCACGGCCCAGCGCCCCCACGATCTCGGTCGCGGCGGGCAGGAGCGACGCGATCCGCATGGCGTTCGAGCCTACGGCTCGTGTGCGTGCGTTTCCGTGCCACAGCGCGGAAACGCACGCACACTGCCGTAGGCACAATCAGGACGTGTCGGACCTGGTGCTCGGGCTGCGGCTCTACGCCCGCGGGGCGACGACGGTGCTCGGCTCGGCCCGGCTGCTGCGCCTCGGCGCGCTGCCCGCGCTCGTGGCGGTCCTGCTCTACGCGGCGGTGTTCACGGCTCTCCTGCGGTTCCTGCCCGACCTGGTGGAGGTGCTGACGCCCTTCGACGACACCTGGTCGCCCGGGGCGCGGGAGGCCACCGACGTCGTCGTCGGGGTCGCGCTCGTCGGGGCCGTCGCCCTGGTGGCGGTCCTGGGCTTCGTCGCGGTGACGTTGGCGATCGGTGGACCGTTCTACGAGCGGCTCTCCGAGATCGTCGACGACGGGATCGGCGTGGTGCCCGAGGGCCCGCGACGGAGCACGGCGTCGTCGGTGCTGCGGGGCGCGCGGGACGGGCTGCTGCTGGTGCTGTTCTCGTTGCTCACGGCGGTGCCGTTGTTCGTCGCGGGGTTCGTGCCGGTGCTCGGGCAGACGGTGGTGCCGGTGGTCGCGGCGCTCGTGGGTGGTCGGCTGCTGGTGCTCGAGCTGACCGCGCCCGCCCTGGACCGGCGCGGGTTCGGGTTCGCCGCGCGCCGCCGGCTGGTGCGCTCGCGGCGGCTGCTCGGCTGGGGGGTGGGTGTCCCGACCTACCTGCTGTGCCTGGTGCCGCTCGTCGGCATCGTGGCGGTGCCGGTCGGGGCGGCGGCGTCGACGCTGCTCGCGCGGGAGCTGTGCGGCGAGCCGACCTCAGCCTGAATCCGCGAGCTCGGCGAGCAGGGCGTCCATCACCCGCTCCTCGTCGGCGGCCCGTCCGGCGCGTTGCATCGCGGTCGCCAGCTCGGGGTCCCACGGTGTCGGCGGGACCGGGCCGGCGAACTCCCGCAGCTCCACCCCCGCCTGCGCCGCCGCGGCGAGGGCGTCGGTGTAGTCGGCCGCCGTCATCCGCCACGGCACCACGCCCTGCGCGTGCAGCCGGGCGGTGATGGCGATGCCGTCGGGGTCGAAGTCGCCGTGGTGGCGGACCTCGGCCCCGGCCCCGAGCAGCCGGCGGATCAGCAGCGACGGCGCCGAGGTCGGGTTCCCGGCCGTGCAGAACATCGGTGCGGCGACGCCCTGCTGGACGGCCGCCTCGAGCAGCCGCGGGTTCTCCACGCCGTGCACGACGGTGCCCGGTGGCACCTCCAGGGGCATCTCCCGCAGCGACAGCACTGTCAGCGGCATCGGCGCCCCGGCGGCGGTCGTCGCCCGCACCGCCGCGGCGAGCCCGTCGCCGAGCAGCGGGAGCGCCCAGGTGAGCACCGGGGTGGCGACGAGGTCGCCCGGCAGGCCGGCCGCCGCCCAGACGGCCGGGTCGTCCCAGTGCTCGACGACGCCGGGCTCGCCGTCGGCCATCCGGAGGGCGAGCGCGAGCCCCACGGGCCGCCGGTACTGCCCGCCGCGGTCGAGGTCGTGGGCGCCGCGCACCGCCTGCGCCGCGACCTCCGCCCGACTCCGCTCGCCCGGCGTGTCGGCGAGCGCCAGGACCCGGGCCACCACCCGGACCAGCCGCCGCGCAGAGTCGTCGTCGGGAACCCGGGAGCGCACCTCGCCGGCCCACGCGGACACCCACGGCGCGTCGCCGAGGCCGTCGCGTGCGGCGTCGTCGAGGGCCTCGTCGCGGGACCGGCGACGGTCCCGCTCGGCGTCCCGGGCCTCGCGGCGGCCGGTGGGCGGGCAGCCGGCGTCGGTGAGCAGGCCGAGGAGGTCGGTCCCGTGACGGGCGAGCCCGCGGTCGAGGGCGGCGAGGTGGAGCCGGGCGGTGGACCGGCCCGGCGCGATCTCCTTGAGGCGGGCGCGGACCGACGGCGGGGTGCCGGTGGGCAGCGGTACCCATCCGCGGTCGTGCAGCCCGCGCTTCTCGAGCGCGTCGCGCACGTGCGCCCAGAGCGGGAGGAACTCGGGCTCGAGCAGCACCGGGGGCGTCGGCATCAGCGGTCCCCGCACCGCCGACCGAGGGCGTCGACGCCCGCCCGGATCATGCGCCCGTAGCCGTCGTCGGGAAGGGCGTCGAGACAGGCGCGAGCACGTTCGAGGTGGTGAGGGCTCCGGCGGCGTCCCGGAGGCGCCGGTAGTCCTCGCCGAGGTTGAGGTGCAGGGACGGGTAGAAGGCGGCGACGTCGAGCGAGGCGTGGTGGGCCCCGATCCGCTCCGCGGTGATCTCGTCGGCGGCCTCGAGGGCGCGCAGGTCCCAGGCGAGCTCGTCGACGATCTCCGGCTGCAGGTCGGCGGCGTGGTGGGCGAGCGTGCAGCGGGCGAGCGGATCCGACTGGATCTCGGCGTCCCCCCACAGCTCCACGAGCCGGCTCCTCGCCTCCTCGGCGTCCCCGGTCCGGCCGAGCTCGACCAGCTCGTCGATGCGCGCCATCACGTCCACGGCGCGCACGGTAGAACGACCCCGGCCGGGGCGGGTGAACGGCGCCGTTCTGGCGTCCGACGCCAGGATCGTGCCGTTGCTGGCACTCAGAGCAGCGTCGGCTGCTCGTCCTCGGCCTCGCCGTCGGCCACCGTCACCTCGGGCACGTACCGCGCGGCCGGGGGGAGCACCCGGACCGCGCCGTCATCGGCGACCGCCACGAGGTGCACCGAGACCAGCAGCGCGAGGACGTCGGCGGTGAACCGGTCGCGGTCGGCCAGCGCGCCCTTCGACCAGTAGCGCCCGTGCTCGGCCACCAGCTCGTCGAGGACCTCGCGGACCGAGGGCCAGGGGATCGGGTCGGGGTCCTCGGCGGGGCGGAACTGGAACACGAGCTCGCTGACCAGCAACAACGCCGCGTGGGCGACGGTGCCTCCCGCCGGGAACGCGACGTCGGAGCAGCCGCCATCGACGTCGAGCGCGGCGAACCCCTCCGCGCGCGCCTCCAGCACGAGCCCGGTGCGGGCCTCGATCCGGCGGGCCTCGTCGACCGCCCGGCGGCGGAGCTCGGCGAACCGCGCGGCGTCGACGTCCCCGGCCAGCAGCACCGGGTCCTCGATCAGCCGGCGGCGGGCCGCGGTGGCGGCGGACCCCCGCTCCCGCGCCCGCGCGACCAGCTCGTCGGGGCTCTCCGCCGCTACCACGGCGCCCGTCGGCAGTAGCGCCATCCGATCCTGGCGGACCTCGAGCAGGGCATCCGCGTCGGCGTCGTGCTCGTAGGACGCGACCCCCCGGTCGAGCTCGCGCAGCATCCCCTGCGCGATCAGCCACCGCAGCGCCGTCACCAGCGCCCGACGCGAGGCGGCGTCGGTGTCCAGGGCGACGCCGGCCTCGGCCGCCGCGGAGTGCACCGCGTTGACGAGGTCGCGCAGGCTGGTGCGGTCGGGGCCGGACGTGGTCGCGGCGAGCACCAGGGCGAGCGCGGTGTACTCGGCGGAGGTGAAGGCGCGCGGGGTGGCCGACACGGTGCGCAGCGGCCGGTCCGGCGGCACGTGCCCGGTCTTCACCAGCCGCGCGGTGTCGGCGGTGACGACGAGCCGGTAGTTGAGCTCCTGGGTGAACCAGGCGTCGAGGACGTCCGCGTGCCGGCGGACGAGCGCCACCAGCTCCGGGTCGGACTCGGCGGTGCGCCACGGCCGGGCGAGCAGGGCGCGGGTGGCGGCGACGAGCTCGCCGTCGCGCTGCGGGTCGGAACGGGGGGCGGTCACCGGACACGCCCCTTGCCAACCGAGCGAGCGGCACTCTCGCTCACGTAGAAGCAGCGAAAGTGCCGCTCGCTCCAGCCGGACGGGCCGCTCACGGCGCCGGCTCCACCGTCATGACGAGCCCCTCGATCCGCAGCGCACCCGCGTGGGTCGGCACGCTCGTGGTCGAGCCGGGCTCGCGCCGGACCTCGCAGCGCACCCCGTCGAGCGTGATGCTCCCCGACGACGCCGTCCCGGCACCCAGGTCGGCCACGGCCCGCGTCAGGACCCGCTGCAGCTCGCGCAGCGCCGGCTCGGATAGCCGCGCCGAGAACCCGCCGGCCCCCGCCTCGAGCAGTTCGGCGCGGGCCGCGGCTGCGCGCTTCTCGGCCTCCGCGCGCTTGGCGAGCAGGTGACGACGCTCCTGGGTCCGGTCCTGTACGCGGGAGGTCCGCCCCCGGCTCGTGGTGTCACCGCGCTCGCGCAGCGAGACCGGCACCGTCGCCACCGGCGCGTCCCACCACGACGTCGCCGACGAGACCGGGTCGGTGTCGTCGCCACCCGCGCCGCCGAGGTGCCGGGCGCCGAACATCCCGAACGCCGCCGACGCCAGCTCGTGGGCCCGCGCCGCGTCGGAGCGCGCGAAGAACAGCGCCAGCCGCAGGAAGTCGACCCGCCGCGACGACCCCGCGGTGCCGGTCCGCGAGAGCCGCGTGAGGTTCTGGGTGAGGGTCCGGACGGCGTCGACCGCGTCGCGCTCGAGGGTCTGGACCCGGCTGGGCCGCCCCGGGGCGGACACGAACCACGACGCCAGGTTCTCCCAGTCCGCCTCGGCGGCGCCCGGTTCGCGGCGCACCCGCACGCTCGACAGACCCGCGGCGGCGACCCGCGCGGCGAGGCCGTCCGCGGCCCGCTCGACGATCGTCCCGACGACGGGCGCGACCTCGGCGAGCAGCCCGGCGATCGGGCGGGCCGCGCGCCGCAGGGTCTCCAGCCGCTCGCCCACGTAGCCGACGAGGACCTCGGAGAAGAACGCGAACTCGTCCTCGTCGAGGTCGAACCGCGACTGCCACTGGTTGATCGCCGCGAAGAACTGCGTGATCTCCGCGGAGAACGCCACGTGCGCGTCGAACACCGCCCGGACCGCCTCGGCGAGCCGATCGGGCGGGGCGGTCGCGGCGTCGAGGACGGTGAGGGTCTCGAGGCCGGCGCGGAGCTGCTCGAGGCGGCCGAGCGAGACGTCGCGCACGTCGTCGACCTGCGCGAGCACCCCCTCGACGACGTCGTGGACCTCCTGCCCGACGCGGGTGATGAGGTACCGGTTGCGGCGCCGGTAGTAGTCCTCGACGGTGCCGACCTGCCCCACCGACGCCGACACCTCGAGGTTGCCCCACTCGCGCAGCTGCTCGAGCCGCTGCGTGACGGTGACCTCCTCGAGCGCCGTCCCGGACTCGGCCAGGCGGGCGGTGACCTCCGCGGGCGTGAGCTCGGCGAAGAACGTGCCGGCGAAGACGGCGAGGATCGCGCGGTAGTCGGGCGACTCGGTGACGTAGGCGAAGACCGACGTCCGGATCCCCGGGGCGCTCATGCGGCGACCGTGAGGTCATGGCCGTTCCAGCGGTAGTGCACCAGCGCGATCGCGCGCAGCTCCGGGTCGCGCAGCACCTCGGTGATCGCGAGCGCCGGCACGTTGGCGTGGGTGCCCCAGAGCCGCTCGGAGGTGACGACGAAGTCCACGTCGAGATCGACGAGCAGCCCGAAGAGCTTCGCGTGGTTGTCCTCGGAGACCTTGGCGAAGGCGTCGTCGAGCAGGACCAGGCGGGGCGCGCCGACGCCGTGCGGATCGTGCGCGGCCGCGCTCGCGGCGGCGGCGGAGGCCATCGGCAGCACCGTCACCAGCTTCTTCTCGCCCTCGGAGAGCGTGGTGCGCCGCGTCAGCAGCTCGTCGCTGCGCCGCGGCCGGCGGAGGTAGATCCGCATCTCGTGCCAGGTCCGGTAGTCGAGGACCTCACCGATGACGGTGCGGTACGACGCCTCCGGGTCCTGGTTGCGCGCCTGTTCGACGAGGCCCTTGACCGCCTCGCGGACGCGGTCGTCCTCGTCGGGCGTGCGCAGGTCGGGGTGCTTGCCGAGCAGCTCGAGCGCCGTCGCGGTCTCCGGGTCGAGGTCGGAGCGGGGGCGCCAGTCCAGCCGGACGCCGATGCCCTGGCTCGAGGTGACGCCACGGAGGATGCCGTTGATGCGCTGCACCAGCTCGCGGGCGGCGAACAGCGCGTCGGCCACCTCGCGGGCGATCCGGCCGTGCAGCAGGTTGCGCAGCGCCTGGTCCTGGTGGGCGGAGAGCAGGCTGGTCGCGCGACGCCGCTGCACCGCCACCCGGTGCACCATCTGCGCGAGCACGGCTCGGCTCGGCCCGGTGACGTGGACGGCCAGCGGCGCGCCGTCGGCGCCGCGGCGGGACTCGATGTCCCAGCCGGAGGCGAGGTGGTCGCGGGTCGAGCGCAGCGCCTTCTCCAGGGCGTCCTCGCTGACCTGCGCCCGCGGGGCCGGGATCCGGGCGCGGAGGGCCTCGACGAGCTCGCGGGCGCCGTCGACGGTGGCCGGGGTGGTCGGGACGGGCTCCGGGGCACCGCCGTCGTCGTCGGGCCCGCCCTCGTCCGGAGCGAGCGGACCGTTCGCTGCGTCTGCGCGTGCGAGAGTGCCGTTCGCTCCGTCCTGGGCGCTCTCGGTGCTGCTCCGTTCGGCCGCCGCCAGGAGCCCGGGGACCTCGACTGCCTCGACCAGCCTCGCCCGGCCCGCCGTCGCCGCCGTCTCCCGCTCGGTGAGCGTCTCCCGGGCCGACTCGACCCGTAGCTCGGCCTCGCGGACCGCGACCGTCGCGGTGGTCTGCTCCTCGCGTGCGGTCTCCAGCCGGCCCGCCACCTCGCGCAGGTGCTCGTCGAGCTCGCCGACCCGGGCCGCGACCTTCGCCGGCTCCTCGCCCAATGACGCCTCGACGGTCTCCAGCTCGGTGCGCACGGCGGCGGCGTGCCCGGCCGCGGCGCGGTGGTCGGCGACGGCGGGCCCGAGCTCGGCGACCTCCCGCTCCCAGCCCGCGATCGCCTCGCGCCACGCCCGCCCGCTGCGCCGCCCCCGCTCCGTCGCGGACTCCACCGACGCCAGCGCCCGCTCGGCGTCCCCGACCGCCTCGAGCAGCTCCTCGAGCCGCGACGGGTCGGTCGGGAGACCCGCGTCGGAGGCCTCCTGCTGCAGCAGCGCCACGGCCTCGTCCGCCCGACGCCGGGCCTCGGCGGCCGCGGCGGCACGCTCGGCCGATCGCCCCTGGGCCTGCTCGGCGTAGCGGGTCGCGCCGGTCGCCGTGGACACGGCGTCGTCGACCGCGCGGGTCGGGGGCAGCTCACGCATCAGCACGCGCAGCGCCTCGGCGTGCTCGTCGAGCGCCGCCGACACCGCCCGCGCCACGGCCAGCCGCTCCTGCGCCAGCCCCGCCTGGTCGGCGAGCTCGGCCAGCCGCCGCTGCCGGGCCTGCGCCCGCGCGCCGGTGCCGACGTGCTCGGCGGCCGGCTTGGTGTGGCGGCCCCGCAGCGGTCCGGCGCCGAACGATCCGTCGTGGCCGACCCAGAGGCCGCCGGAGACACTGCCCGGCTCGTCGCCGACCGCCGCCAGCACCCCGGCGACGACCTCGACCGGCACCGTTCCGGCCACCGGCGTCAGCCACCGTGCGAGCCCGCCGGTCGCAGGTCCGCGTCCCGACGCCGCGCTCACCAGCAGCTCCCCGCCCTCGCCGCGCAGCGCGCCGTCGGCGCACACCCGGGCCGCGAGCAGGCCCGACGCCTCGAGCGCGGCCTCGAGCCCGGCCCGGGCGGCGTCGTCGAGGTCCTCGGCGAAGTCGACGACCGACGCGAACAGCACGGCGTCGTCGGTGTCGGCGTCGCTCCGCCAGGGCTCCCGCGGCAGCGGCAGCTCCCCCGCCGCCTCGACCCGGGCGTACTCGGCCCGCAGCTCCTCGACCTCGTCCGCGGCCCGCTCGACGGCCGTCGTGGCCCGGCTGCGCGCGGCGGCGAGCGCGCCCGCGGCGTCGTCGGAGCGCCGACGGGCCGCTCCCACGAGCGCGTCGGCGCGGGCCCGCAGGTCGTCGCCGGGTCCGTGGTCCTCGGCGTCGTCGGGGGCCGGCGCGGCCAGCCACCCCGACGGGCCACCCGGTTCGGCGGCGGGCACCGCGGCGAGGTGGGCGGCGAGCCGCTCCCGCCAGGCGACGACGGCGTCGGCGTGCTCGTCGGCCGCGGCCCGCGCCGCCCGCCGCGCGACATCGGCCTGCTCGGCGGCCTCGTCGGCCCGGTCGCGGGCCTCGGCTGCCTCGGCGTCGGCCCGGTCGGCCGTGGCGGACTCCCGGTCCGCGGCGCCGGCGCGCTCGCGCAGCCCACGCACCGTCGCCCGGTGCGCCCGCAGCCCGTCGCCCACCCCGACGAGGGCCGTGGCCAGGTCCTCCGTGGGGTCCGAGGAGTCCTCGGGGACGTCGACGGTGCTGCCGCCGGCCTCGTCGTGCCGGGGCTCGGTGACCAACGCGGGCGGGTCGGGCAGCCGGGAGAGCGCCGGCCCGGCCGCGGCGGTGCGCGCACACGTCGCCACCGCGGCCAGGTGCTCGGCGATGCCGACGAGGTCGGACTCCAGCTGCCCCCGCGCTGCGCCGACCGCGTCGGCGGCCGTCGTCGTCCGAGCCCGCGCCCGTTCCCGGACGGCCTCGAGCGTGGCCGCGGTCGCGTCGGCGCGGGAGAGCTCGTCGCGGCGGCGGACCAGGTCGGCGTGGGCGGAGTACTCCGGGAGGCTCACCAGCCCCTGCCGCTCGGCCGTGGCACGGGCGTGCTCGTCGGTGAGGTCGCCGACGGCGCGCGTGGCGTCCTCGCGGGCCGTGACCGCCCGCCCGGCGACCGCCCGATCACGCTCCAGCCGTGTGGCCGCGGTCCGCGCCGCGTCCACCGCCGAGGCCGCGCCCTCGACCGCGGTCGTGAGCACCCGGCGGGCATAGTCGGCGTAGACCTCGACGACGCCGTCGAGCGCCTGGGCCGTCGTCGCGAGGTCGGTGACGTTGCGGCGGTGGTCCTCGAGGTCCTCGAGGGGCTGCGCGGCGTCGGACACCGCGTCCTCCGGGACCGGGGGCAGCGCCTCGCGCAGGGTGCGGGGCAGGTCGGTGTCGATGCGGTCGCCCACCCGGGGGTTGCGGACCTGGTGCAGCAGGCGGAAGTAGGCCTGGGGGTCGGTGCCGCCGAAGAACCGGCGGCCGATCTCGGCCCGGTACTCCGCGGTGGAGGTGAACACCGCCCCGCGCGCGCCGAGCTCGCCGCGCAGCACCTCGGCGGAGAACGGGACGTCGGCCTCGGTGAGCCGGAAGTCGATCTTCGCGCGGCGGTCGGTGGAGAACCACCACGTGGTGACCCGGTCGGTGCTGCGGTTGGCGCGGATGCCGCAGCCGACGGTGCGGTGCTCGACACCCCCGTCGGCGGTGTCCCGGAGGAACTCGATCCACAGGTAGCCGGTGCGCTGCGTGTCGTCGTTGTCGGAGAGCATCCAGCTGCGCAGCACGCCCCGCTGCTCGCCCGCGGCGTCGATCTTGCGGACGTCCGCCTCGAGCAGGAACGGCAGCAGCATGTTCATGGCGGTCGACTTGCCCGACCCGTTGACTCCCCGCAGCAGCAGGCGGCCGTCGGCGAAGTCCAGCACCTCGTCCTGGTACTGGTACACGTTCAGGATCCCGGCGCGGGACGGCCTCCAGCGTCTGCTCCGCTCGGTCTGCGCCACTCGTCGGAGGGTACGGACCACCCCTGACGGTCCCGGCTCACGCCCGGCCGGGGGAACCCGGTCACGCCGCGTGGAACGGCGACCTCGAGCCGATCGTCGCGAGGGTCGCGCGGGGCGCCCCCGCGAAGCGGTGGCCCGGCCCGGCGGCGCCCACCGCGCGGTGCCAGGTCAGCGCCCGGGCGACCACGGCCGCCCGGCACGCGAGCTCGGCGGTGCGCACGAGGTCGTCGTGCCCGGCGAGGTCGGAGAACCCGTCGAGGTAGGCGTCGCGGGCGGCCCGGACCGCCGCGTCGTCGGTTCCGACGCCGAGGGCGCGCGCGAGCCCGCCGAGCGCGACGAGCAGGCAGGCGAACGGGTGCGCGAGCACCGCGTCGCCCCGGTCGTAGAAGCGGGGCCCGTGGTCGTCGGACGGGGCCACGATGTTGCCGGGGTGGAGGTCCTGGTGGTCGACGGTGACGAGGTCGGCGCCCGGCGAGTCCGCGAGCGCCGCGGCCCAGTGGACGACGAGGGCGCGGCGGCGGGCCACGTCGTCGTCGAGACCCGTCGCGGCGAGCGCGTCCTCGAAGCGCGCCGGCAGCGCGCCCGGGGAGGCGTCGGGCACGCCCGCCGCGAGCACCTCCGCGCGCGCCGGCGCCACCGCCCGCTGCAGCGCCGCGTACACCCGCAGGGCCGCCGCGACCGCGGCCGCGATTCGCTCGCCGTCGCGCAGCGTGGGACCGCCGTCGGGCAGCAGCAGCCAACCGCGGTCGTCGTCGCGCGCGATCGGGACGAGCACCGCCCCGGGCGCCCGGACGGCGAGGATCCGGGAGAGACCGACCTCGGCGCGGGCGGCCGGCGTGGTGGCCTTGAGCCAGACCGGGCCGTCGGCGGTGGGCAGGCGCAGCACCGTCGACCAGGGCCGTTCGCGGGCGACCGGCGGACCGGTGAGGCGGACGTGCTCGGCGGCCCAGGCGAGCTCCTCGGCGTACCGCTGCTCCGGGTCCCCCGACACCGCCCCACCCCTTCCGCGGGGAGATCATGCACCGTGCTCGTCGTCCTGCCGCCGTCCGAGACCAAGGCCTCGGGTGGTCGCGGCGCGCCGCTGGACCTGGACGCGCTGTCGTTCCCGGCGTTGAACCCGGTGCGCCGCGAGCTGGTCGACGAGGTCGTGGCGCTGGCCGACGACGTCCCCGCCTCCCGCGCGGCGCTCGGGGTCAGCGAGCGTCAGGACGACGAGATCGAGCGGAACGCGTCGCTGAGGTCCTCGCGGACCGCCCCCGCCCTGCGCCGCTACACCGGAGTGCTCTACGACGCCCTCGACGCCGGGTCCCTGACGACGACGGCCCGGCGCCGGATCGCGGTGTGCTCGGCGCTGTTCGGGCTGGTCATGGGCACCGACCCGATCCCGGCCTACCGGCTCTCGGCCGACTCGGCGCTACCTGGCCGGGGCAGGCTGCGCACGGTGTGGCGCCCGGTGCTCGGTCCGGTCCTCGCGGGTCTCGACGAGCACGTGGTCGACCTGCGCTCGGGTGGCTACGCGGCCCTGGCCCCCGCCCCGGGCGCGACGACGCTGGACGTGGTGTCGGAGGCGCCCGACGGGTCGCGGGCCACGGTGAGCCACGCGAACAAGTCGTCCAAGGGGCACGCGGCGCGGCTCCTCGCGGCGACCCGCCGCCGGCCGAAGGACACCGGCGGGGTGCAGGCGGTGCTGGCGGACGCGGGGCTGCGGGTGGAGCGGGCGGGCGAGACGTCGCTGCTGCTCGTGGTGCCGCGCTGACGACGCGCACCCGGCCGATGAGTGAGCGGCGGCGTTCTGGCGTCACATGCCAGGAACGTGCCGTTGCTGTCAAGGAGGCCGCCGACCTCGGCCGATGAGTGAGCGGCGCCGTCCTGACGTCAGACGCCAGGAACGTGCCGTTGCTGTCAGCCCGGGCCGGCCAGCTCGGCGAGGACCGCATCCGTGAACGCCGGCCACACCTCCTTGGCCCAGTCGCCGAAGTCCCGGTCGGTGAGCACCACGCACGCGGCGTCCACGGCCGGGTCGACCCAGATGAACGTCCCCGACTGCCCGAAGTGCCCGAAGGTCTCCGGCGAGCTCGACGCGCCGGTCCAGTGCGGCGACTTGTGGTCGCGCAGCTCGAGGCCCAGCCCCCAGTCGTTGGGCCGCTGGTGCCCGAGCCCCGGCAGCACCCCGTCGAGCCCCGGGAACTGCACCGACCTCGCCTCGGCCATCGTCTCCGGGGCGAGCAGGGTCGGGGCGCGCAGCTCGCCGGCGAACACCGCGAGGTCGGCCAGCGTCGACGTCGCGCCGTGCCCCGGCGAGCCGTCCAGCGTCGTCGAGCCCATCCCCAGCGGCTCGCACACCGCCTCGTGCAGGTAGTCGCCGAACGCGATCCCGGTCCGCTCCGCGAGGTGGTCGGCGAGCACCTCGAACCCCGCCGAGGAGTACAGCCGCCGGGTGCCCGGCGCCGCCACCACGCGCTGCTCGGAGAACGCGAGCCCGGAGGTGTGCGCGAGCAGGTGCCGGACGGTGGAGCCCTCCGGCCCGGCCGCCTCGTCGAGGGTGATGGCCTCCTCCTCGACGGCGAGCAGCGCGGCCACCGCGACCAGCAGCTTCGTCACCGACGCGAGCGGGAAGCGGCGGCCGGTGTCGCCGTGGGTGGCGGTGCCCGGGGCGGTCAACACCGCGGCCGCCGCGTGCTCGACCGGCCAGTCCTCCACGCGGCGCAGGCTCTCCACGGGCGCCGACCCTAACCGCGCGACCGACCGCTCAGGCCGCGGTGTCCGCCGTCGTCGCGCGCAGGTCCGTGACCACCCGCTCGGTGACCGCCCGCTTGACCGCCCACTGCCGGTTGGGGCGCGTCCGCGTCGTCACCCGCAGCGTCATCCCCGACTCGCTGACGTCCTGCACCCCGAGCACCCGGGGCGGGTCGAGGACGTCGTGGGCCAGCCCGTCCTCGACCGCCTCGTGCGCCGCGCGCGCGGCGACCCGGCCGGCCTCCTCGACGTCGGCGTCGAGCTGGATGGGGACGTCGACGACGGCGACGGCGTGGTCCTGCGAGGCGTTGCCGACGCGCTCGATGGTGCCGTTGCGCACGTACCAGACGACGCCGGAGACGTCGCGGACCGACGTGGTGCGCAGGCCGACGCGCTCGATGGTGCCGACCGCGTCGCCGAGGTCGACGTGGTCGCCGACCCCGTACTGGTCCTCGAGCAGCATGAAGATGCCGGAGATGAAGTCCCGGACCAGGTTCTGGGCGCCGAACCCGACCGCGAGGCCGAGGACCCCGGCGGACGCGAGCACGGGGGCGAGGTTCACGCCGAGCCGGGACAGCACCATCATGAAGGCGGTCCCGAAGATCACGATCGTGGTGGCCGAGCGCAGCACCGAGCCGACCGTCCTCGCGCGCTGGGCGCGCCGGGCGGACCCGAAGGCTTCGATGCGGGCGGCGTCGCTCACCCCGTGCCTGCGCCGGAGCAGGCCGACCACGCCGGGGACGCCGACGCCGGCCGCCACGTGCCCGATCACCCGGTTGACCACGGTGCGCAGCGCGACCGCGACCAGGACGATCCCGATCACCGAGGCGAGCACCGACACCGTGCCGTCGGCGCCGCGGGCCAGCCAGGCCAGGCCGGTCCAGGACCAGACCCGGGCGCACCAGGAGCCGGCATCGGCGGCGCAGTCGGGCGCGGTGCCCCCGAGGGGAGGGGCGACGAGGGGGAGCAGGGCGGGCAAGGGCAGTGCGGAGAGCACGGTGCGCGGGTCACCTCGCAGGACGACCGGGCCGGTCGTCGCGGTCGGATCCAGGGCGATCGAGCGCCGTCACGGTGCCTGACACCGACGGGTGACGTGACAGGGGGGTGGGTCCGGCGTGGTGCACGGGTGCGCCGGCCCCGCGCCGGGTAGGGACTCCGATATGCCCGACTCCGCGGGGGCCTCCCCGCCGCGTGGCCCGAACCGGTCACCGCTCTACCTGGCGGGAGCCGTCGGCATAGCGCTACCGGGCGTCGTGATGAGCGTCGCGGGCCTGTCGGTCTCGCCGCCGGTCGACGCGCTGCTCTACGGGCTCGCGATCGTCGGGGCGGCGTTCCTGCTGTCCTGGGCCGCGGAGGCCGCGCAGGTCGACATCTCGGCCGGTCTCGCGATCGCGTTGCTGGCGCTGGTCGCGGTGCTGCCGGAGTACGCGGTGGACTTCGTCTTCACCATCGAGGGCGGCAACGCCTACGCCCAGTACGGCCCCACCTGCCTGCCGCCGGGCTCGACCGAGCAGTCGCCGTGCGGGCTGGCGCTGGCCAACATGACCGGGGCCAACCGGATCCTCGTGGGCATCGGCTGGGCCCTGGTGGTGCTCCTCGCCGCGATCCGGCTCCGGCGGGACGCGGCCCGGGGTCGCGACGCGCACGGCGACGGCGGCACCACCCGGCGTCGGGGGCACTCCACGCGGGTCACGCTCCTGCCCACCGACGCGGTCCCGCTGGCGTTCCTGTTGCTCGCGACGCTGTACTCGCTGACCCTGCCATTCCGTGTCAGCATCACGCTGGTCGACCTCGTCGTCCTCGTCGGGATCTTCGTCGGCTACAGCATCCGCGTGGCGCGCGCCCCGGCCGAGGACCCGGAGCTGATCGGACCCTCCGCCTGGGTCGGCCGGCAGGCCGCCACCCCCCGCCGCGTCTGGTACATCGGGCTGTTCGTCGTGGCGGCCGCGGTCATCCTGCTCTGCGCGGAGCACTTCGCGAACTCGTTGGTCGAGACCGGCACCGAGCTCGGCATCAGCCAGTTCTTCCTGGTCCAGTGGGTCGCACCGCTCGCCTCCGAAGCACCGGAGCTGCTCGTCGCCGGGCTCTACGCCTGGCGGCTCAAGACCACCGACGCGCTCGCCACGCTGGTCTCCTCGAAGGTGAACCAGTGGTCCCTGCTCGTCGGCACCCTGCCGCTGGTGTTCGCGCTCGCCTCCGGGTCGCTGCACGGCCTGCCGATCGACGCCGAGCAGCGCGAGGAGCTCCTGCTCACCGCCGCCCAGTCGCTGTTCGCGGTGGCGCTGCTCGTGTCGCTGTCGATCACGGTGCCCGGCGCGCTCGCGCTGCTCGGGCTGTTCGCGCTCCAGTTCGTGCTGGCCGCGGTGCTGAGCGGCCCCGCCCAGGACCTGGAGCTCCTCGTCGTCTCGGCGATCTACCTCGTGCTCGCGATCGTGCTCTTCGTGCGGCAGCGGCGGGACCTGCGCACCATGCTGCGCAACGGCTTCTGGCGGCCGTACGTGGAGCTCACCCGGGAGCAGCGGTGACGAAGCTGGCCGTGCTGTACGTGCACGGTGCGTGTGGTGACGCCGATAGCGACGTCACTGGCCCGCGCCTGGCACCGCCTGTGCGCGTCACGGCCGGGTAACGCCGCCGTGTCGTCGGGCGATCCTCCGGGCAGCCGTATCCCCGCGTCCGCCGAGCACCCGGAGCTCCCGCATGCCCCGTCCCAGCCCGACGCCCCGTTCCGCGCCCCCGCACGTCGCCGTGCAGGTGGCGCGGGGAGGCGGCCGGCCCCGCCCGCCGGGGCCGGGCCGGTGTCGCGGACGGCCCCGGGACGGGTCGGGTGCCGGGCCTGGTCGGCCTCGTGCTCGGGGTGCTCGCCCTGCTCGCGTCGGTCGTGGTCGCGGCCGACCCGGCGGTGCTCGGCCGGTTCGGGGCGTCTCCCCTCGCCCCCGTCGTGCCGCTGGTGACGGCGCTGCTCGCGACGGCGTGCGCGGGCCTCGGGGCCGGGCGGCACCGGGCGGGGCGGGGCGTCGCCGTGACCGGCGTGGTCGTCGGGCTCGCGGGTGTCGCGGCCGCGGTCGTCCCGCTCCTCGCGCTCTGAGCAGCGCCCGAGCTCAGCCGGTGTAGCCCGGGCGCCCGAGCATCTCCCGGATCGCGGCGTCGACGAACGCGGTGTCCTCGGGGTTCTGCCCGCCCCCGGCGAAGTGACCCCAGACCCCGGGGATCACCCGCACGTCCCCGTCCGGGATGAACTGCGAGGCCCAATACTCGTCCTCGGGCGGGAAGTACAGGTCCTTCTCGGCGGGCAGGGAGAGCAGCGGGCACCGGATCGAGCGCAGCGCGGCCCGGGTGTCGCCGTCGAAGCCGGGCGTGTTCCCGACGTCGCCGGCGTGCCACGTCCGCAGCATGGTCAGCAGGTTGTTCGGGTCCCGGCCGTCGCGGAAGAACTGTTCCCAGAACCCGAACAGGAAGTCGTCGAGCGAGGTGAACCCGAGGGAGCGCCACGCCTCAGTCCAGTAGAAGGCCTGCGAGAAGCCCCACCCGGAGTAGATCCGGGCGAACGCGCGCAGGCCCTTCACCGGCGGGCGGTCGGGCGGGTAGTCGCCGTCGGCGTACGCCGCGTCGGCGACCAGCGCGGTCGCGAGCGACTCGAGGAAGACCTTGTTGTGCGGCGCGGTGACGCTCGACCCGCAGAACGGGACCGCGCGCTGCACCATCTCCGGGTGGGCGACCGCCCACTGGTAGGTCTGACCGGCTCCCATCGAC
>NZ_DASXJD010000001.1:0-3543 GCF_036497585.1 Actinomycetospora sp. | reverse complement strand
ACCCCGCGCGAGCGGGTGATCCGGGTCCACGGCCCGCGCCGGTTCCTCGACGAGCTCGGCCTCCTCACCGGCCAGCCGTCGTTCGTGACCTGTGTCGTCCGCGAACCCGGCGAGGTGCTGGCGGTGCCGGTGGACGGCCTGCGGCGGATCGTGGGCCGCGACCGCCACCTCGGCGACGTGGTGCTCAGCGCGTTCTTTATCCGGCGGGAGCTGCTGATCGCCGCCGGTGCGGGACTGCGGATCATCGGTTCCCGCTACTCCGCCGACAGCCGGCGCCTGCGTGAGTTCGCCGCCCGCAACCGGTTGCCGCACCAATGGGTCGACCTCGAGTCGGACCCGGGCGCGGAGGAGCTGCTGCGCCAGCTCGGGGTGGGCCCGGGAGATACCCCCGTCGTCATCTGGCGCGGCACCCGCGTGCTGCGCAACCCGAGCAACGCGGAGCTGGCCGAGCTGACCGGCTTCGACCCGCCGACGTCCGCGGATGGCGTCTGCGACCTCGTCGTCGTCGGCGCGGGGCCGGCCGGCCTCGCGGCGGCCGTGTACGGGGCCTCGGAGGGCCTCTCGACCGTCGTCCTCGACGCGATTGCCACGGGCGGCCAGGCCGGGACGTCGTCCCGGATCGAGAACTACCTCGGCTTCCCCGCCGGTATCTCCGGCGCGGAGCTGGCCGACCGGGCGGTGATCCAGGCGGAGAAGTTCGGCGCCCGCCTCGGCGTCCCCGTCGAGGCCACCGGGCTCGCGCGCGGCAGGGACCACATCGTGGTGCGGGTCGACCCGGGCAGCGAGTTCCGCGCCCGGGCCGTCGTCGTCGCGACCGGTGCCCGCTATCGGCGGCTGAATGTGCCCGGGCTGGCGGATTTCGAGGGCAGGAGCGTCTACTACGCCGCGACGCTGGTGGAGGCCCAGTACTGCCGCCAACGGCCGGTCGCGGTGGTCGGCGGCGGCAACTCCGCCGGGCAGGCGACCGTGTTCCTCGCCCAGCACTCGCCGAAGGTCTACCTGCTCGTCCGCGGCGACGACCTCGCCGAGTCCATGTCCCGCTACCTGGTCGACCAGATCGAGCGGAACCCGGCCGTCGAGTTGATGTGCAACAGCGAGATTCGCGAACTACGCGGCCGCGGCGGCGAGCTGGACGCCGTCGTCGCGGAGAACACGAAGACCGGCGAGCGGCGCACCCTCGACGTGGCACCTCTTTTCGTGTTCATCGGGGCGGAGCCGTGCACCGGGTGGCTCGCGGGCAGCATCGCGCTGGACGACCGGGGCTTCGTCCTCACCGGGGACGAGGGGGCGGAGGCGGCCGGCGCCGACCCCGGGCTGCCCGAGACCCACGGCCCGGGCCGTCCCCCGCACCTGCTGGAGACCAGCTGGCCGGGGGTGTTCGCGGTGGGTGACGTGCGCAGCGGGTCGGTCAAGCGGCTCACCTCCGCGGTGGGCGAGGGCGCCATGGCAATCCGGCTGGTCCACGAGCTGCTGATCGCCGCGGACGACTTCGACGTCTGCGTGATCGCCGAAAGTCGCTGAGGGCAGCGCCGTACAGCTGCCCATGCCGAGCCCGGCCCGTGATCCCTCGACGCGGTGCCCGATCCGGAGACCGGGTGACCGGGCCCACGATCCCGGGTCGACCTGACCGACGACGCGCTCGTCGTCACCTACGACAACCCCGACGACCCGCGGCATCGGATCCCCAGTGCTGGTCCGCTCGGCGGACGGCGCCACTGCCTCCCTGGTGGCCTGGCCACGTCGAGCTCGACGACCTCTACGCGGCTGCGTGGTGTACCGGCCGTGCAAGGCGGGGACCATGCGAAACGCATCGGAATCCGCGACGAGGAGGATGGAAATGCCTGCCACAAAGGAACATGGCGCCACATCAGAGGTTGCTGGAACGCGCTACTCCGTGAAGGTCCGGGACGTGATGACCACGGAGGTAGTCACGGTAGGGCCGAAGGCGGCCTTCGGGGAGATGGTTGACGCACTCCTCGAGCACGACATCAGCGGCCTGCCCGTCGTCGACGCCCAGGGTGCTCTGGTCGGGATTGTGACCGAGGCGGACCTCATCGCCAAGGAGGCATACACGGGCGAAGGCCGGCGCCGTCACCTCGGGATGCTGCGTGACCTCCTCCGCGGCCATGACACGTCCTGGGTGAAGAAGGCCGCTGCCCGCGTGGCCGCGGACGTGATGACCACGACGGTCGACACCGTGCCACCGGACGAGGACGTGACCGTCGCCGCCCGGCGCATGCTCGACGGCCGGCACAAGCGCCTGCCGGTGTGCGCCCGCGGCCGGCTCGTCGGGATTGTCTCCCGGCACGACCTGCTCAAGCCCTTCCACCGCAGCGACGCGCAGATCGAGGCCGATCTCCGGGACCTGCTCGCTGAGCCCCTGCGCGTGCCCGAGGAGCACAAGGCCGCCGCGTCGGTGAGCCAGGGCGTCGTGACGCTGCGTGGGACGACCCGCTTCCCCAGCGACATCGGCGTGCTCGTGGCGGTGGTGTCGCGCGTGCCCGGCGTCATCGCGGTCGACAACTGCCTGCGGGCACGAGAGCAGGAGGCCGACCCGGCGACGGCGTCGCTGCATGACCCCCGGGATCCCTGAACCGCGACAATGACGAGGGACGAAGGTAGCCCTGTCCGAGCGCGTACCTCCACCGGTCCTGGTCGTAAAACTGGCCGTCCACGTCGGTCGTTCCCTGGTCCAACCGGCACTTGAGGCGTCGACCGCACCGCGATCCGTGGCGCGCCCGCGCCATGGATCGCGTTCTCCGGCGTCGCGTCCGCCGTCGTGACGATCCTGATCAATCTGCTTCTGTAGCGGGCATTTCCGGTGGCGAAGCACCCATTCGACGTGGGTGTGCGGGTAGAGCCGAGCCCTGGGACCCGACGCACGACCCGACCACGACCCGACCTGAAGGGGCCTGCCCATGCTGCCCGGTGACATCGACGCCCTCATCACCGCCGATCACGCGGCGGTCGAGCGGCGGTTCCAGCACGTGGAGTCCGGGCGCGGGCGCCGCGAGATCCTCTTGGACCAGATCGCATACGAGCTCGTGCTGCACAACGACGTCGAGGAGCGCGTGCTCTACCCGGCCATGACCAGGGTGCTGCCCGACGAGGCCGCGGCCGGCCGGGAGGACCACCGTGCGACGCGGCGGCTGCTGTCGGCCGTCGAGGACTGCAGGTCCGGTCCCGCGCTGCACGAGGCGGCCATCGTGGAACTCCTCGCCTGCGTGCGGGCCCACTTTGCGACGGAGGAGCGAGATCTCCTGCCTCGCCTGCGGAAACGGCTGGGACGCGAGGAGATGCGCGAGCTGGGCAAGGCCTTCTTGTCCGTCAAGCGCGAGGCCCCGTCCCGCCCGCACCCCCTTGCGCCGGACGGGCCCCACGCCCACACCCTGCTGGATCCGCTGGTCGCGGCCGTCGACGCCATCCGCGACCGGCGGCAGGGCCGGCGCACCTGGCTGCTGACCGATGCCTCGGGGCTTCTCGACTCCGAGGCCGAACGCCTCGTCGGTGTGTGGGCCTGGATCGGCACGGAGCCGCTGGAGA